>DASWJQ010000179.1:0-19848 GCA_036397095.1 Anaerolineales bacterium
TCTTCATGTCACTGCCTCCCATTGCGGGGCCATTCGCCTCGCTTGGTTGTCTGAACCTAGCCGATCACCCACAGCAGCATGGATGCCCCCAGAGCCACCATCGCCAGGCCGTACCAGAGACGAATAGAACCGGCATACTGGCGTTCCCAACGCGCCCAGCGCTTGGCCGCTGGCCGGTTGCCCACGATAGCCAGGATCAGGACCAGCGGCAGCACGAAGAGCAGGTTGTACAGACCCAGGTAGGCGACACCCCAGGCGAGCGTGGTCTTGGCGTTGAGCAGCGTGATGATCGACACGTACACCCCGCCTGAGCACGGGAAGGTGCACAGCCCGACCAACAAGCCGGCCCCGATCGTCGCCGGAAGGGTCGCCCGCCCAATCAGTTCCTGTGTCTTGGCCCCAGCGAATTTGGGCATGTGCAGCTTGATGGGGAACTGCGGGAAGAAGTACCCAATCAGGTTGACGGCGCCCAAGACAATCAAGACCCAACTTCCAAGACGCGCCACCAGATGCGGGTCGTCGGACAGGCGGACGGCCCGCAGCAATCCCAGTCCAATGGCGAAATAGACCAGGAAGATCATCAGGATGTAGACTGCGCCGAGCTGGAGAATGCGGCTGCGGGCCTGGCGCAGGGTGAACAGGAATGCCAGCAGAAGGAGGATGACGGCGAAGGCGCATGGGTTCACCGAATCGAGCAGACCGGTGACCACAACCGCCGGCAGCAGCTGCCCCAGGTTGGCCAGCCCTACCGGCAGCGGCCCGGCCGCTTCCCGGGCTGCCGCCAGCGCCTGGTCAAAGGGATCGTCAATGGCAAAGGTTCGCACCTCGCCCTGCCAGGCCCACAAGCGATACTCAGTCGGTTCGCCGTGCATCTCGGGCTGCCACACGATCAAGCGGGCCGGCAGGTCCGGATGGGCCAGCACCTGCGCCATTAGGTCGGGGGGCACATGGCCCAGCACCACCAACTGGCCACCTTGATATGGAATAAACGCGTACAGCGAATCGGCGATCGAGCGAGGAATCTCTAGCCCGTCGGCCAGCTCTAATAGCCGGGCGCGCTCAGCAGGAACCGTGTAGTCATGGATTTCAATGGCTGCCTCAACGCCGGCCGACCGTAACGCCGGTGTCAGGCTATCCTCGACATACGGCCAACAGTCGGCGCAGCCGGCACTGAAGAAGATATGTACCGGCTCGGCCGCCACTGCCGGCGAGAACCAGGCGACTGCCGCCAGGAGCATCCCAGCCAGCGCGGCGGCCAGCCGGCCGAATCCTGAGCGGAAGGTCACGGGGTGCCGTTCAGGCGCCACTCGAATCTCCGCTCCTCGGCGTCAACTCCCCGGATTGTCAGCCGCCACCAGGATGCGTCCCAAAGCTGGAAGGCGGCCTCCCCTTGTGGCAACTCGAATTCGAGCAGGCCGGTCACGTGATGGCCGCTGCCGCCCGACCAGCCGGTCGCCGCCAGCTTCAATCCGGTGTCGGTCTCCAGCGCCGCCAGCAGGCTCAGGTCCATCGACAAGTCGACCGAGTGGGTGTCCAGGACAACGAGGAAGGCCAGCTTCCCCATGCGAGCCGATTGTTCGGCATGTGGCGTGACGGATACCTCGACCGCGCCCTGGCCGTCCGTGATCGTGCCGGCTGGCATCGGCAGCACGGCCGGTGCTTCCTGCGGGGCCGGCAGCTCGTCGGAGACCTGCCCCGTGGCCGCTCCGTCCCCAACACCTTCAGCCGTCACTTCGATCACCGGCATCGTGGTCGGACTCGCCGGACCGTCACCAATGACGGCTGCGCCCGCCGCCCCGGCGCACCCCGCCAGCAAGCCCGCCGAGACGATCAGCCAGGCCCAGAGGCCCAACCGCCCGCTCACGCCGGCACCGCCTGCGCGGCCTCGGCGGACCGGGCGGTCATAAAGCTTCGCTCCTTGCGCAGAACTCGCAGCATGTACAGGCTGCCGGCCACGGTCGTCGCTAACCCCACCAGCATGAACAACTGGCGATATTCCGCCAGAAACGCGGTGGCCGCTGTCAGGCCCAGCACCGGAAGCACATCCGTCAGGTGATGGGCACAACAGGCCACCATCGCCGCTGCCGAGGTTCCCCCGCTGGCGCCGGTCAGTGCCCCACCAGCCCCGGGGGCAGCATGCGGCAGGAACAATCGCCAACGCAAGGTGGCATAGAGCGCCACCTGAAACCCGAAGCCCACCAGAATGGGCACGACGTACAACCAGTCCTGCTGGAATTGCTGCCAGGCGTGCTCGGCGCTCTCGGCCCACGAAACCAGGCCGAAGTAGATCCCGGCCAACCCGGCTGCCCCCAACAGGCCTGCGCCAGTAGCCAGGCCCAGGCTCATCCATCTACCTGCGCGCATATCGCTCTCCCACTCGTTGAAGCTTCTCCATCACTCTAGGCGGGGGCAGGAACACCAGACAGCGCCAAATGGCCTATGCGTTCGATCCGGTGACATCTGTCATGGAGGCGATTGTGACGGCGGGGCAGCCCAGATCGCTAGCAAAGGCTGACTGTCGTATCGGGGAGGGACGAACCTAACGCTTTGCAATCGGGCGGGAGGGAGGGCGCCCGCCACTGCCGCCTGACGCCGGCCTCCTGCATTCGGGTCGGAGCAGTTCTATCGAGGCTTACCGGCCCCCAGTGCCTGCCCGCTAAGGTAGCCCAGGTAGGCGGGGACAAGCGGTAGGACACATGGCGAGATAAAGGAAAGCATGCCGGCAGTGACTGCCAGCGGGTATGTCGGAGTCAGGCCGGCGCCGGCCACATCCAGGTACAGGCCCGCGCGTTGGGCCCAGATGGCGATCCGCGCGATCTGATTGGTAAGCATCAAGAACCCAATTGCTATCAGGAACAGACCGCTGATGATTTGCAGACTTCGCATGTGGCGCTTGAATCGGCGCAGGACGCGCAGACCCGACTCGGCGGCCATGCCCAGGATCAGAAACGGAACACCCAATCCGAGCGCGTAGCCACTGGAGAGCACCATCGCCTGCCCGACCGTTTCCTGGGTCATGCCAAGGGTCAGGATGGAGCCGAGGGCCGCGACTTTCGCGCATGCGACCAGGCTCACCCGTTCGCCCTCGGGTGGCGGAGTCAGTCTTCCTTGGCGGTGGAGTCAAGGGTTCGGCTGTCTACAAGCTGGGCTCGGGTTGGGATCAGGGGTCGATTACATTGACCTGAATGCTAAACACCACTTCCCGTTCGTCGGGGTCATCGCTGGCAATGAACACCTGGCGCTCGACTGGACCGCGGAATTCGGGTCCGTGGGCACCCGAGTCATAGTTGATCGTCAAAGTGCCATAGCCGCCGGCAGGGATGACCGTCGGCTCGACGCTAGCCGACGTGCAACCGCACGAAGTCGTGACCGCCTCGATCGTCAGGGGCCGCTCCCCCTCATTGCGAACCTCGCTGGTCACCTGGCGCACTTCCCCGTTGGGGACCGCGCCCAGATTGGCACCGCTCTGGGTTAGAGCGATGTCCGGCGGCGCCAGCGAGGCGCACGCTGACGCCAGCAAGGCCAACACCACCAGCACACCCACCACAAGGGTTCGCTTCGTTCTCAAAGGAGATACCTCACCATTCAGTTGCGACAGGATACTTCTCCATCCATCGTAATCAGCCGGTTAGGCGTCCGCGCTTGCCCGTCGGGCGGGCGGGAAAACCCAACCCGTGTAGCGCGTAGCCGGAGCTATCTTTCGAGCTGCTTGGCTGGCCAAAAAAAACCGGCTCGGCCAACAGCGCATCCAGGCGCTCTTCCAATTCCGGGGCGGCCAGCGGGCCGATCTTCACCCCGCGCAATGTACCATCACGGCCCACGAAGAACGTCTCTGGAACGCCCTGGATACGGTACGCCTGCGCAATGCGTGTCCCAACATCCGGCCCGTTAGGGTAGGTGATGTCAAACTCTTCCATGTACGCCAGCGCCTCGGTTTCGGTGTCGGCGTAGTCCACGCCAATGAACACCACCCCCTGGTCCTGATAGCGGCGCCAAGTGGTCTCGAGGTAGGCGGCCTCTTCACGGCACGGCGGGCACCATGACGCCCAGAAGTTGATAACCACGACTTGCCCACGCAGCGAACTGAGTTGGACTTCGTCGCCGCCAAAGGTGACAAGTGTGAAATCGGGGGCAGGTCCGCTGCCTTTGGGGCCTTCCTGCGCCCGGGCCAAACCCCAGCCCAACAGGCCGAGCAACACCACAAGACCCAGGGCCAAGAGAGCCCGCCACAGGAACCGGACCTGGCCCGTGGGCGTCGGGTGAAGCTGCTCATCCATCACGGGTTTCGCCTAATTGGGGCGAACAGCAGCCTGCAGCCAGATTTCCTGCACCGAATGCGCCGGGTCGTTGTTCTCGATGATCAACCCGCGTCGTACGACCTGTCCGCGGGTGTCGTGGAAGCCAGCATCGAACACAAGGGTCACTTCGGCGACACTGCCCGGAGGAATGATCGAGGCCGAAATCTCGGCGGTCGTGCACCCGCAGGTCGTGTAAGCACGGCTGATCGTCAGCGGGGCTTCGCCCGTGTTCTTGATGGCGAAGTTGAGCTGCACGATCTCGGTCGGGCCGACGCTGCCCACATCAACAAAGGTCTGGTTGGCCAGCAGGGCCGGCTGGGGACCGGAGGCCGGCAAGAATGGAATCGGCGGGCCGGCTTCCATCTCATGCACGGCCGAAATCGACTCGCCGCGGACAACATCCGCCGGCATGTATTCGAACGAAGTCGCCTGGCTGGCCCCGCCCAGCGCCGGCCGGATTAACGATATGGCGGCGCCAAGAACCAGGACCACCCCGAGGGCGATGGCGCCATAGGCCACCCAGTTCTTTCGTTGCTCGGCGCGGCGACGTTCAAGAACCCTGGACCGGCCCTCTTTGGCTGTCGTTGACACGTTGCTGCCTCCTGCCTTAGTGGCACGCGTTCTCAGCTTGCTGTTTGGCGATCGCCTCTCAGCTTACCGGAGCACCGCGGCCCGCCGCCAGCGCCATATTGCCTATGAACAATGTCATGTTTCGGCACAGGCGCGGCCCCATGTTAGGCGCCGCCCTGCTAGATCACAATCCGACGGACACCATCGCTGTCTCGGATGAAGACATCGAATACGCCGAAAGGCCTATCCCAGCGTGGGCAAGTCCGCCCTCGATTTGGCCGCGCCCACGGATGTAGAGTCGAGGACGAGCAGATGGACGCGTGGCAGTGGTTGCCGCCGTCATCCCCAACGGCGGCGGCCCGGTTGATCCGCAGCCGGCCGCCTCCGCTGGGAAACCAAAAGACCTGTACGAAGGTGAAAGGATGCAACGATGACGAAGGATCCCGTGTGCGGCATGATGGTCGAGGAAGCAACGGCCCGCTGGACCTACGAGCATGAGGGTGAGACGTTCTACTTCTGCTCGTCAGGGTGCCAGCAAGCCTTTATCGAAGAGCCGGAGGCCTACGTGGCTGGCAACGGCGACAGCGCAAGCCATGGACAACATCATGGATAGGCCACTCGTGGGCGAAAGGATCCCGGCAGCTACTCCGGTTTCCGAACACCGCAATTGTCACCTTGATCCGGTGCACAAAACCCCCGCTCAGGAAGAATTGGCGACTGTGACGGATACTGTGCTGCGGGTGTCGGGGATGGGGTGTCCGACCTGCGCTATGCGGGTTCGCAATGCCCTGGTCAGCCAGACCGGAGTTATCGATGCGCAGGTAGACCATGTTGGGGGCCGGGCACGGGTCAGCTACAACCCGCACATGCTGGCGCCGCAGGATCTGCTGCCGCTGGTGGAAGCGGCCGGCAACGATGGGCGACATACCTATAGAGCAGTCCTGATCTAGACCTCTGATTGGTGTCGGTTTGTCAGGGCGAGTCACTTTAGTACGAAAAGGGGCCGGCGGTCGCCGGCCCCTCTTGTGTCCGCTCAATTGGCCCCAGCCTTCAGCTTTTTCAATGAACTCCTGCCAGCTCCTGCCGATTACGCCTCAACCTTCACCTCCTGCCGTCGCAGGTAGTTGTATGGCACGACAAATACCAGCGGCAGGTAGGCGGCATACACCACCAGCCACAACAGCCCCAGCGCAAAGCCGCCGAACGTCAGCGGCCAACCGAAGCCGGGCAGCAGCGGCGCCCAGGCCTGGTACATCGTCCAGCCGAACAGCAGGTCGCCGGCAATGCACAACAGGTAGCTCGCCACCAAACCCAGCAGCAGAGCCTTGAACGCAGTGCCAAACAAGATTGGGGATTTCATTGGAGCCTCCTTAGGCAGCCACCGACGCCGCCGCGGCCGGGGTCTTCTCGGCGGCGGGCGTCGGCGGCCCCTGCTTGTAGGCGGGGCGGATGTCTACGCGCCGCAGACGGTTGGCGTTGCTTACCACGCTGATCGAGCTGGTCGCCATGGCCAGTTCGGCCAGCACGGGGTGCATCCAGCCGATCACGGCCAGCGGGATCATGGCGACGTTATAGAAGAACGCCCAGAACAGGTTCTGGCGGATCTTTTGGAAGGTCGCCCGGCTCAGGTTGACCGCCTCGACGACACCGGTCAGCTCGCCCCGCACCAGGGTGACATCGCTGGCTTCGATGGCGATGTCGGTGCCGGTGCCGATGGCGATGCCGACATTGGCCTGGGTCAGCGCCGGTGCGTCATTAATGCCGTCGCCGACGAAGGCCACCAGCCCATGCTGGCGCTGCAGCCCCTGCACTTCGGTCACCTTGCCCTCCGGCAGCACTTCGGCCAGCACCTGATCGATCCCGACCTGGCGGGCAATCGCCTCGGCCGTACGCTGGTTGTCACCCGTGATCATTGCCGTGGTGATACCCAGCCGGTGCAGCTCACCGATCGCCGCCCGCGAGTCGGGCTTGAGTGTGTCGGCGACAGCGATCACACCCGCCAGCCGGCCGTCAACGGCCACCAGCATGGCGGTCTTGGCTTGCTCTTCCAGCCCGACAAGCGTCGATTCGGCCGTCTCGGGTTCAATGCCTCGCTCGCTCATGAAACGCCGCGAACCAACCAGGACCTGCCGGCCGTCCAACGTGGCTTCGATCCCCTGGCCACGCACAGCGATGAAGCCTTCTGGTTCTGGTAGGTCGAGCCCGCCGGCTTCGGCACCGACAACGATGGCCCGGCCCAGCGGATGTTCACTCCCCTGCTCGGCGGCGGCCGCCAGCCGCAATAGGTCGGCCCGGTCGAACCCGATCGGCACGACGTCGGTGACCGCCGGCTTGCCGACCGTGATGGTGCCGGTCTTGTCAAAGACCACCATTTTGATGTCTTTCATCGTTTGGATGGCTTCACCGCTCCGGATCAGGATGCCATGCTCGGCCCCTATGCCGCTGCCCACCATCAACGCCGTCGGCGTGGCCAGCCCGAGCGCACACGGGCAGGCGATGACCAGCACTGCCACCATCGAGACCAGGGCCAGCGTGATCACGCCAAGGTTGGGGTCAACCCAGGGCAGGACCGACCCGATATTGATCAGATTGCCCATCGTTTTCGGCAGCAGCAACCAGGTTGCAACCGTCAGGAGCGCCAGACCGATCACAATTGGCACGAAAATACCCGTCACCCGATCGGCGAACTCCTGGATCGGAACTTTTGAGCCCTGGCATTCCTCGACCAGCTTAATCACTTGCGAGAGGAACGTATCCTTGCCGATCTTGGTCGCCCGCACCTTGAGCAGTCCAAACTGGTTGACGGTGGCCCCGATCACTTCATCGCCGAGGTGTTTGTTGACCGGCATCGACTCACCGGTGGCCATCGACTCATCAACCGCACTCTGGCCCGACTCGATGATGCCGTCGGTCGGGATCTTCTCGCCCGGCCGCACCAGCATGACATCGCCAACGGCGATTTCCTCGGCCGGGATCTCGATTTCCGCGCCGTCCCGGACGACCCTCGCCGTCTTGGCCCCCAGCTCGAGCAACTTGCGGATAGCCTGCGACGCCCGACCCTTGGCCGTCTCCTCGACGTAGCGGCCGGTCAAGTGGAAGGCCATAATCATGGCCGCCACCCCGGCGTAGTTGGCCACCGGGAAGAACATTGAGGCGGGTCCGGTTAGCAGCGAGACGCCGGTGCCCAGGGCGATCAGGCTGTCCATGTTGGCATGGCCATGCCGCAGGGCCGTCCAGGCGCTGCTGAACGTACGACGCCCGACCCAGAAAAGCACTGGGCTGGCCAGGGCGATCATGGCCAGGTTATAGACAAAGACGGACGGCCAATGGATGCCAAAGAACATTTCGGCCAGCATCCAGACGATGATTGGAATGGTGAAGGTCCAGGCGACGGTCATGCGTCGTCGGGCCGATCGCATCTTGTCCTCGTCCTGCGCCTCAACCGCAGCGTCAGACTCGGCCTCCTGCTCAGGCAGCACTCGATAGCCAGTCGTCCCCACCGCTTCGACCAAAGCCTGCCGCGTCACGCCCGGGGAAAGCACCCGAACGGTCGCCCGCTCGGTGGCCAGGTTTACCGCGGCCGCAATCACACCCTCGACGTCTTCCAACGCACCCTGAACATGGGCGGTGCACGAGGCGCAGGTCATGCCGCCGATCGGCAGGCTGACGGTGGCTTCGCCGACGCTGTAGCCGGTGCCGTTGACGGCCTCGACCAGATCAAGCAGATCAACTTCTCCATTCAGCGGCGAGACCGTCGCCCGTTCCGTGGTCAGGTTCACGCTGACTTCGGCCACTGCCGGCACCTTCTTCAACGCCGCCTCGACGGTCGCCGCGCACGACGCACAGGTCATGCCTTCAATTGGCAATACGATTTGTTTCCGGGACATCTCTTCCTCCTTGGTTTGCTAACACTTCAGTTCCATCCCAAAGACCGGTATACATTGGCAACTTAGTCATGGCCCCGTACGCCCGGTTCAACCTCCGCAGGGCCGCCGCCGAATGTACGGCGCCGGGCGCGGTTGCCAGTTCCCCCAAGCATCCGGCCACATGCCGGTCGATCAGGGACCGGCCCACTTGATCCAAACCGGCTTGGATGTTGAAGAGTTGGCTCAGCAACGTCGTGAACTCGGCTCCGCTGTCGGCCATTTCCTCTGCCTGGCGCAAGCTGGTCATGAGGCCGCTCAATTGGTCGCGAATTTCTCGATCGCTGGCCGTCGGCATGCACAGCTCCCTATCAATTCGGATTGCCCCCTGCCCGGTCGCCACCATCCTAAGCGCCTGGACCGTTGGCCGTAACCGCCTCTTCGCCTATTCGACGATAGGCGAATCCCACACGCCCGGACGGCGCGCCAAATGGCCCGTTGACCACTGGCTGGCCCCGCTTCTATCCTTGGTCGCATGACACGATTTCGCTTGTTCCCGCGCCTTGGGGTCAACCAATGGCCCAGAGTGCATTATGCCGCCGGCCTGACAGCCGTCGTCCTTGGGACGTTGGCCATGTGGGCCGGATGGCCGGCAACGCGTCTCTGGTTGGAGGACGGGCAAACGGCGCAGGCCAGCCTGACGTGGGCTTCGAATGAGCCAAGGCAGCAAGCGCGGGCCCTAACCATGGGTGACCTGCCGGCCTACATCGCCATACCGGAGGGGACCGGCGTTCGGCCAAGGCCAAACCCGTTCACCTTCTTTCCCGAGCGACCAAGGTTGGAGGTTGCCAGCTATGAAGTTCAACAGGGGGATACGTTGTTTGGTATCGCCGAACGATTCGGCCTGCAGCCGGAGACGCTGTTGTGGGGCAACTTCGAGGCCCTTCAAGAGAACCCAAACGGTCTGACGCAAGGGCAGCTGCTGAACATCCTGCCGATTGACGGAACGTACTACCAATGGCAGCCAGCGGATGATCTGGAATCCGTGGCCGCCTTCTTCGGCGTTGAACCGAGTGAGATCCTCGACTGGCCAGGAAACTCGCTTAACCCGGCCGACCAGAGCATTGAAGCTGGCACCTGGCTGATGGTGCCGGGCGGAAAACGCCAGTTCGTCACCTGGCGGGCGCCCCGGATCACGCGCGCCAACCCGGCCGTGGCCAGCATTGCCGGCCCCGGCGCCTGCTCGGCAGTCTACGAGGGCGCCGTCGGTGAAGGCGTCTTCATCTGGCCGACCACGGCGACTTCGCTTTCGGGCTATGCCTATACCTCGCTCCACCCAGGCATCGACATTGCCGGCGCAATCGGTAATGCCGTATTTACCTCGGCCAGCGGTGTCGTGGTCTACGCCGGTTGGAATAACTACGGCTATGGCTACATGGCGGTGATTGATCACGGCGATGGCTGGCAGACACTCTACGCCCATATGGATCAGGTCAGCGTCGGTTGTGGCCAGTCGGTCTACCAGGGGGGCGTGATCGGCAGCGTCGGATCGTCCGGCAACTCGACTGGGCCACACCTGCACTTTGAATTGGAGAGCGACTCATTTGGTAAGGTAAACCCATACGATTTCGTGTCGCCGTGACCACTGGACAATCAGAGGTCTTGGAGTGATCACAGACGGGCAGCCTGACGGCCGGCCGGCGCACGCGTTGGTCTGCAGTGAAAGGGGTAGATTCTGATGCGTAACGTAGAACGGGCGGCAGCTAGACCGCGTTCGGGGGTCTTGATCGGCTTGAACCGGGCTGTCTATTGGCTCAGCCAGCACTGGTTTGCCACTACGGTCAGCTTGCTGCTGGTGTGGGTAGGCCTCCCCTGGTTGGCGCCGGTCATGATGAAACTGGGCTGGGAAGGGCCGGCCAATTTCATCTACAGCCTCTACTCGTTCCAGTGCCATCAGTTGCCCCAGCGATCGTTCTTCCTGTTCGGTTCGAAATCAATGTATTCTATTGAGGAGATCCAGGCCGTTTGGCCCGGGGGGACCGAGCCGCTGGCCCTGCGCCAATTCATCGGCTCGCCGGCGTTCGGCTACAAGGTGGCCTGGTCCGACCGGATGGTCTCGGCTTATAGCAGCATCCCGCTGGCTGCGCTGGTCTGGTGGCCGTTCCGGCGTAGAATCCGTCCCCTCGGCCTGCTCGGCGCCGCCTTGCTGGCTTTGCCTATGTTTGTTGACGGCTCGACCCATATGCTGAGTGATTTGGGTGGCCTGGGCCAGGGATTTCGCTATACGAACGACTGGCTGGCCACCATCACCGCCCAGCGCCTGCCGGCCTGGTTCTACGCCGGCAACCAACTCGGCTCCTTCAACTCCTGGATGCGGCTTGTGACCGGAAGCCTGTTTGGCATCGGACTGGTATGGTTTGCCCTGCCGCAGATCGGGCAGAGTTCCGCCGGCCAGGCCCGGCAGCTGGAAGCCAAATTCGAGCGGGCGGGACTTTCCCTGTGAACGGCGAATCCCCGATCCGGGTGCTGCTGGCCGACGATCACCAGGTCGTGCGGGCCGGCATCAAGCAGTTTTTGGAAATGCACGACGACATCGACGTAGTCGTCGAAGCCGATGATGGTGAACAAGCCATCGAACGCATCCAATCCGAGCAGCCTGACGTGGCCGTGCTCGATATTCAGATGCCGAAGAAGACGGGCATCGAAGTCACTCGCTGGGTGCGGGCCAACCAACCTTCGACCGGCGTCTTGATTCTGACTGCCTACGATGACGATCCCTATGTCATGGCGGTGCTCAAGGCGGGAGCCAATGGCTATGTGCTCAAGACGGCGGATGGCGAAGAGATTGTGCAGGCGGTGCGCGCCGTGCACGACGGCAAATCGGCGCTCGACCCGGAAATCGCCCGCAAGGTCATGAACCGCATTAAGGCCGGACCTATCGTCGATCATCTCGAAGAGCTGACCGATCGGGAACTCGAAGTGCTTGGGCTGGTCGGCCAGGGCTTCACCAACAAGGCGATCGGCGTCCAATTGGGCATCAGCGACCGGACCGTCCAAGGCCATCTAGCCAAGATATTTGGCAAGCTGCAGGCCTCGAGCCGCACCGAGGCCGTAATGCGGGCGGTCGCCTCCGGCTGGCTACCTTCCGACCTGGGACAATTCGACAGCGACTGATGCTGCGGCTCGACGGGCTTAGACTGCAGCTGCTGGGGCTGTTCGTTCTGCCAGTCACGGTTGTCGTGCTGGCGGTGGCAGTGGCCGCCACTGGCATTCACCGGCAGGCCATGCGCGGTCTGGTAGCCGAACGCGACGAACGCTCGGCCGCTTCCAGCGCAGCCGCCGTCGAGGCCGCCCTGCAGGAGCGACTGACGCTGATTGGCGCACTGGCCTCGCTCGCTACGTCCGGTGCACCGGCTGGCGCCGACCAGTTCATCGACAATCCCCTGCTCCAAGCTTTCTCCGCAGGCTACGCCGTCTATGACCGATCCGGTCGGCTGCTGGCGGGCGCCGACCTGCGAACGGATATCGATCTCGATCCCCTGCCGCAGCCATCGGACAGCCCGCAGGTCTTAATCCAGCAGGTGGAAGGGGATTCCGTTGTTGTGTTCATACACCCCGGGCGTTCCGCCGTCGCGCTGGGGACCATCAAAGCCGGCGACCTGGTGCGGTCTGGCATCCAGCCCCAAATCGGTTCGTCGAGTGAGGTTCGGGCCTACATCGTCGCCCCCGGACCAACGTTGATCTTCTCAGCCGGCGGGCCAGCGCCCGTGGATCTCACTTCGCACGCCGGCGTCCAAGCCGCCTTGCGCGGCGAACGCGGCTCTTCCTTCCTGCCGATGCCCGACGGTGAGCACGTCGTCGCTTTCGCCCCAATCGCCAGCGCCGGCTGGGGGTTGATCATCGAAGAACCCTGGGAGTCGGTCTCCAGTTCATTGCTCGACTTAAGCCTGCTGGCGCCGTTTTCGATGCTCCCAATCTTGCTGCTCACCCTTGTGGCCCTGTGGTTCGGGGCCCGCCGCGTGATCGAACCGCTGCGCCGGCTCGAAGAGGCGGCCAGCCAGCTGCCATCCGCCGGGATGGAGGCAATTGCCCAGCCAACCGGCGGGATTGCCGAGATCGAGCACCTGCGCCAGTCGTTGGCCCGCATGGCGGTCCGGGTGCGCGAGGCGCAAACCGCCCTGCGGGCCTACATCGCCGTGATTACCAACGCCCAAGAGGAAGAACGGCGGCGGGTGGCGCGCGAACTGCACGATGAAAGCATTCAACACTGGATTGCCCTTGACCAGCGACTGCAGATGGCCGCCGCCCGCTTGCGCCAGCAGGGGAACGCCGAGGCCGACTTGCTCGCCGAACTGCACCAGCAGGTGCAGGCCGGCGTTCACGGCTTGCGCCGCCTGTCACGCGGCCTGCGTCCCATCTATCTGGAAGACCTTGGGTTAGTGCCGGCCATCGAAATGCTGGCCCGCGACTCGGAGGAAGCTCTGGGCATCGGTGTGGAGTTGCAAATCCAAGGCGAGCAGCACCGCTTGAGCCCGGAAGCCGAATTGGCCGTCTACCGTCTGGTCCAGGAAGGTCTCAACAACGTCGCCCGCCACGCCCATGGTTCCTCGGCGCAGGTGGGCCTCTTGTTCACGCCAAATCACTTGCAGGTAACGGTGGCCGACGACGGCCGCGGTTTCAACCCGCCCGACTTGATCGAGGAACTGGCCAGAGCCGGGCATTATGGCCTGATGGGGATGCAGGAGCGGGCCGACGCGTTGGGCGGCACGTTGACGATAGAGTCGGCTCACGACTCGGGAACAACGGTCCGCCTCTCCATTCCTCTGTCACGGCACACCAGCGCTCCTTAGCGGTCGTCCGTCATGTCGATGCCTGCCCGGCCGCGCCATTCGGCCCATCACCGTCTGCGCCAGTCGGCGCTGGAACACGCCGCGGCTGACCGCTAGACTTCAGACAGCTTGGCGATGATTGGCAGGGCTGGTGGTGACCAATGCACATAACAATGACGTGGGAACAGACGACCCGGAAGCTCGAAGCAGTTTTCGCCGAGCGCGGCCTGCAGGTCGTGCGCTCGTTTGACCTGCAGCTTGCTCGCCAAGCCATGCGCAACCCTTCCGCTTGCACCTGCCCGCACCACGGCACGGTGCGCTGCACTTGCCAGTACCTGGTCTACCTGGTGTATGCTGATGGCCCGGAACCGGTTGCCGTTATCGTGCACGGTCACGATGGTCACACGGAGGTCACCATCGACGGCAGCGACGAAGGCGCCTTGCACTCCGCAATCCGGCAAACCCTGAAGGCGCCGGCTGGCGCCATGATGGGCCAGACAAGGTCGGATCCTGGGAAACCCGTCTAGCCGACGCCGGGCGACGTTTTGGCATGAGCACACACCGCCCTCGCAAGCACCGCCGTCCAGCACGCCAGGCCGACGGGCCAGCGTTGATCGTTGTCTTCGGCGTTGTCGCCGGAACGATGTCCGGCTACCTGTTGGGGGAAACAGGCTGGGCCGCTTCCGGGCACCCAAACCACTGGGGCGTGGCCGTCGCAGGAGGTATCGCCGGCTGGTTGGCTGGTAAGATCTACTTCCGTGGCCGGAGCGACATCGTCTATCCCAACATCGCACGCCCGCCTCAGAACAGCCATCCTCCCCTCAAACCATAGAAAGGAATTCGTTATGGGGCCGTCCCGAATAACACGCACGGCACTTGGCCTGCTTGTTGCTTTCGCCAGCGCGGCATTGTTGTCCGCCTGTGGACCCTCCGGGAAGACCGGCGACCCTTCACAGATCGGCCAGGTCGTGCCCGTCGAGACCGGCCGCAGCTACACGGACATTACGCCTGCCGAGCTCGCCGCTATGTTGGAGACGAAGGACTTCTTCTTCGTCAATGTCCACATACCTTACGAAGGCGAGATCGCCCAGACCGACGCTTTCATCCCCTTCGACCAGATTGAGCCAAGCCTGTCGCAGTTCCCGCAGGATCGCTCCGACGAGGTCGTGCTCTACTGCCGCAGCGGCAGCATGAGCGCCATCGCCGCTCGCAGTCTGGTTGAGGCCGGCTACACCCAGGTTTACAACCTGGACGGCGGTTTCAGGGCCTGGCAGGCCCAAGGCTACCCACTCATTAAGTAGCGGCCGCCGCCGTCCGCGCTAGCCGGCCAATTCACGAGATCGGCCAACCGGAGAGCAGACATGTCGCAACCTGCCCACACAGGCATCGGTGCATTCCGCATTCAACTCGACATCGGTTTTGAACATGCGCTGGAGCGCATCAAAGAGGCCCTGGCTGCGGAGGGATTTGGCGTGCTCACCGAGATCGACGTGACGGCCACCCTGCAGCGCAAGCTCGGCCAGCCATTTCGCCGCTACACCCTCCTCGGCGCCTGCAATCCCAACCTGGCTCATCAAGCGCTGGATCAGGATCTGGATGTCGGCCTGTTATTGCCATGCAATATCGTGGCATATGAGCTTGACTCTGGCGGCTGCCAGGTGGCAATCCTTGATCCGATCGCCATGCTTTCGCTGAGCGGCAACGCCGCCTTGGAGCCGATCGCCTACCAGGCGTGGGATCATTTGGCCCGCGTGGCGGGCGCGCTCGAAACGGCGGCAGTCGGTAGACCCTGATCTATCGGCTTCGCCGGGGCAAATGCGTGCGGCATGGGACAAACCATCTAGATCCTAGCAGATCCTTACAGTTGTCGGCCTCGGCGGGCTGACCCGGGAGAAGGAGAGGCAAACGATGGACCACAACCACCACGATCACGAAAAGGAACAGCATTCGCAGCACAACCACGGGCAGGACCATGCTGGACACGCCCACCACGACCACGGCGCGGACCAGCAGCCCCAACCTTCCGGCGGCGCCGCTGAAGGTGGCCACGGTGCGCACGAGGATCATGTCGACCACCGCGGCCATGAAACGATGTTCCGCCGGCGGTTCTGGATCAGCACGTTGTTGTCAATCCCCGTTCTCTTGTTTTCGCCCACGGTTCAGAATTGGCTCGGTTTTTCGATGCCGTCCTTTCCCGGTAGCCAGTGGATCACGCCGCTGTTTTCGGTGATCGTGTTCGGCTATGGCGGCATCCCCTTCCTGCAGATGGCGCTGCCCGAAATCCGCAGTCGCCGCCCCGGCATGATGCTGCTGATCAGCCTGGCCATCAGCGTGGCCTTTGTCTACAGCCTGGCGACTCTGATTCTGCCGGGCACGGAGCCATTCTTCTGGGAATTGGTCACCCTAATCGATATCATGCTGCTCGGCCACTGGATCGAGATGCGCAGCGTGCGCCAGGCATCGGGTGCACTCGACGAGCTGGCCAAGCTCATGCCCGACACCGCCGAACGCATCAACGACCAGGAACAAATTGAGCAAGTGCCTGTATCCGAACTGAAGGCCGGCGATCGCTTGCTGGTGCGTCCGGGGGCCAGTGTTCCGGCCGATGGTCAGGTCGTCGAGGGTCAATCCGATGTGGACGAATCGATGATCACAGGCGAATCCCGGCCGGTGGCCAAAGAGCCCGGGTCTAAGTTGATCGCCGGCACCATCAACGGCGACGGTAGTCTGCGGCTGGAAGTGACGGCCACTGGGGAAGAGACCGCCTTGGCCGGCATCATGCGGCTGGTTGATGAGGCCCAGCGCAGCAAGTCCAGCACGCAGATCCTAGCCGACCGGGCCGCCGGCTGGCTGTTTTACGTGGCCATCGCCGTGGCCGCCCTGACGGCCGTCGCCTGGACCATTGGCGTCGGCTTTCAGGTCGAAGTGATCGCCCGGGTGGCGACGGTTCTGGTCATCGCCTGCCCGCATGCCTTGGGGTTGGCCGTACCGTTGGTGGTGGCCATCACCACCGCCCTCGGCGCCCAGAATGGGATCCTGGTGCGCGATCGTCTGGCCCTGGAGAAGGCCAGGCTGCTGGACACCGTGATCTTCGACAAGACCGGCACGCTGACCAAGGGCGAGTTCGGGGTTGTCGACATTGCGACGGTGGATGGCTTGGAACCGGACGAAGCGCTGGCGCTGGCGGCATCGGTCGAAGGGGATTCGGAGCACACCATCGCTCGCGGCATCCGCAAGTCGGCCAGCGAGAAGGATCTGCGCATGCCGCCGGTCAGCGGTTTCGAGGCCATCCAGGGTCGAGGCATCCGGGCACAGCAGGACGGGCGGGAAGTCCACGTTGGCGGACCGCGTCTGCTGGAAATGCTCGACCTGACACCTCCGGCCGACCTCGGCTCGTTTGAGGCCGAGGCCAATCGCAAGGCCCAAAGCGTTATCTTCCTGGTTGTCGACGGTGAAGCCGTAGCGGCGCTGGCGCTGGCCGACGTCATTCGGCCTGAAAGCTACCAGGCCGTCCGGCGCTTGCACGAAATGGGCGTGCAGATCGCCATGCTGACGGGGGATAGTGAAGCGGTGGCGGCAGCCGTCGCCGAAGAGCTGGGCATCGACCGCTACTTCGCCGAGGTGCTGCCTGAGGACAAAGACAAGAAGGTTCAACAACTGCAGCAGGAGGGGCGCCAGGTGGCGATGGTCGGCGATGGCGTCAACGACGCCCCGGCGCTGGCCCGAGCCGACGTCGGCATCGCCATCGGCAGCGGCACGGATGTGGCCATTGAGTCGGCCGGCATCATCCTGGTCCAAAGCAATCCCCTGGACGTGGTCAAGATCTTTGAGTTAAGCCGTGCAAGTTATCGGAAGATGATTCAGAATTTGGTTTGGGCCACCGGCTACAATGTCGTCGCCCTGCCGCTGGCGGCCGGCGTGCTGGCGCCGATCGGTATTCTGCTGTCACCGGCGGTCGGGGCATTGTTCATGTCCCTAAGCACCGTAATCGTAGCCATCAACGCCCAGTTGCTGCGGGGCATTAAACTGGGGCAACCCGCCCCGGCGGATTAGCCTCGACCGACGCCAGTCACGACCGGTGACAGGCGGTCATCTTCTTATCTGGTCACAAGTGGGAGATCGACCGATGGCGGCCGGCCGCGGCCGTGGCATCCCGCTGGCCGGCCACCATACAGGTCCGTAAGCCGCCCCTTGGTCGCAGCCTTGACGATGGGAGGGACAGGCCCGCGCATTCCTGTGGAGGATCAGGATCATCCGCCCGCCTGGTCACTTTGGAGAACCAGACGTGAATGGCGACCACGTCTTTGAGCCTAGCCGACACCAGCTTGGAGACTCAAGCGCCAAATGGCGCGTTCTTGGCTTCTTCAGTGCGCGCTGGGGAGCGAACGAGTTTAGCGCTCTTCGGCGTCGGCCGACAGCGGCAGCGTGAAGTGAACGGCGCTGCCCGTTCCGATACCCTCGCTTTCGGCCCAAATCCGCCCCCCGTGAGCCTCAACCAGGTGACGGGCGATCGTCAGACCGATGCCGCTGCCGCCCGGCCGCCGGCTGCGCCAGGCTTCAACCCGATAGAAGCGGTCGAACACCAGCGGCAGGCTGGCCGCCGGAATCCCAACGCCATTGTCCGTCACGGTGGCTCGGACGTAGTCATCTTTAACCTCAGCCGTCAGGCGCACCCAGCCGCCCGGATCGGTGAACTGCAGGCCGTTGCCCAGCAGATTGACCAGGACTTGGATCATCCGATCGGCGTCGACATCGATCGCCGGCAGGTTGGGCAAGTCCACAACCAGCGCAACACCCTTATCTTCGAATTGCTGGCGCAATCGATCGGCGGCCGCCGACAACACCTGATGGGCCGGCTGCCGCTTCCGGTCAAGCTCGATGACGCCCGCCTCAGCCCGGCTTAGTTCCTGAAGATCGGCCACCAGCCGCTGCAGGCGGTCGGTCTCTTGGGCCAGGCGGTGGAAGGTCTCCGGCTCGGCTGCCAGAACCCCATCCATCAGCCCTTCGAGCGAGCCCTTGATCGCCGCCAGGGGGGTGCGCAGCTCATGGGCCACCGTGCCAATCAACTGAGCGCGGCGGGCCTCGATCTGCTCCAACTGCTCGGCCATGGCGTTGAACCGAACGGCCAACTGGGCCAATTCATCGCGCCCTTCAATTGGCCCCGTTCCCGGTACGGGCACCCGCTGGCTGTATCGGCCCCGGGCGATTTGCTCAGCCACCCGGCTGATGCTGCTCAGCGGTGCGACGGTTCGGCGGGCCAGCAACCAACTGACGGCGGCCGAGGCCACAATGGCCACCGCTGCACCCACCAGCACCGCCTCGTGAAATGCGTTGCGAAAGCCGTCCAGAACTGTCCCGCCGATGCCCGCCATGCCTCCGGCCATCATGTTGCCCATAGCGCCCATGTGACGGTCGAAGACGCGCGGCAGCAGGATTTCGGCGGTCAGCAGCAGGCTGGCCACAGCCATGGCGATCACCAAAGCAAATGCTGCGAACAGCTTCCAGCCCAGCCGGCTTCTCATACTGCCTCGCCCGCTCCGGCCGGATTGTCGTCGAGCCGGTAGCCGACGCCGCGCACTGTCGCGATCAGCTCATCCTCCTGCAGCTTCTTGCGGATGTGGCCTACGTGAACGTCGACCACCCGCAGCTCCCCAAAGTAGTCATGGCCCCAGACCCGCTCCAGGATCTGCTCACGGCTCAGCACTTTGCCCCCGTGCTCGGCCAGTGCCCACAGGATGTCAAATTCGACGGCTGTCAGGTCGACCGGGCGATCGTCAATGGTCACCTGGCGCCGGTCAGCATCGATCCGCAGGCGTGCGAAAACCAGCACCTGCTCACCGGGCCCTGCCGCGCCGCGGAGCCGCCGCAAGGCAGCTTTGACCCGGGCGACCAATTCTCGCGGTGAAAACGGTTTGGTCAGGTAGTCGTCGGCGCCCATCGTCAGGCCGACCAACTTGTCCGTTTCCTCGGTCTTGGCGGTTAGCAGAATGACATAAACGCTCGACTCCCGGCGCAGCCGTGACAGCAGCTCCAGCCCATCAAGCTGGGGCAGCATGATGTCGAGCACGATGACATCCGGATTCCATGCGCGCGCCTGCTCCAACCCACTCCGGCCGTCATTTGCCGTCCGCACCTGGAATCCCTCGGACTCGAGGTAGGCGGCGACCAGCCGCTGGATGCTGTCTTCGTCCTCGACGACCAGAATGCGGGCTGACGTCAACTTGGGACCCTTTTCTCCAACCATCGGCACCTGCATTCTACAGAATCGGGCGGGGCCGGCCTAGGCCG
>DASWJQ010000180.1:0-2179 GCA_036397095.1 Anaerolineales bacterium
ATGGCCAGCAAGCATGCAGCCGTTGCTAGTTGTTGGGCGGCGGCCACGACCAGATTGGGACCGGCCGCCGCCACCGCCTCCTGCAGCCGGGCGATCGGCACATTGGCGCCGAGGAATACGACCGGCCAGCCTCGGCGGCGCATCAGCAGCGCCAGCACTTGCAGGCCGAATGTATGCCGCTCTTGGGGTGGACAAACGAAAAGCAAACGCTCGCGGCGGCTGGCCGGCGAGGTGCCCGCCAACAACGAGTCGATCCGCCGCACGGCCAACTCCGAGGCGAAATGTTCCTGATGGACGACCGCCGTCCCTTGGTACCAGGCCTGCCCGATGTCGGCCAGGCCGCGTTGCAGAATCTCGATCACGGCTGTTTCCATCGGATACAAGGCAAACGCCTGATTAAGCATGGCCTCCGCCCTGGCTTCGTCATAGCCCAGACAGGCCTCGACCCACTGGCGGCGCAGGGCATCGATGCTCTCGCCTCGCAAGACCGCGGTCGGCCGGGCCGACGCTGGGTTGTACTCCGGCATCGTCAGCGGGTCGTCAGCCGCCCCGACCAACTGGCGCCACAAGTCGACGGCATTGCTGATCGTCAAGCCCTCCTCCTGCCGGGCGACCAACCATTTGACCAACTCGATGTCGCGCGGCGAGTACAGTCGGTGGCCGCCCTGGCTGCGGCTGGGTTCGGGCACACCGTACCTCCGCTCCCAGGCGCGCAGCGTATCGGGCTTGACGCCCGTCTCCTGGGCGACGGCCTTTACGTTGAATGTCGGCGATTCACGTACCTCCACGCGCGGCCTCCTTCGAAGGCGCACCGTTGTCCAACCTAGCCTAGCACGGCTTCGCCCTTTCGTCAATAACTTGTCAAACTATATCCTGACAAAGCATGGACACATGTCGATGCTTCATAGACATAACCTTGATTGTTCAAGAAGAGGTGGATTGTCGGAAAGGTACAAAATAGTGCCAATGCTGGTAGAAAAATCGCGGTCGACTGAATTGGTGACGGGGTTGGCGGCGATTGAACGGGCCGTCGAGCAGATTCTGGCAGCCGTCGTTGAAGGATCCGAGCCGGCAGTGGGTTCGACGTCTAGGGGAAGCGCCGGCGCTACTGGTAGTCCCAGCGTTCGAGCCCCGGACTGGCGTTGGTCTCAAACAGATGGCGATCGGCGACCGAGAGCCAATCCCGCCAGCCCCCGGCTGCGCCCCGCTGAAGACGCTCGGCGACCGCCGGTGCCAACTGCGCATGCCAGTCCGCCGCCGGATTGCGCTGCATCGCCGCTTCGACGTCGCCCCGCAGCCCGGGCGCCAGCTCGCCCGCCTCCAGGAAACCCCACAGCCGGACACAAACCCCCCAGGCGTCGGACAGCAGGTCCTCGAAGCGAATGGTCAAGCAGCGGACGCCGTAGGTCGATTCGGCCCGATCCTGGCCCAGGGTGACGGCCCGGTTCCAGGCCCCGGCCACACGCACCAGCCAGGCGGGGTCGAAGATGGAGCGCCCTTCCCCGCCAAACGCCGCCGGGTCGCCCAGGAATTGGTCACGCACCCGCAAATCCCCCAACCCCAGGGTTTGCGGTTGATCCAGGAACGCTTGTATGCGTTGGGATAACACCGCGTCTCGACCGTCCCGGACAATCAAAATGAGACTGGCGTCTGGATAGAACCTCGCCAGGCGGTCGAGCGCCAAGTCGAGCCGGGCGACGGGGGTTTTGTCCCCCACAACCCGTACGGACTCGGGCAAATCGCGCTCAAGTACGTAGTCGGCCGTCAGCCGCACCAGGGCTGGCATCAGGTCGGCCTGGCCCACCCAGCGGTTGCTGGGCCGGTCCAGCCATGACTGCAGCCCAGTGGACGGCAGCGCCCCCAACAGATCGAGTTCGTCGCTGGCAAAGTGGGCCTGCCAACGGCATTCGACGGCCGGATGCAGCCGAATCAGACGAGCCAGCAGTGTGGTGCCGGAGCGCGGGTACCCGCTGATGAAGAACTTGGCCCGCGGGAAATGGGCCCGAATGCGCTCCAACTCATCATCCGCCAACGACCCCACTTCCAGCTGCTGCTCAGCGGCCGCCCCGCGCAGGAGCCGCCGCAGACGGCGCCCGATGCGGCTTGCGATTTCGCCCAAGTGTCCTCCATCCAGGTCTGGCAACTTCCGCAGCCGGCCCTGGTGACTGGCCCGCGGCCA
>DASWJQ010000181.1:0-11844 GCA_036397095.1 Anaerolineales bacterium
TAAGCGCAGCCAGGGCCACCACCAGCCAGCTCAGCAACCAGCCCAATCCGGGAAGGCCGGCGAAGAAGCCGGCGGTCGACAGGACGAGGAAGACGCCGCCGAGCGTCTGGGCGAAACGGTGCGGTGCGGCGTTGTCGGCCAAGAGCAGCGGCCGGGCGATTCCAAGGGCACGCACAGCTTCGTACACCGGCAGGAAACCCGGCCGGCCGATCAACGATCCGAGCAGCATTACGCCGGCGACGAAGGTCACCAGTGGTGGGCTGTCCATGATAAATCCCAGGATGAGCAAGGCGATGATCGACGCCTGGTTGGCCCGCAGCGCGCTGTGGTCCACTTTGCCGGCGCCGGCCTTCATGCCGCACCCCCGGCGATGCTGGGCACGATCGTCAGGCGGTCGTCGCTGGCCAATGGTGTGTCGCCGCCCTGCAAATGGCGCACATCCTCATCGTTGACGAATAGGTTGACATAGGGTCGCAGATTGCCGGCGTCGTCGTACAGATGGGCCTGGAGCGCCGGATAGGTCTCGGTCAGCTGCTGATGGGCCGGGCCGACGGTGTCGGCCTCGACCGGAATGTCTTTGTTGCCGCCGGCGTAGGGCCGCAGCGGGGTTGGGACGCGAATCGAACTCATGGGACCTCCTGCGTGGGCAGGCCGGACAATTGGACCTCATCGAAGGCGCCGCGCTCGTCGTCTAGGCGCCAGGCGCGATGGTCCACGACTTGGCCACCTTCGACAGACGTGATCAAGTAGACGAACCAGGGCAGGGCCCACTCCAGGTCGAAGGCCGACGGCACGGGTGGGTGGTCGGGGTGTGTGTGGAAGACCCCGACGATGTCCAGCCCTTCGGCTTCGGCCTGGGCTTCGGCCTCGATCATCTGACGCGGATCGATCTGGTAGCGGTGTGTGCGCTGGACCTCATCAAAGGAGTTGGGAACCGGAAGCAGTTGCAGGGCGCGCCGGTCTTCGCCATCGATACTGCCCAACAGCAAGCCGGCCGCTTCCTGTGGGTAGGCCTGCTGGCCGTGCTCAATCAGCTGGTCGAGCAGGCCGGGCGCCAGGTGCAGGATCATGGCTTGGCGCTCCAGAAAGGTTCGTCGAGGTAGCGGCCGCCCGAGTCGGGCAGCAGAACGACCAGATGCCCCTCGGCCAGCCTGTGCCCAACCTCTAGGGCCGCCTGGACGGCGGCGCCGCTTGAAATGCCGGCCAGCAGGCCCTCCTCCCGCGCCAAGCGTCGGGTCATTTCGTAGGCCTGCTCGGTGCTGACCTGCACGGTATCGTCCGCCAGCCCGGCATCGTAGATCGGCGGCGTTGGCGTGCTTGGGAAATGCTTCAGACCTTCGAGGCCGTGCAACGGGCCATCCGGTTGGACGGCGATGAGCTGCACCCGCGGCGAGCGCCGGCGCAGGAAGCGGCCGACCCCGACCAACGTGCCGCTGGTGCCCAGCCCGCAGACGAAGTGGGTCAACTGGCCTTGGGTCTGTTCGACGACCTCGGGACCGGTCGTGCGCAAGTGGGCGCCCCAGTTCTCAGGATTGGCATACTGGTTGGCAAAGTAGAAGCGCTCGGGGTCCGAAGCTGCCAGCTCGGCGGCCACCACCCGGGCGCCATCGGATCCTTCGAGTGGGTCGGTCAGGGTTAGCTCGGCGCCGAGCGCCCGCAGGCTGGCCAGGCGGACACGGCTGGCGTTGGCCGGTACGGCCAGGTGGACCGGAATCCCCAGCGCGGCGCCGAAGGAGGCATAGGCGATGCCCATGTTGCCCGAGGTCGAATCGAGCAGTGTGCGCCCGCCGGCCAGCTCGCCGTCGAGCAGCGCTTGGCGCAGGATGGCGGCGGCCGGCCGGTCCTTGACCGACCCGGTCGGATTGAACCCTTCAACTTTGGCCGACAGCGTGACGCCGGCCGGCATGTCGGCGCCGAGGCGGCGCAGCGGCAGCAGCGGCGTGCGGCCGACGCTGGCCAGCAGCGGGTGGTCGGCCGGCCGGTCGGGCTCGGGCCCTGCTTGCGTGGGATGGGCGAGTGCGGACATGTAGCTCCCTGCAACAAAACAAAAACGGCCAATCATCGGTCGCGGGCTTCGAACCGCGCAGATCGATGTCCCCCTGGACTCCGGTCTGCGGGAGCGAGCCACTCGTCGGTGATGGCCGCTGAAGAAGCTGGTTGGCTTCGGTCAGGCGGTGCGGGGTGACGTCGTGGCTAGCGCCCCCGCCTCAGACATGTGCAAGTCACCAAAATAATCTCCCCGAATTTCTCTGAACAAGTTGATGAATATTATCAGGGGCGGCTATATGGAGTCAAGGTTTGTGACAGCCTGGCACCGAGCACCGAGCTCCGAGCACCAAGCTAATAGCTCTTTGCTTGGCGCCACGTGCTTGGTGCTTGGCGCCGCATGAGTGTCCTTCCTTTGTGCCCATTGCTCAATTCTTTGTGCCCTTGGCGTCTTCGTGGTTGCCCTCAAGTGGACGACGGGTAATGGCATCGGCCATCCGGGCCACGCGGACCATGGCTTCCATGTCGTGCACCCGGACGATATCGGCGCCGCGGTCAATACCCAGGGCGACGGCGGCGGCGGTGCCCTCCAGCCGCTGGTCGGGCGGCAGGTCGAGCGTGTAGCCAATGAACGACTTGCGCGAGGGTCCGATGAGGAGCGGGTAGCCAAGCTGGCGGACCTCTTCGAGGCGATCGATCAGTTCGAGGTTCTGGCTGACGGTTTTGCCAAAGCCAATGCCCGGATCCAGGATGATCAGGTCGTTGGGGATGCCGGCGGCGTGGGCCAGCTCGATCGACTCGAGCAGCTCTAGACGGATATCGCCAATCAGATCGTCGTATTCGACGCCGACGTAACGGCCGCCCAGCCGCTCGGCGACCTCGGCGTTGCTGGGTGTCATACGGTTATGCATCATAATCACCGGCGCGTGGTGTTCGGCCAACACAGCCCCCATCGCCGGATCGGCCCGTAGCCCCCAAACATCGTTGACCAGATCGGCGCCGGCGGCCAACGCCGCCTCGGCCGTCGCCGCCCGGTAGGTGTCGATCGACAGCGGGACCGGGGTTCGCCCGTGCAGCGCCTCGATCAGCGGGAGCACGCGGGCCCGCTCTTCCTCCCCGGATACGGGTTCTGCGCCGGGCCGGGTGCTCTCGCCGCCGATGTCGAGCAGGTCTGCGCCGGCCGCCAAAAAGCGGTCGGCCAGGGCCAGGGCAGCTTCGAGACCCTGCTGCTCAGCCAGCAGCCCGTCCCCCGAGAACGAGTCAGGAGTCAGATTGAGGATGCCCATGAGGTAAGTACGCTGACCCCAGTGGAAGGTTGTCGCACCTGCGGCCAGTGAGCCGGCGAACAAGTACAGCGGATCGGCGCCGGACCAGAGTTCAACGCCGGCCTGGTCCACCCGGGCGACCAACTGGCGGGCAGTCTCGCCCAACGTCGGATGGCGCCACTCGGGCGCCACCTCGACCAGCGGGGCTAACACAAAGGCCCGTTCATGGAGCCGAGGGTGGGGCACGGCCAGGCCCGGCTCGTCGAGCTGGCGGTCTCCATAGGCCAGTAGATCCAGATCGATCTGCCGGGGCCCGTTGGCAACCGTTGGCCGGC
Organism: Anaerolineales bacterium; assembly: GCA_036397095.1. Lineage (GTDB taxonomy): Bacteria > Chloroflexota > Anaerolineae > Anaerolineales > E44-bin32 > DASWJQ01. The sequence continues at coordinate 3,587 of DASWJQ010000181.1, forward strand.
GGCCCAGGTTCGACTCGATGCTCTTGAGCCGCGCCAGCAATTCGGCCGGGGACAGGCTCGTGTGGCCGCGGACGACCTGATTGAGAAAAGGCGGCTGGTCGGTCAACCCCCAGGGCTCGGTCTCATAGATGCCCGACTCGGCCTGCAACACAACCGCACCGGTCAGGGCCCGGCGGGCGGCCGCCAATGCCCGCCCGCGCCGCCCGATATTGCTGCCTAGCGCAATCAACACCTCTGGTCCCGTCATGCCGCTCCTAATATGGTATTGTCAAACTATCGTCAAGGCTTTGGCGTGGAGTACCGTGGCACCCCTGTTCGATGGGTTGACCGGTGTGCGATAATGGCGGCTACAGTCTAGCATGGACCTTGACCCGACCGGAGGTGGGCCAAGCTTGAGGGATGAGGGTGGACCAGCGGCCCCGTTGGTCATGCGCAACCTGGCGCTCACGATGTCGGTCGCCGCGATTCTGGCGACCGTTTTCACCGCGTGGACGCCTGCCAGTTTGAGCCCAGGTGAGTTGGCCGGCCAGTTGGCGGCGGCGCTCGACCGTGAGGCGGAGCCGACCGCCATTGCCGCCGGCGGCGAGCTGCCGGCGGATCTGGCTCTGCGTATTGGGTTGGTGGCCGGCCATTCGGGGGTAGACGCCGACGGTGGGATTGTTGACCCAGGGGCGGTGTGCCCCGACGGGCTGACCGAGCTTGAGGTCAACCAGTCGGTTGCAACCATCGCCCAGCGGGGTCTGGAGGCCGCCGGATTCGAAGTCGATATGCTCGAGGAGTTCGACGACCGGCTGGTTGGCTACCGGGCGGTGGCGCTGGTCTCGATCCACGCCGACTCGTGTCTGCCGATCAATGACGACGCCACCGGGTTCAAGGTAGCGGCCGCCCTGGATACGGCCGTGCCCGACCGGGCGCAGCGGCTGGTGGCCTGCCTGGCCGATCGCTACCGGGGCGCAACCGGCCTGCGCTACCATCCGGACAGCATCACCCGCGACATGACCGAATACCATACCTTTTACGAAGTCCACAGCCTGACGCCGGCGGTCATCATCGAATCCGGGTTCTTGCACCTGGACCGAGTCTTCCTGACCCAAGAACCGGAGGCCGCCGCTCGCGGCATCGTCGAAGGCATCCTGTGCTTCGTCAACAACGAGCCAATCTCGCCGGAGCTCGGCGAGTGACAGCCGGCGTCGCGGGCACCCGCCAGCCCGAGCTGGAGCGCCTGCTCCATGCCTGCCGGCGCGCCGTTGCCGCCAACGACCGGGCGGCCGCCCGCCGGCTGGCGCGTCAGGCCGTGCGGCTTGCCCCACACGATGGGCGGACCTGGCTGCACCTGGCGGGCGCCTCGACGCCGAGGGCGGCGCTGGCCTACATTGGCCGCGCCCTCGAGCTCGATCCCAACGACGGCCGGGCCCGTGCGGCGCTACGCTGGCTGGTGCGGCGTTTGCCGCCCGAGCTTCGTTCGGCCGGCCAGCCCGCCCGTCGCATACCTGAACAGGCGCCGCCCAACATTGCGCCGCTTGAAGCACTGTCCCGGCGTTCACTGCTGGCGCCCGGTGTGCTTGTGCCGGCGCTGGCGATCGTGCTGGGCGGGGTCATCTGGTATGGCAACCAACCGGCCGACGCCGGCAATCCGCGGCTGGCGGCGGCCCCGGTGGAGAAGGCGACTCGCACACCCACACCGACTTTCACCCCCAGCGCTACCCCCACGCCAACGCCAACCGTGACCCCCGTGCCGACCGAGACCCCCATCCCAACGATCACACCCACACCCGGGCCGAACCTGTCGTGGGAGTACACCGACGATCCGTTGGCGCTGGCCCATGAGGGACGTTGGATCGATGTCGATCTGGGAGAGCAGACAGTCACGGCCTACGACGGCGCCTCGCCCATTCGCAGCTTTTCGGTGTCGACTGGCACCTGGGCCCATCCGACCGTCACGGGCCAGTTCCGCGTCTACGTAAAGCTGACGGCGACCGACATGGCCGGCCCCGGATACTACCTGCCGGGTGTGCCCTACACGATGTACTTCTACCGCGGCTACGCTATCCACGGCACCTACTGGCACAGCAACTTTGGCACCCCGATGAGCCATGGCTGTGTCAACCTGCGCACGCCGGACTCCGAGTGGGTATTCGACTTTGCCTCGGTCGGAACGCTCGTCAACGTCCACCCGTAATGGTCCCAAACTTGCATAACTGCAGGCATGCCTGACTTGGTTCAGCTGGGCCGACGGGCCGAGCCACAGGACGCACTGGTCCTGCCCGATTCGTTGGCCCGTCGCGATTTCCTCAAGCTGTCGGCGTTCAGCCTGCTCGGGCTGGGCCTGCCGGTACGCTGGCGCCGGGGTTCGTTCGGCCTGGAACAGCCGGAGCTCGGGCGGGTGGCCGACCCAACGGTAGATATCTACAGCCGGCCTTCGTTCAGCGCCGATTGGGTCAAGACCCACTGGCAGGACGATGTCCTCCGGCTGGCCGGGGCCGCCTTGGGCGATGAGGTTCCGGCGCACAACCGGATCTGGTACGAGGTCGAGGGGCTGGGGTTCTGCCACTCGTCGGCGGTCCAGCCGGTACGCAACGACCTGAATGAGCCGGTGCTATACGCGCCGCATGCCGGCACCCTGGTCGAGGTCACGGTGCCCTTTGTCGATGCTTACTGGGAGCCGCGGCGCGATGCCGAATTCGCCTACCGCTTCTACTATGCATCGACCCACTGGATCACAGGCGTCAGCCGGGACGAGAAGGACCGGCTGTGGTACCGGATCTTCGATGACAAGTTCAGCTACAGCTACTATGCCCAGGCCGAATCGTTCCGGGTTATCCCAGTCGGCGAACTAACCCCCATCGCAAGCCAGGTTCCTCTCAGCGAAAAGCGGATTACGGTCGATCTGCGTAAACAATGGATGACTTGTTCCGAGGCGGGCAAACCGGTCTTCACGACCAAGATCTCCTCAGGCCGCCAACAGGCAGACGGCTCGTACTGGACGCCCCGCGGTGAGTACATCACCTTTCGCAAGCGGGCCTCGCGCCATATGGTGGCCGGCAATCTGGCCTCCGGCTACGATTTGCCTGGCGTACCTTGGGTTTGCTACATCACCGACAACGGCGTAGCTTTCCACGGTACCTATTGGCACAACGACTTCGGCGCCCCTCGCAGCCATGGCTGTGTCAATCTGTCGCCGTCCGCCGCCAAATGGCTGTACCGTTGGACCCGGCCGGTAGTGCCTTCGTCCGAAATGGAATCGTGGGTCTCCTACGGCACCAACGTTCACATCGCGCTCTAAGCTATCTCTAATATCCCAACCGGCTCACATTCGATAGAATCAGGCTGGTGGCCGCCCCGTTGTGTACAGCGGGACAACCGTTTGCGTGGGCCACTCAGGAAGAGAATTATGGCAAAGCAAGCCTTGTTCGCAGGCCTCGTGGTTGATGAGCGCGACCGACCGGTTGACACGGCGCTTGTCGGTGGCGAAGCCTTCTATGTCGTCGATGATGACGGTTTTTCCCGGCACATCGACAGCGAGCATGTTGACCGCCAGGTGCTCGATGAACTCCTGGGCATGATCGAAGGCCACGAGGACTTTCTGAGCATGAACACGATGAAGATGATTGGCCAGGAGGATCCTTTCACCAAGGCGATGATCGAGCGTTCGCTGTCCGAGGCGCCCGAGCAAGTGGAGAAGCTGTTGGAGACAGGATTGCCCGAGGCGGCCCGGATGCAGCTGGGTATGGTCGGGTTTCGTGTGGTGATCGATGACCGCGGTGACCTGGTCGAACTGGTCCAGCCGTCGGCGGAGGAAGACTAACCATAAAGCCGCGAAGGGCACCAAGTCTTGCTGAAGGGCACAAAAGGCAATCAGCAGTCAGCCTTCAATACTCAGTTGACCGTAGAGGCCTGATAGCCGATTGCTGAATGCTGAATGCATGTTCTTCTTTGTGAACTCCAACCAGACTTAGTGACCTCTGAGTCTTAGTGGTTGGCTACTAAGGAGCGAGCCGTTGACTTTATCCGAGAACATCTACGACGTAAGTGAAGCCACCTTCGAGCAGGACGTGATCATGCGGTCGCATGAGGTGCCCGTGCTCGTCGACTTCTGGGCCGAATGGTGCGGCCCGTGCCGTATATTGGGCCCCATTCTTGAGCGGCTGGCGATTGAGGCCGGCGGCGAATTCGAGTTGGCCAAGCTAAATGTTGACGACAACGCGGGCCTGGCCGTGCGCTATGGTGTGCAGGGCATCCCGGCTGTCAAGGCTTTTCGCAACGGGGAGGTCGTGTCGGAGTTTGTCGGGGCGCAGCCGGAAGCTCGCGTGCGGCGTTTTGTCGACAACCTGGTTCCTTCCCAGGCCGAGCAAGATGTGGCCGAGGCCAAGAGCCTGCTGGCGACCCGGCACTACGCCGAAGCCGAGGCTGCCTTCCGCCAGGTGCTGGACGAGGAAGACGGCAACCCGGCGGCGGCGCTTGGGCTGGTCCAGAGCCTGCTGATGCAGGGCAAGGGGGAAGACGCCAGCCAGATTCTGAAGGACTTTCCAGCCGGGTCCGAGTGGGCGGTCGCCGAACGACTCAAGCCGCTGGCGTCCCTGTTGGTCGAGGCACATGATAGCCAGGCGGACGAGCACGAAGACCCGCTAGAGGCCCAACTGCACCAGGCGGCCAACCTGGTCCGCCGCGGCAACCTGCCGGCGGCAATGGATGGGTTGCTGGGCGTTCTCCGGTCCGACAAGCGCTACCGTCAAGGTTTGCCCAAGGACGCATTACTTGCCCTGTTCGCCCTGTTGGGAGACGGAGATCCGCTGACGCGCCAGTACCGGGACGAGTTGGCTTCGGTTTTGTTCTGAAATCCCCGGTTTGGGCCAATCTGTGTCGCACTCACTTGAACTGTAAGTTCGGATCCAACCGGCAGGGGCGCATCGCCATGCGCACCTACAAAATCTCCGAAGATCCCACCTTGAAGCCGAGGGGCACGATGTATCGTGCCCCTACTAGATCCTGTTGGCGAACCGCCTCGGTTCAGGAGCATGCGTCGTCAGGCGCGGTAGATGACCTCCGAGGTCCACAAGGGCAATCACGATTCTGAACCCTGCCCATGTGGACCTCGGAGGTCGGTTGTATTCCTGTTGACCCCGGGGGTCCACGTAAGAGAATTCCGATTGGAACCCACTGAACATAGGACCCCGGGGTCGAGAATCAGGGTAGAGGCGCATGGGAATGCGCCCTACAACCGGAGCTTGCGGATGACGGGCGGCCGTCTGTTGGCAGCCTATTGTCGTTATGGGGAGGCTTCGTCCGGTTCGTCTTCGCCGTCGTCGGCCGGCCGCGGGCCTTCCCACACGCCACCCCGCCGGGCGCCGGCGCGCCATTCGGCCGTGCTCAAGATGTGGTAGGGCACATCGATGACCACGATGTCCTGCAAGTCATGCAGCACCCGCCGCAGCGTGCGGGCAGTCTGGTTGTGCAGCAGTCGCTCCCACAGGCTGACGGCGACGAATTCGGGGATGACGACCGTCACCAATTGGTCGGGGAACTCGCGGTGGTTGACCTCGAAGATGTAATCAACCAGGGGGTTCAAGATGTCGCGGAAGTCATACTCCAAAAGGATCAAATGCACGCTGTCGGTGATCTCGGGGAAGCGCGCCCAGCGCCGCTCTACGCGCGCACGCATGGCCGGCGACGTGGTGACGCAAATCGCCCGCACGTCGGACGACAGCCGCCTGGCGTAAATCAGGGCCCGCAGCACGCCGCGGTGGACGTCGCCAATCGGTACCAGCACCACGTCGGCCACTGGCGTTAGATCACGGACCGTCATGTCCGTTGTGCGCAGCGCCAGCGAAACGCGGTCGTAGTGGCGACTGACTTCCAAGAACAGGCCGACCAGCAGCGGGATCATCAGGACCACAATCCAGGCCCCCTCCAAGAATTTCGTGCTTACAAGGACGAGAAAGACAACAAACGTGATCACAGCGCCGACGCCATTGAGCAGGCGCTTCCAGGCAACACCTCGCTCATAATGAACCTGCGTCACCTCGGTCTCGAGTTTCTGGCCTGGCCGTAAATGTGCGATACGCCCCATCAGCCGGAACATGCCCGACTGGGACAAGCTGAAACTAAGCATGACACCCAACGCATAAAGTGGCAGCATTGCGATTTCATCGGCCTGAAAGACGATGACGATCAAAGAGGACACCAGCGCCAGGACCACAATCCCCGAACTGAAGACCAACCGATCCCCACGATTTTGCATCCAGCGCGGCAGGAAACCGTCGCGCGCCAGGAATGAACTAAGCCTGGGGAAATCCTGGTAACCGGTGTTGGCGGCTAAGAACAGGATCAGCATCGTCGAAGCCTGGACCCAGTAATACAGAAGGCCGCGACCCGAGACCAAGCGTGTGAGCTGCGACAGGACGCTTTCCTGGTGGGTTGGCAGGACATGCAAGTGCGTTGCCAGATATGTGATCCCGACGAAGAGCGACATGGCCATGGCGCCCATGATGACCATGGTGATGGCAGCATTGCGACTCTCTGGAGGCTTGAAGGCGCGCACGCCGTTGGAGATGGCTTCGATTCCGGTCAGCGCCGTGCAGCCGCCGGCGAAGGCGCGCAGCAGCAGCCAGACATAGGCGAGACCAACCAAGTCGATCTGCGCCGGCAGGTCGCGCTCGATAGGAGGCAGTGGAGTAGATCCAAATAGCCCGGCGGCTCGCACCAATCCGAGGCCTATTACGAGCAAGCCGCCGGCAACAAAAGCATAGGTCGGGAGGGCAAAAATCGTGCCGCTCTCACGCACGCCGCGCAAATTGACCCAAGTGATCAAGGCAATGGCGCCGACGGCCAGCAGAACTCGGTAAGGCAGAACTTCTGGAAAGGCCGACGTGACGGCGCGAACGCCGGCCGAGCTTGAGACCGAGACGGTGAGTACGTAGTCCGTCAGCAGCGCGGCGGCGGCAATCAGCGACGGGACCTTCCCTAGGTTGTCCTTGGCAACTGTGTAGGCGCCGCCGCCATCCGGGTAATGCAGAATGGTCTGGATGTAGCTGAAGATGACCAACAAGACCAGGCCGGCGACCGCAAGGCCGAGCGGCCAGGTCATTGCCAAGCCTCCCGAGCCCAGGACCACAAGCACCGACATGATTGCTTCGGTGGCGTAGGCGTTGCTGCTGATCGGATCGGAGGCAAATACAGCCAGTGCCCGCACCTTGTCCAGCCGCTCATGAAGTTCCCGGCTGGAAGGGAATGGCTGGCCAATAAGATAGCGCTTGAGTGTGTCTAGGGACATGGAGGGTTCTCTTGTCAGTCCGTCGGCCGGAGTTTACTCGACCAGAGGCTGTTCGCGGAGTGCGAGGATTTCGTCAGCGCTCACCCGCCTACCTTTGCCGAAGTCGAGATCCAGGTGAAGGCACCGAGCGAGAGGAGGAAAAGCAAGCAGCCGAGCCAAGTCCAGTAACCCCCGGCTCCAAAGTACATCGCCACCACGGAAAGCAAACCAAGGCCGCCGACTACGAGCAGCCTGCTCTCATTGACGCTTGTCTCCAATTCATCAAGGCTGGCTTCCGTCGCCGGGCGGAGGATGCCCAGTGCCATTAGTTCCTGCTGTGACCGCGGGTCGATTTCGCGATAGCCGCCCCACAGGTAATTGAGCACACGGCGAACCGAGAAGCCGAGCGCATGCGTGCGTGGCCGGGTCAGGGCGACCGGGGCCTCGATTCCTTGGGCGATCAAGGTTGGGGCGCTGTCGAAGAACCGTCGTTTGAGCCAGCCATCGCGCGTGGCGCCGATGATCACATAGTCATAGTCCGTCGAAGCCTGGATGATGGCCTCGACGGGATCGGTGGCGTCCACACTGTCGAAGCGGATCGAGCCGGCAGTCTTGGGGAAACGGGTTTCGAAAGCCTCGACCTCCCGCTGTAGCTGCCGGTTGAGTTCGTCACGTTCGGCCTGAGTGGTGCCATCGCGGAAGACGTGGAAAATCACTTTTTCGACGACGGGCGCACCGCTCAGGTAGCCGACGGCTTCCAGTGCGAACCGCACCTGAGGCGGGTCATCGACCGGGATCATGATCCGCTGGGGCATGTCGTGCAGTTCCTGCTGCACGACCAATACCTTGCAGTTGACCTGATTAATCAGGTCGTCGATATTGCGGCCGATGTTGGTCGCCCGATCCTTGCTCTGGCCATGCCAGCCCAGGATCAGCAGGTTGGCCGTTTTCTCCTCGACTGCTTCCACGATCGCCCGCGTCAACCGGTGGGCGATTCGGACCTCAAACT
>DASWJQ010000182.1:0-2420 GCA_036397095.1 Anaerolineales bacterium
GGCGACCTTCTTGATGACTTCAGCTTGGGTCGGGTAGGGATGAATGGTCCCGGTAATGGCCTTCAATCCCAGGCCGGCTTTCATGAGGACCGTGAATTCGCTGATCATGTCGCCGGCGTGGGCCGCCACGATGGTCGCACCGAGTATTCGGTCCGTACCCTTTTTCACATGGACCCTTGCGAAGCCTTCGTCCTCGCCGTCCAGAATGGCCCGGTCCACTTCGTCGAGCTTGAACGTGAATGTATCAACATCGATGCCCTTGGCCTTGGCATCTGTTTCGTACATGCCGACATGGGCGATTTCAGGCTCCGTGAACGTGCACCACGGCATGACCAGCGAATCCGCGCTGGCATAAGCCAGTCCAAACGGATGCGGGAACAGCGCGTTTTGAATCAGAATCTGGGCCATCGCATCGGCGGCGTGTGTGAACTTGTACCGCGAGCAGATGTCGCCGGCGGCGTAGATACGCGGGTTGGTCGTCTGCAGCCGGTCATTCACTTTCACACCGGTCTGGTCGTATTCGACGCCGACTGTTTCCAATCCGAACCCCTCCACGTTCGGGGAGCGGCCCACCCCGACCAGGATTTCATCGACCGTGACGTCGTACTGTTGGCCGTGCGAATCGACCGTCAGCCGCTTGCCGCTGCCAGTTTTTTCGACCCTCAAGTCCTTGCCACAACAGAGCAGCTTGACGCCGTCGCGGAGCATCGACTCGTGGACGATTCCGGCCGCGTCTCGGTCCTCGTTCGGCATGATGCCGTGCATCGCCTCGATGAGATACACCTGGCTGCCGAACCGGGCAAACGCCTGGGCCAACTCACATCCAATCGGTCCGGCCCCGATGACCGCCAGGCGCGGCGGCAACTCGGTCAGCGTAAAGATCGTTTCGTTCGTAAGATAGCCGGCCTCCTTTAATCCAGGCGTGGGCGGGACGGCCGCACGCGCGCCGGTACAGATCGCGGCTTTCTTGAAGGTCAGGGTCTTGCCGCCGACCTCGATGGTGCCCGGCCCCGTAAAGCGGCCTTCGCCGATAAATACATCCACGCCCAGTCTCGTGTACCGGTGGACCGAGTCGGTGTGGCTGATGCGCGCCCGCAGCTTGCGCATGCGCGCCATCGCCGCGCCAAAGTCATAGTTAACCCCGGTCGGGAGGTGCACGCCGAATTCGTCCGCATGGCGCACGTCCGCCCACGCGCGTGCGGCCCGAATGACCCCTTTCGACGGCACGCAGCCGACATTCAGGCAATCGCCGCCCATGAGATGCTTTTCGATCAAGGCCACTTTGGCGCCAACCGCCGCCGCAATCACCGCCGTCACCAGCCCGGCCGTTCCCGCACCGACCACGACGATGTTGTACGTGCCGGTCGGCTCCGGATTCACCCAGCTCGGCGGGTGCACGTTGTTGACCAGCGTCCGGTTGTAGTCGTCGTCCGGAAGGACGGTGACGGTCTCATGGCCGGCGGCTGGTTGGTTGACCACGGATGCGCGCATCATGGACACCCCCTTCGTACCCTCGACGTCGTTAGTCGTGTTTCCCTGAGAACTTGCGGTAGACAATCGGCACCAGGGCCAGCAGGCCCAAGAGGGTGAAAGCCAGCAGGACCCGCGGAGAGGCGATCTCCCCCAACGAATTGATCGTGCCGAGCTGGCGCCCGGCGTAGGCAAACACGAAGCTGCCGGGGATGATGCCCACCGCCGTGGCGACCACGTAGGTGCCGAGGGTGACCCGCGTCAGGCCGGACACCAGGTTGACCAGGAAAAACGGAAACAGCGGGATCAGCCGAAGCGTCATCAAATAGCTGAAGGCGTTCTTGGAGAAGCCCTCCTGGATCGGGCCAAGCCGGTCCCCGAATTTCCTTTCCACCCAGTCCCGCAACAGATGCCGAGCCGCGAGGAAGGCGAGCGTTGCCCCGGTCGTGGCCCCGAGATTGACATAGACCGTGCCGAGCAGGCTTCCAAACAGGAACCCTCCGGCCAAAGTCAGAATCGCGCCGCCCGGCAGCGAGAAGGCCGTCTGGAGAATATACACCCCGATGAACAGGGCGACGGCCGCGGCATAGTTCGCCTCGGTAAACAGCAGCAGGCTGTCCCGGTTCGCCTTGAGGGCCTCCAGCGAGAGGTACTGCTTGAGGTCGAAATAGAAGAAGGCCCCGATCGCCGCCGCGAAGAGCACGGCGAGGATGATTTTCCCTTGCGATGATTTTCCCCGCGAGTCTGAAGGGACCGCTATGGACGCCGGCATGGGTGCATTGGGTTCCGCCATGATTGACCCCGCATTTGATTGGTGATTGTTCATCAAATTACCTCCGAATTGCCAGAGAAATTATCCGTCCGCCGTCACGGACACGGCATGAAGCCCCGATTTGCCGTCGGGGAAGGCCCCACGCGGCCAGCGCGGCGGCCGACCCAAGCAGGAATTG
>DASWJQ010000183.1:0-10958 GCA_036397095.1 Anaerolineales bacterium
TCTCGCAGCGCTATGACGTCGCCGGCATTCCCACGCTGATTGTTTTCGCCGATGGGGAAGTACAAGGCCGCCTGGTTGGTTTTGCTCCAAAGGAACATATCCGGCACAGCTTGGAGCACGTCCTGCAGGATGCGCCCATGGACCCGGCGTCCGCCGCCGCGTGAAACTTGTCAGGACTCAGAAGGAAAGGGGCAGGGGCTGCCCAGCCTCTGCCCCCCTTTTTCGCTGCAAGCTGACGCACCAGGAACAGCGAACTAGAAGAACATCACGGGTACCAGATCCGCTTGTCACCAACTATCACAATCATCAGGGGAGGAACACCATGGAATGGATCGCAGCAATCACCGCCGGGCTCGTGGGCACAGCTGTCATAAGTCTGATGATGGCGATGGCGCCGCGCATGGGCATGCCGCCGATGGCCATCTAGGAGTTGCTTGGTTCTATGTTCGACCCCAGCGGAAACCGCGCGCTGGGATGGGCTGCCCATATCATGATAGGTGTGGCATTTGCCCTAATCTATGCATTCGTATGGTCAGCGGGAATTGGATCGGCGACCGTGCTAAATGGTGCTGCCTTCGGAGTTGTCCACTGGGTGCTGGTTGGCCTGGCCATGGGGATGATACCGGCAATTCATGCAGGGATGCGTGCCGGCGCCACGCCCGCCCCGGGCTTGTTTATGATGGGCAGTGGCGGGCTGATGGATTTCATGGGCGGCTTGGTGGGACATACCGCCTATGGTGTGGTGGTTGCGCTGACGTATAGCGCAATCGCCGCCTGAGTTGGCCCGGCCGACTGGCAGGCTCGTTAGGTCGTTCAGCTTCGGGATGGTGGGGCAGGCACGTGGCTCTCGTTGATTAGTAGTACCGGACGGAGGCAATCGATGGCTCGGGCGATTTGGAACGGTGCAATCGTGGCGGAAAGTGATCAAACGGTTGTGGTTGAAGGCAACCACTACTTTCCGCCTGACTCGGTCAAACGGAAGTTCCTGGCCAAGAGTGACACTCACACGACCTGCTACTGGAAGGGGGTGGCCAGTTACTACCATATATCGGTCGATGGAGAGATCAATCGCAACGCGGCCTGGGTCTACCCATCAACCAGCCAGGCGGCCAAGCAGATCGAAGGGTACATCGCCTTCTGGCGCGGCGTTCATGTGGAGCACTAGCTCGATCAGCCGACACCGCCGCGGGGGAGTCAGCCCATGAGCCATCGTCTCCCAATGCCGGCCTTGACCTCTGCCCAAATGGCCGAGGTCGACCGGCTAATGGTCGAAGAGTTTGGCATTGAGCTGATTCAGATGATGGAGCAGGCCGGCCAACGGCTGGCCGAGCAAGCAAGGCGGATGCTTGGCGGGGATCTGGCCGGCCTCCGGATTCTCGTCGCCAGCGGTGGAGGCAACAACGGGGGCGGAGGCCTGGTTGCCGCCCGCAATCTGCACAACCACGGTGCGCAAGTGGCGGTCGGAATCAGCACTGCGCCGCAAGCGTTCGGGTCCGTTCCCGGCCAGCACTGGCGCACTTTGAACCAGATGGGTCTTGGTCTAGCCGACTTTGGGCCAGCCCAGGCCGATCTGATCATCGATGCCTTGGTCGGCTACGGGCTTCGGGGACAACCGACACCTGCCCTGGCCGCCCGGATCGACCGGCTGAATTCGTCCGGCCGTCCGATCCTGGCGTTGGATGTGCCCTCGGGACTGAACGCCACAACGGGAGCGGCGGCAGAAGCCTGCATCCGGGCGGCAACAACCTTGACGCTGGCATTGCCCAAGATGGGACTTCTGGTGGAGGCGGCCAGACCGTACGTTGGGGAGCTTGTGTTGGCTGATATCGGTGTGCCGCCAGCGCTTTACCGGGCGCTGGGCCTCGAGGTCGGGCCGATCTTCAGCAAGGCCGACATCATTCCGGTGGGCTGGAACACAGACGGCAAGGCCAGTCTCTGACGAAGGCGCCCCAGGCCCCCGAGACTTAGCTGATCCGGTTCGTCCGAATCTTCACCTCACCGGTTAGCGTCCTGTGAACCGGGCAGCGCTCCGAGATCTCAACCAGCCGGGCAAGCTGTTCATCGGACAATGGCCCATCGAAGGCGATGTCGACCTCAATAATATCGACGCGGGCGTCGGGATCGCTCTCACAGTCCTCACAATCGCGCGCGTGGACCTTGTGCGTGTCCAGGCTCACGTTGACCGCTTCGAGTGGCCAGCCCTTGCGCTCGGCATACATGCGCACCGTCATTGCTTGGCAGGCGCCCAAGGCGGATAGCAGCAAGGCGTAGGGATCGGGCCCGGCGTCATCGCCTGTCCCTATGGGTTCGTCGGCGACCAGCTGATGCCGCCCGGCGGTCAATTCCACCCGGACCCCGGTAGAGCTGTGCGCCTCAACCTTCATCGCGATCTCCTTTCGGCTTCGACCAATTTGGTCTCGCTGCCGTCAACGGAAGTCTTGGTTTGTGATTGGACGAGGCAAGCCATGACCGTCTTACGGCAGGGCTCCGTACCTAAGACTGCAGGACCGATCATCGCGCCGCCGAGGATCCAAGCGACCGGCGGGCTGAGCCCATGGTCGGCATGCTATGCTTTTGCCATGGGAGTCTGGAGGCGCCGCGTGGCGCAGCTGGGATTGTAGGAGTGAGGCATGGCCATTCAAAAGATCACCCCGTTCTTGTGGTACGACACCCAGGCGGAGGCAGCCGCCGAACTGTACACGTCGATTTTCGACAACTCGCGCATCATCGAAGTCCAGCGCTACGGCAATGGCGGCCCGATGCCGGCCGGCAGCGCTATGACCGTCACCTTCGAGCTGGAAGGTCTGCAGTTCATCGCCCTCAATGCCGGCCCGCAGTTCAAATTCACCGAAGCCGTCTCGTTCTACGTGTCCTGCGACGACCAAGAAGAGGTTGATTACTTCTGGCAAAAGCTGACGGCCGGCGGTGGCGAAGAAAGCATGTGCGGCTGGCTCAAGGACAGATTCAGCCTGTCATGGCAGATCGTGCCCGATCGGCTGATTGAGCTCTTGACCGATCCCGACCCGGAAAAGTCAGGCCGGGTCACCCAGGCCATGCTGCAGATGCAGAAGATCGAGATTGCCGAGTTGGAAAGGGCCGCCAGCGGCGGCTAGCCAAACTCTTCTCGGCGGAGCGAATGGTTGGTGACGAGCCAGGGACAGAGTTCCGGGATTTCAAGACGGGTGAGTCGACTTATAGACCTGGTCGGTGGGTTTCACGGAAGGCCGGTCGCGGGCCGCACGATGTCCACTGGCTGGCCCCGCAGGCGCGCTCGAGGGCACAAGCCAGACCGGCCCGAAATTTGGTAATTTCAGGGTCGAGTTTGGCCCGGTTAAGCCGCACGTTGCGAACCTCAGGAATTGATTGCGGGCAAAAGGGGCCGAGCTGGCCCGATGGCCAAGGCCGCCGGAACGTGGTCGTCCTACGCCTTGATCGGCCCCATTGGTGTTGAGCCCGGACATCGAAACACTCAATCGGCTGGCCCCGGCGACCAGGGAGCCTCGATCATACCCGGGACCAGGTTGACCACCAGAATAAGGACGGTCGTCCCCACCGATCCCAGCCACAGACGTAAGGCGACGGCTATCCCAACGCCGGCCGCCGCCAACTGGGCGGCGGTGGTCAAACCTTCCACCCGTCCTTGTGACTCGCGCTTCAAGATCGTCCCGGCCCCGAAGAAGCTGACGCCAACGATAATGGCCCGGATGATACGAATGGGGTCGGTGCGCACAAAGGCTGGGAAGTCGAACTCACTGACAACATGATTGCTTAGGGCGATGAACAACGCGGCGCTGCCGGCGGCCAGCATGTGCGTGCGCAGGCCGGCCGGCTTGTCCCGCAGCCCACGTTCCAGCCTGATGGCACCGCCCAGGGCGCAGCCTACTCCAGCACCGAGACGACCCTCCGTTACTACTTGGAGGATCCCAACTGGGGTTGGAGCCGGTACCTGGCAGATGACCGGCTGACGTCGGATCCGTCGGTCAAGTCAGGGCAGTAGTCCAAAGGGCACGCGCCGGACGAGGTGGGGTTCTCATCTCCCGACGCTTTGCTCATTGGGCAATGGCAATCGGCGGTGGCTTGTGGTATCTTGCCGGCCAACCGGGAACGCAGAGAGGACCCACTGACCAGCCAATCGCCAGCCTCACCTTCACCTTCGCCCATCATCCACCTCGACAACCTGACCCGCACTTACCAGCGAGGCTCCGAAGAAGTCCAGGCACTCTTCGATTTGACGCTGACCATTGAGAAGTCAGCGTTTGTCGTCGTACTTGGCCCGAGCGGCAGCGGCAAATCGACCTTGCTCAACCTGCTCGGAGGCATCGACCGCCCGACCGGCGGTCAGCTGCAAATCGCTGGGCAATCCCTCAATGGTCTGGCCGAACACGAACTGGATCAGTTCCGCCGGGACAACATAGGCTTTGTCTTTCAATTCAACAATCTGATGCCCAACTTGGAGGCGGCCGAAAACGTCGCCTTGCCGCTGGTGGCGCGCGGCATGAACTGGCGCCCGGCACTGGTCCGGGCCGAGGAGCAGCTTGCGGCCTTGGGTCTATCTCATAGGCGCCGCCACCGTCCCGCTGAGTTGTCGGGTGGTGAACAGCAGCGGGTGGCGCTGGCGCGGGCGGTAGTTGCCGAGCCAGCCATCGTGCTGGCCGATGAGCCAACCGGCGATCTGGACAGCCAGAGCGCGGCCGGCGTGCTCGACCTGATGTCTTCCCTTAACCGGCAACGTGGCGTGACTTTTGTCGTTGCTACGCATAACCCCGGCTTGCGCCCACTGGCCACGATGGTCGTCTCGCTAGCCAACGGCCGGCTGCACGAGGCGTCGTCGGCGTCATGATGCGGCTGGCATACAAAGATCTGCGCCACGGTCTGTCCGCCTTTGCCTTCGGTTCGCTTGGATTGGCCGTGTTGATTTTCGCCTTCTTACTGCTCATTGCGTTGGCGAATGCGATTGTGACGTTTGGTGAGCAAGGCGGGTTGCCACAAAACTTGATCATTCTGGAGCAGGGTGTGCTCCAACCCGAACAGAGCCGTATCGATCCCGGGTTGGTTGACCAGGTGGGCAGCCTCCTTGGACAGCAGGCGGCGCGGATTGACCCGGTGGTTTTCCGCATCATGCGGGTTGAAGAACACCCGATCCAGCTGCGCGGCGTGAACCGTGCTGCCTGGCGGGAAACCTTTGACCTGCGTTTGCTGGCTGGAGCCTGGCCAGTGCAAGACGACGAGGTGGTGGTCGGACAGATTCTGGCCGACATCGCCGGCTGGCTGCCGGGCGCCGCCATCGAGATCTATGGCCGGACCTTTCGTGTGGCGGGCGTCGCCGACGGCCCCGGGACCAAGACGCAGACGATTTGGATGGGGTACGACCAGGCCAGTCGCCTATTTGGCCCGGACAAGGGCGCACAATTGTTGATTGTGCACCTGGACCCATTGGCCGATCCATTGTCGGCCCGCGACCAACTCATGGAGGGTCTCAAGCCAGCCGGACGATATGATGCCTACCTCGAAGACGCCCTCATTCGTCAATACGCAACCGCCCTGCAGGACCTGCGGGCCCTGAGCGTGCTGGTTGCTGGCATCGCTGTCCTGGCCGTGACGCTGGGAGCGCACAACCTGGGTTGGTTGGCGGCCGAAGAGCGACGGCGGTTGTTGGGTGGCCTACGTGCCCTGGGCTTCGGCCGGCGGGCGGTTGGGCAGTACTTGCTGATCCGCGCCCTGGGAACCACCGCCCTCGCCTATGTACTGGCCCTGGCGGCGGCTGTGGTCTTTCTGCGTTGGGGTACGGATGACGCCTCGCTGCTCATCAGCGGTGCGCACTCCGGACTGACCCTGGAGTGGCCGGTCGCGCTGGCCGGCCTGGGTCTGAGCAGCCTGGCGACATTGGTTGGCACCTCCCTGGCCGCGGGCCGCGTCCTGCGAACGACCCCGGCCATGCTCCTTGGCCGGGGTCCAGGGGAAACAACGGTATGAGAGGGGCGGCCTGGCTGGCGTGGCGTGATTTAGCTGGACAACGCTGGCAGGCGGCGGCGCTAGCGGCGGTCTTCTCGATTGCCATCATGGCCTTTGTTGCGTTGGCCAGCTACCAGGCCGCACTGGACCGTGAGTACCCGGCGCCAGCCGGTGACTTCCTCGTCATCCAGGAGACACAATCTTTCGCTGAGTTCTATGGAAGCCGGTTATCGCCGGCGACCATCGACCGGCTGGCGGGCGGTGTGATGGAACTAGCGGTGCCGGAAATTCATAGCGTGGTGGGCACGTCCTTGCAGGACGCCGTCCTGCTCAAAGGAATTGACCTTGCCGGCTACTCGGAATTGGACGAATTCAGCTTGTTCTCAGGGCGGGCACTGGCTCCCGGCGACGAAGGTCGCAGCGTCATGCTCGGGGTGCGGCTGGCGGAACGTTTGGGTGCCGGCCCCGGTGATCGGGTGAACTTGCGCGGCCGACCGTTTGAGGTGGTCGGGATCTTTGAGACGGGCACCTATGCCGAGAATGAGGCATGGGTGCCGCTGGCTGGCGCCCAGGAGCTGCTCGGCTGGGGGCGGGATGTGTCGCTTTATGTCATCCCGGACGATGGCCGCGCGCAGGCCGGACAGACGCTGGCCCCAGGCGTTTCGGTCGTGAGGCGGGGCGAGCTGTGGTCGACGTTTCCCCGGCAGTGGCAGTCATTGCTTTCACTCCTGCGCGTCGTTGCCGACGCCATTGGTCTGGCCGCTGCTTTTTCGCTGGCCGTCATGCTTTGGCGGCTGGCCTGGCAGCGCCGCTGGCAGATGGGGGTCATGCGCACGGTCGGCTTTGGCCGGGGTGCATACCTCGCCTACTTGGGCGTCCAAGGGGCGACCATCACGCTGCTGGGAGGGCTTGCAGGCAGCTTATTGGCGGTGGGCCTGGTTCGGTTCGTCAGGGTCAATCTGGCGGGCGTCAGCCTGCGGCCGGAGCCGTCGGCTGACCTGCTCCTGGCCACCTGCGCCTGGGTCGTTCTCCTGACCGGTCTCAGCGTTGTCGTCCCGGCCTGGCAGCTTGGTCGCCGACGAGTTGGCGATTTGTTGAAAACGCAGTAGCGGATCGAAGCAAGCAACCCTGGGTGGGAGGAATGAAGATGGAACACAGACGGATCCAAACAGTGATGGGGGTAGTGATGCTGGCGTTGATTGCCTGTTCCTTGGGAGGTGACGGGTCAACGGGGGACGGGGAAGAAACCGCAACGCCGTCGGCGGCTGGCGCTGAATCGGGCCCTACGGCCACCGGAGACTTCGACGATGTGATCCTGCCGGTGCCGCTCAATCAAGGGCTGGCCAGCCTCGACAGTTATCGCATGACCTACACCAACGATGTCTACGACTCGGTTGCCGGCGAGCGCAGCATAATCACCTTCACCTCGGCGAGGGATGCCGCCTCCAACGCCACCTACACAAGCTCGGAGTCGCAGACGGCGACCGAGGACTACCAGGTGATCACCAGTGACCTCGAGGAGCAGTACGCGATTGGCAACGAGCTGTGTATCGTGCAAGCAGGCGAGGCTCAGTTCACTGTCCTGAGCGGTATGGCACGCGAGGTGATGGACTTGCTTTCGCGGGCGATCTCAATCAACCCGATCATCGAGAATCCGGAGTACACCGGAGAGGATGTGATCAGCGGAATCCCCGTCCACACATATGAATTCGAAATCCGCAGCATCGGTGCAACTTCGGATGCCGAAGTCGGGACGGCCGCCGGCCACTATGCCGTGGCGGTCGATGGGCAGTATCTGGTGGATTACCGGCTGGATATGGAGCTGCGGTCCGGTCCGGAGGGAGATCCCGAGGCCGAGTACTCGGTTTCCTTCTTCGAGATCAAGGTGGAGGACATCAACCAGCCGGTGGAGGTCGTCTTCCCACTTACCTGCCAACAGGCCAGCCAGTTTGGCCCCGACCAGTTCTCGGAGTGAGACTTCCTCGTCTGGGATAGACCGTGCGTATCTGTCTGCTGACGCGGGGTTCACGCGGGGACGTTCAGCCGTATGTCGGGCTAGGGGCTGCGCTGGCAGCGGCGGGACACCACGTCATCGTCGGTGCGCCCCTGGCCTTCGCAGGGTTGGTCCGTAGCGCCGGTCTGAGTTTCCATCCACAGGAGCCGGACCCGCGCTTGGTTGCGGGGCCCGGCGGACCCCGCCGCTGGCTGCGGCCCAGCGTCAAAGCGCGCGCCCTCGGCCTCTGGGCCGCCTGGCTGCAGGGGCCGGCCGCAC
Organism: Anaerolineales bacterium; assembly: GCA_036397095.1. Taxonomy (GTDB): domain Bacteria; phylum Chloroflexota; class Anaerolineae; order Anaerolineales; family E44-bin32; genus DASWJQ01. The sequence continues at coordinate 8,225 of DASWJQ010000183.1, forward strand.
TCGGCTCGGTTGAAGGCCAATCGGCGGCATGCCACCGCGCCGACCTGCTCATTTATCCGGCCTGGCTTGCACCCGTTGCGCTGCGCTTGGAGAGGGCTAACCGGTTGCAGGCGATCCCGGCCTATCTCGCCCCGCTGCATCCGACCGACTCATTCCCCAGTCCATTTCTCGAACCATGGCCTCGCGGGTTGTCCAACCGGCTCAGCCACCATCTCGCATGGTGGTTTGGCCACGCTCTGCTGGGCGGGGGGCTCGCCTCCGGCGTCTCGGTGGGCGGCCGGCTGTCGTCACAAGGCATGCTGCCGCCTCATGGGGAAGTGTGTTTGTACGGATACAGCCACAACCTGCTGCCGCCACCCAATGACTGGCCGGTTGGGCCGGTCGTGACCGGACCGTGGTGGCTTGCACCGGATCCGGCTTGGCGGCCGCCTGTCGGCTTGGATCGGTTCCTGAGGCGGCCGGGTAAGGTCATCTTTGTTGGCTTCGGTAGCATGATGGACGACCGGCCAGCCCAGCTAAACGCCATCGTGCAAGCGGCCCTGGCCGAGCTGGATTGCCGCGCCGTTGTGGCTGTCGGGCCAGCTGGCCAGCTCAACTTGAAGCCATCTCCCCGTGTATATCCTGTGGAAGACGTACCTCACAGTTGGCTGTTCCCACAGGTGGACGCGGTCGTCCACCACGGTGGCGCCGGGACAACCGCCGAGGCCCTGCGGGCGGGCAAACCATCCGTCGTCGTTCCGTTCTTTGGGGACCAGAGATTTTGGGGTGCGCGCTTGGCCCGAATGCAGGTTGCGCTGTCGCCCTTGCCGCGGCGCAGCTTGACCATGGCTCGATTGGCCCAAGCGATCGGCCGGGCTCTGGATGCCCCCGACCTGCGGCATCGGGCCGAACAACTGGGCGTCAGCGTCCGGTCGGAGCGGGGCCTCGAAAGAGCGGTGGAAGCGATCGAAGCGGCCGCAGCCTGATTCTGGTGTACACCCGAACGCTGGGCCGGACCTACAGCGGTGCGTGAATTATCTCGGTCTCGATCCGCTCTTTGAGTTCATCCCGCGCCCTGCGAAAAGCCTCCAGGCGTTCGCCATCGGAACCAGTGACCTTGGACGGATCGTCAATCGACCAGTGCCATCGCTGTTCCGCGTTCGGGAAAATCGGGCAGGCTTCGTTGGCATCGTCACATACAGTGATGACCAGGTCAAAGCGCTCGGCGACGAATGGATCGAGAGACTTCGACCTGTGCTGGCTAATATCGATCTCGAGCTCGGCCATCGCTGTGATGGCCTCAGAGCGGACGCTGGTTTGCTCCGTACCCGCACTGTCAACTTGATAGGACCCCCCGCCTAGCGCTCGCAGTAGCCCCTCGGCCATCTGCGAGCGGGCGCTGTTGTGGGAACACAGGAACAATACACGCTGTTTCGTTGTCACCTTCTGCCCTCCTGCTGGCCTCGATTGTACCTGTCGGTCCGCCTGTCCGCCTGTCATGCCCGAGTCCTGCTTTTCGTCACTGCCCCCAAAGCATCCAACGCCGTATCCTATATCCCGCATATGGCATATAGATTGGCGGATGGCAATGAATAGGTATGAAACGGCTGCCTCCATGCTCAGGGCGCTGGCCCACCCGGTCCGGCTGCAGATCATTGATTTGCTGTTGGCTCATGGGTCGGCCTGCGTCTGCCATTTGGAGGCGTACCTGGGCAAAAGCCAATCCTACATCTCGAAACAGTTGTCAACATTGCGCGCCGCCGGACTGGTCGCCGACCGGCGCCAGGGCCTGAATGTCTACTACTCGGTGGCGAATGACACGTTGCCGTCACTCATGGCGAGTCTTCGGGAGTCGGCTCTTGTGACGACGGGTTCTCCCGACATCGGCCCAATGGTCTGGCGCGCTGACGTCCGCCCGGTTACGGCGTGTTCCTGTCCGGTATGCGAACCAGATCCGTTGGAGGCAGTGAACCATGCCAGATGACCCGGCTTTGAAGCCAAAGGAAGGACTATCCATGGTGACGATCAAGATTCTGGGTTCTGGCTGCAGCAACTGCCTGCGGCTCGAACGGCACGCCGCCCAGGCCGCCGAAGCGTGGCGGTCGACGCACCCCCAAGCGCAATTCGCTATCGAGAAGGTCACCGAAGTGGAACGCTTCTTGGATTACGGCCTGCTGGCGACGCCCGGTTTGGTGATTAACGAAAAGCTGGTGTCGTCGGGCAAGATCCCAGCGCCAGCCAATATTGTCGAGTGGCTGGAGCAAGCCAGCGCGGCGTGACGCCGGTGGCCAGGCGAGCCGATGCCCGCCCTCCGAGCTTTTGCGAATACCTGGAACGTGCCGATGGAACCCCGGCGCCAGGTCTCATAATGCGACGAGATGAATGAAGTGCTGACCTATCTGGGGATGCTGGTGTCGTCCGGCTGGCTGAGCCTGCTGGACTATCTGGCGGCGCACGTCCTGCTGTGCCTGGTGCCGGCCTTTGTCATCGCCGGTTACATGGCGGCCATGATCCCCAAAGAGGCCATTACCCGCTACCTGGGGCCGAGGGCCAACAAGGCGGTCAGCTACCCGGCGGCCGCCGTCGGCGGCTTCATCCTGGCGGTTTGCTCGTGCACCATCCTGCCACTGTTCGCCGGCATCTGGAAGCGGGGGGCAGGTTTGGGGGCGGCGATCACCTTTCTGTTTGTCGGGCCGGCCGTCAACATCCTGGCGATCGCCTACACGGGAGCCGCCATCGGCTTTGACATCGCCCT
>DASWJQ010000184.1:0-2454 GCA_036397095.1 Anaerolineales bacterium
GGTGGTTAGCTGGCTTGGCGGATCGAATCGGCGAGTTTTTCCACCAGGCTGTCAATCTGCGCCTTTTCCACGATCAGTGCTGGCGACAGGGCCAGGGGGGGGCGGACGGGGGCGCGTGCCTGGTAGGCGAGGGCGATCTGCCGGCTCACCGCCTCGGTGATTTCCCGACGACCGTGGCCGGCATTGCAGCACCAAAGCCCGGCGGTGCCGTCTAATACTTGGTGGCCGTCGTCGCGGGTGAAATACATGCCTTCGGCGCTGTCCAGCAGGCGCGGTTTGGCCTTGAATTGACGATTGGCGGTGAACGGCATCCAGAAGTCGTCGAGGTTGTTGGTTTTTCTGTTCGGTCGAGTCTGGTTGTCGCTTGTCATGCTGGCCGTCCGGACGCGCGAAGAAAGGGCAGGGGAGCGATTTCGCGCAGTCTATGTTTAATAAAACGAACATGACAAGGGGGTTTATCGCGCTTTGTAAAAAATATTGAAAAGGTGCAGCCCTCTGGTTTAGTGTTGCCGGCAGGATGTGGCCCTCGCAGGCCTTGCAGAATTATTGACAGTGCGCGCGCCGAAGCTGCGGCACTTTTTACTGATAGAGGATGCCCGAATGACTAGCCTGACTCGTGCCGACTGGGAACAGCGCGCCAATACCCTGAAGATCGAAGGCCGTGCTTTTATTCATGGCGAATACCGCGCGGCGGCGTCCGCGGCGACCTTCGCGTGCATCAGCCCGGTGGACGGGCGCACGCTGGTAGAGGTCGCCAGTTGCGACCTGGCCGATGCCGAGATTGCCGTGGCCGATGCCCGTACCACCTTCGAGTCCGGCGTCTGGTCGCGCTTGGCGCCGGTGGCGCGCAAGGAAGTGATGATCCGTTTTGCCGACCTGATCGAGCAGCATGGTGAAGAGCTGGCGCTGCTGGAAACCCTCGACATGGGCAAGCCGATCAGCGACGCCCTGGGCATCGACGTGTCCAGCGCCGCGCGCGCGATCCGCTGGAGCGGCGAGGCGATCGACAAGATTTACGACGAGGTGGCCGCCACCCCGCACAACGAGCTGGGCCTGGTCACCCGCGAGCCGATCGGCGTGGTCGCCGCCATAGTGCCGTGGAACTTCCCGCTGCTGATGAGCTGCTGGAAGCTCGGCCCGGCGCTGTCCACCGGTAACTCGGTGATCCTCAAGCCCTCGGAAAAATCGCCGCTGACCGCCATTCGCCTGGCGCAGCTGGCCATCGAGGCCGGCATTCCGGCGGGTGTGCTCAATGTCCTGCCGGGTTACGGTCATACGGTCGGCAAGGCTCTGGCCCTGCACATGGACGTCGACACCCTGGTGTTCACCGGCTCGACCAGGATCGCCAAGCAGCTGATGGTCTATGCCGGCGAGTCGAACATGAAGCGCGTCTGGCTGGAAGCCGGCGGCAAGAGCCCGAACATCGTCTTCGCCGATGCCCCGGATCTGCAGGCCGCCGCCGAAGCCGCCGCCGGTGCCATCGCCTTCAACCAGGGCGAAGTCTGCACCGCCGGTTCGCGCCTGCTGGTGGAAAACTCGATCAAGGACACCTTCGTACCGATGGTGGTCGAGGCGATCAAGAGCTGGAAACCGGGCAACCCGCTGGACCCGGACACCAATGTCGGTGCGCTGGTCGACACCACCCAGATGAACAATGTACTGAGCTACATCCAGGCCGGTCACGACGATGGCGCCAGGCTGGTGGCCGGCGGCAAGCGGGTGCTGGAAGAGACCGGTGGGACCTACGTCGAACCGACCATCTTCGACGGGGTGAACAATGCCATGCGCATCGCGCGTGAGGAGATCTTCGGCCCGGTGCTGTCGGTGATCGGTTTCGACTCGGCGCAAGAAGCCGTGCAGATTGCCAACGACAGTCCTTACGGCCTGGCCGCGGCGGTCTGGACCAGCAACCTGTCCAAGGCCCACCTGACCGCCAAGGCGCTGCGCGCCGGCAGCGTCTGGGTCAACCAGTACGACGGCGGCGACATGACCGCGCCGTTCGGCGGCTTCAAGCAGTCCGGCAATGGCCGCGACAAGTCGCTGCACGCGTTCGACAAGTACACCGAGTTGAAAGCCACCTGGATCAAGCTGTAACGTCGATAAACGACAGGCGGGCAACCGCCTGAAGGTCCGCCCTTCGGGGCCGGTTCCAGGAGCCTGTCGGACTTGACCGTTCGTAGCGAGGGAAAGCCGGTTTGAGTCAGTTTTGTCGGTCTTTTGAGGCGAATAGCTAGCTATTTAACGAGAAAGAGCGGCAAAAATGGCCAAATCCGGATTTTCCGCAGCAGAACAGTGTTGAGTTCGACAGGCTCCCAGTAACCACACCTGCGGCCGGGTTTCCTTGGGAAGCCCGGCCGTTTTGTTTTGTTCCGGGCCACGACATAAAGGAGTCTGGCAATGCGTTGGGGCACCTATTTCGCGGTCTGTGCGGCGGTGATCAGCATCGGTCTGGCC
>DASWJQ010000185.1:0-33305 GCA_036397095.1 Anaerolineales bacterium
TGGATGCGCCCGCTGAGGGGGCGCTTCCGATTCCCCTCGGGTTGGAGCGGTTATCCGCTTTGGGCCGTCACAGGCTCGAGCTCGGCTGGACGGCAGCATAGCACGAGCTGCTTGGCTGCCTGGACTTCATCCAACCGGCCAAACGGCGTTTCATGCGGCGCCGTCTTAAGCAGCTCGGGGTCGTCGAGCGCTTCCTGAGCGATTTGGAGCATCGCCGCGGCAAACGCGTCGAGCGTTTCCAGACTTTCGGTCTCGGTCGGCTCGATCATCAGGGCTTCGTGGACGATCAGTGGGAAGTAGTTGGTCGGCGGATGAAAGCCGAAGTCCATCAGCCGTTTGCTGATGTCGAGGGCGCGTATGTCAGGCGCCGCCTCCCAATGGCCCTCGGCCACGAACTCGTGCATGCAGATACGGTCGTAAGGAACATGGTAGTGCTGGCGCAGCTGGACCCGCAGGTAGTTGGCGTTGAGTACGGCGTGGTCGGCGATGGCCCGCAGACCTTCGGCGCCGTGCATACGCAGGTAGGCAAAGGCCCGCACGGCCATACCAAAGTGGCCATGGAAAGCCTTCACGCGGCCTATCGTCTGGTCGGGTTCGACAAGCAGGTACTGACCATCCCTCATGGCCACGATTGGCGCCGGCAGGAACGGTGCCAGAGCTGCCGAGGCGCCGACGGCACCCGATCCGGGGCCACCCCCGCCGTGCGGCGTCGAGAAGGTCTTGTGCAGGTTGTAGTGCAGCACGTCAATGCCAAGATCGCCAGGACGCACGATGCCGAGCAGGGCGTTCATGTTGGCGCCGTCGCCATAGACCAGCCCGCCACAGTCATGCACAAGGCCGATAACTTGCTGGACATGCTCTTCGAACAGACCGAGGGTGTTGGGGTTGGTCAGCATCAGCCCGGCGACCGTGTCGTCGCACACCTGGCGCAGCGCCTCAAGGTCCACATTGCCCCGGTCATCGGACGGCAGCTCGATCACTTGCATACCGCTCATCGAACTGGTAGCCGGATTGGTGCCATGGGCAGAATCCGGGATCAGAATCTTGGTCCGCTGTTTATCCCCGCGAGACCGGTGATACGCGCGGATCATCAGAATCCCAGTCAGCTCACCATGGGCGCCGGCGGCCGGCTGCAGGCTGACGGCGGCGAAACCGCCGATTTCCATCAGCCATTGCTGGACAGTGTGCATAAGCTCCAAGGCCCCCTGTACGGTTTCGACTGGCTGTAGTGGATGGGCATAGGCAAAGCCCGGCAGCCGGGCGGCTTGCTCGTTGACCTTGGGGTTGTATTTCATGGTGCACGACCCCAAGGGGTAGAAGCCCGTGTCGATCGAGTGGTTGAACTGGGAAAGCCGGACGAAGTGGCGCATCGCCTCCAACTCGGACACTTCGGGCAGCGGCAAATCGCGACGGACCCGGCCGCCGGGCAGGTCGGCCGGAGGCACATCCAGCACCGGCAAAGAGAAACCGGTACGCCCCGGGGACGAGCGGTCGTAAATCAGGGGCTCAAGCATTGCCCACCTCCGCCAACGCCTCGACAAACCGGTCGATGTCCTCCCGCGTGTTACGCTCGGTCACCGCCACCAGCATATGGTTAGCCAGCTCGGGCTGCCACTGCGACAGATCGTAGCCGCCGATGATCCGGCTGGCCAACAGCTGCCGGCTGATGTGTTCGACCGGCAGAGGCGTCTCGATCACGAATTCATGGAAGAACGGCCGCTGGTTCCACAGTGCGTAGCTGGGCAGCGCCCCAATTTGCTCGGCGGCGTAATGGGCCTTGTGGTAGCACAGCTCGGCCACCCGGCGCAGACCCTGGCGCCCCATTACGGTCAGATACACGCCAGCGGCCAACGCCATCAGCCCCTGATTAGTGCAGATATTGCTGGTTGCCTTCTCCCGCCGGATGTGCTGCTCGCGCGGCGTCAGCGTCAACACGTAACCGCGCTGGCCCCGGTCGTCAGTCGTTTCGCCGACCAACCGGCCCGGCATCTTTCGCACATACGCCTGGCGGGTGGCGAACAGACCCAGGTAGGGTCCGCCAAAGGAAAGAGGTATGCCAAGCGGTTGACCCTCGCCAACAACCACGTCGGCGCCAAAGGCCGACGGCGGCTCGAGCAAACCCAACGCGATCGGGTTGACCACAACACAGAAAAGGGCACCGCTGGCCCTGGCCGCCTCGGCGACTGGCCCATAGTCATTGATATGGCCGAGGAAGTCCGGATACTGCACAGCCACCAACGCCGTCTGGTCGTCGATGTGATCGATCAAGGATGGCAGCCCCGCGGCAAAGCCTTGCGGTCCCACCACCTCGACATCGGTACCGCGCAGGTAGGTTTGGACGGTATCCCGATAGTGAGGGTGAACGGTCGGCGCCAGCACAACCCGGTCGCGCCTGCCGCGGTGGTGGTTGAGCGCCATGTTGACGGCCTCGGCCAGCGCGGTAGCCCCGTCGTAGACCGAAGCATTGGCCACTTCCATGCCCGTCAGATTGCAGATGTGGCTCTGGAATTCGAAGATCGCCTGTAGCGTGCCTTGCGACACCTCGGGCTGGTAGGGCGTGTAGGCCGTGTAGAACTCGGAGCGCTGCAGGACATGATCGACCACCGCCGGGATGAAGTGATCGTAGGCTCCGGCACCGAGGAAGCTGGTGAACTGGTGTGCATTGGTGGTGTCTTCGGCCAGCGCCTGCAGTTCGTTCATCACTTCCATTTCAGAGATGCCTGCCGGCAAGTCGAGCTGGGGGAAGCGCAAGGCAGCCGGGACGGCCTCGAATAGGTCGTCCAGCCGGCTGACACCAATCGCCGCCAGCATGTGCTGGCGGTCGAGATCCGTGTGCGGGATAAAAGTCATCAGTGGTTTCTGGCCTCGATGCTCTGTTGATAGGCCGCAGCATCCAGCAGGTTGTCAAGTTGTGACGCGTCGGTCAACCTGATTCGCAAGATCCAGGCTTGCCCGTATGGGTCGCTGTTGATCAGCTCGGGCTGGTTGGGGAGCTCTTGGTTCGTGGCCACAATCTCGCCGGCCACTGGCAGATAGACATCGGCAGCCGCCTTGACACTTTCGACGGCGGCGCAAGCTGCGCCCTGGTCGAGACTAGCGCCCACATCCTCCAACACCTCGACAAACACAATGTCCGATAGTTGGTCCTGGGCGAAGTCGGTGATCCCGATCACTCCTTCGTCACCCTCCACCCGGATCCACTCGTCGTTCTCCGTGTACTTCAGATCGTCCGGTACCTTCATCGTTCGCTCCTTGAGCAGGCTGGGCAGCGCAAATAAAAGAAGGCGCACGACCATTCGGTGTGCGCCCTCTGTCCATAACCTGAGAGATTCGCCTAGGCTGCCGGCTTGCCCCTTCGGTGCTGACAGACTTTCCAGAGGTCAGCCGGGTTCGGGTCCCTTGTACCTGAGAGTTTCACCCCAGGCTAGCACGCTGTGCCTGGGACTTGCCCCTTCGGTGCCCGGTTGCCCGGGTCTCTCCCCGATACCCGTTCAATTGGTACCTAGCATTCTACGAACCCGCCGCAGGGGAGTCAAGCTGATGTAGCTATTCGTGACGAATAGGCATGGAAGCAGGGACGATGGACCAAGGACCGCGGACGGCGGATGGAGCCATACCGGCGCACGGCCATGTTCCCACTCGTCCGCTGACCTCCGAGGGCCGACTGGATTCAGCAAGTGCTCGAACGTCTAATCTGGTAGGGGCACGATATATCGTGCCTCTGCTGTGGATTGGGAGCCAGGGTTTGGCCGCCATCGCGGCCCAAACTGGATTCATTCCGACCCCGGGGGTCCGTTGGCGGATGCCTCAAAGATATGTACCTTGTCGGACCCCCGGGGTCGTGGCTATGCCTGGCCGATTGCGAATCCGGCCCGTAGGGGCGTTCCATGGAAGCGTTCGCTGGATTCGCAGGAGGGTTGATCGCCGAACTTGGACGGGGCAGGCTGCATCCAGCCTTTCGTACCGTCGGAAGCAGCGGCTGGATCGGGCGGCCTACCCGTCAGGCGTGGTACAGGCGCGGCACGCGGGCGCTCAGCCCACAGACCACCTCGTAGTTGATCGTCCCCCAACCGGCTGCCAGGTCTTCAACGCTGATCTGCTCGCCTTGATCTTCACCAATCAGGGTGGCCCGGTCTCCAACGTTGGCTTCGGGCAAGTCTGTCAAATCGACCACCAATTGATCCATGCACACTCGGCCGCGCACCGGCACTCGCTGGCCGTGCACAAGCACTTGATTGCCGTCCTCGCGGCGGTAACCGTCGCCGTAGCCGACCGGCACGACGCCGAGCCTGGCGTCTATCGGCGTGACGTAGACGTGACCGTACGAGATGCCAGTTCCGGCGGGAACCTGGCGGACCTGGGTTAGGCTGGCGCGCCAGGTCAGGGCGGCCCGAAAGGCCGGCGGCAGCCGGACGTTAGAGGCTGGGTTGAGCCCGTAGAGCGCGATCCCCGGTCGAACCATGTCGTAGGCCGACGACGGCCGCACCAACGCTGCCGCCGAATTGGCGGCATGCACCAGCCTGGGCCGCAGGCCCAGGACGGCGGCTTCGGCCACAAGGTCATCGAAGATGGCCTCCTGGTTGGTGGTTATATCTTCGTCGGGTTCGTCGGCGCGCGCGTAATGGGTGAACAGACCTTCGAGATCGACCTGGTTTAGCGACGCCAGTTGGCGCAGCAATGCGATCGCCTCGGAAGGTGCCGCGCCCAGGCGGGTCATGCCGGTATCCACTTTGAGATGGACCTTAACAGTGCGATCGGTGGGAAGCTCGGAGAGCGCCGCCACGTGTTCCTGGCGAAAGGCCGTCAGGGTGACCCCGGCGGCCGCCGCCTGGCCAAACCGCACGACCGGTGTATCACCCAGCACCATCAAGGGCGCCTCGATGCCAGCCTCTCGCAGTTCGAGGGCTTCGTCGAGCCGGGCAATCCCGCAGTAGATGGCGCCGGCCTCGACCGCCGTCCGCGCCACCTCGACCAGACCATGGCCATAACCATTGGCCTTGACCACAGCCATAACCGGAACGCCAGCCTGGGCCTCGACCGCCCGCAAATTGCCGGCGATGGCGTCGAGGTCGATTTCGAGCCAATTGGAGAGACCGTCGGTGGATGGCATTGCGCCGCCGAGTATAAACCCTCAAAGCAACCACGCAGGAGTGAAGCCCCCAGCTCTCAGCTCTCAGTTGACCGCTGAAGGCTGACAGCTGAAGGCAATCACTGTGTTCCCTCCCTGATCCTTGGTTCGCTTAGGCCCTTCGTGGCTAGCCCACCACCACATGTATAATCCCGCGCCGATGACCTCCCACTTCGCCTTCGAACTACAGGCCAGCGACGGGCGCGCCCGGGCCGGCCGCTTCCACACACCGCATGGCGTGATCGAAACGCCAGTTTTTGCCCCGGTAGGGACCCAGGCTGCAGTCAAGGCCTTGACGCCGGCGCAGCTTGAAGAACTTGGCGTAAGTCTTGTGCTGGCCAACACCTATCATCTGTACCTGCGGCCGGGGCCCGATATTGTGGCCGGGGCCGGCGGGCTCCACGAGTTCATGGGCTGGCCAGGGCCGATCCTGACCGACTCGGGCGGGTTCCAGGTGTTCTCGCTGGCCGACCGGCGCCGGATCGACGACGATGGCGTCACATTCCGCTCGCACCTGGATGGTTCGGAGCACCGCTTCACGCCGGAGCGGGCAATTGCCGTCCAGCAGCAGTTGGGCGCCGACATTATTATGGCCTTCGACGAATGCCCTGCCCCCGACGACCGCGCATACAACGAACAGGCGATGGCCAGGACCCATGCCTGGGCCGAACGCTGCCTGGCGGCCAAGACCAACGACCAGCAAGCACTGTTTGGCATCGTCCAGGGCGGCATTTTTCCCGACCTGCGCCAGCAATCGGCCGACTTCATAAGCACCCTGGGGACACCGGGCGTGGCCATCGGCGGCTTGTCAGTCGGCGAGTCCAAGCCTGAAATGTACACCATGCTCGATGTGCTTTCACCGCGCCTGCCGGCCGATCGGCCTCGCTACTTAATGGGGGTCGGCGCTGTCGATGATCTGGTAGAAGCCGTCTGGCGCGGCGTCGACATCTTCGACTGTGTGCTGCCCACCCGGTTGGCCCGCAATGACGCCGCCATGACACGCCTCGGACGGCTCAACCTACGCAATGCGACATTTGCCAGCGACCGGAAACCGATTGATCCGGCATGTGACTGCTACACCTGCCGCCATTTCTCACGGTCTTACGTGCGCCACCTGATCGTCGCCGGCGAAATACTGGCCGCCACACTGCTCTCGATCCACAATCTGACGACTTTAGTCACGCTGGCCGCCGATCTGCGCCAGGCCATCTTAGAGGGCAGGTTGGAGACAATGGTTGCCGAGTTCCGCAGAAACTATGCCAAGCACCGACCAGTCGAGGTCTAGGCAATGACTTTGTTGCAGGCCCTGGTTCTTGGCATCGTGCAGGGTGCAACCGAGTTCCTGCCAATCTCGTCCTCGGGCCACCTGGTCTTGGTCCCGTGGCTGCTCGGCTGGCGTTTCGAGCCCGGGGTTGCCTTCGTGTTCGACGTCCTGGTTCAATGGGGCACGCTGGCTGCCGTCCTTGTCTACTTCCGTGACGATTTGATCCGCCTGGTCAAAGCTGCCGTTAGCCAGCTGGCGCAGGGCCGTCCGCTGGGCAGTGCCGACGCCCGCCTCGCCTGGGCGTTGGCGGCTGCCAGTCTACCGGCGGCACTGCTCGGCCTGTTGCTCAAAGATCTGGTGGAGACCGCTTTTGGCGATCCATTGGCCGTCAGCCTGTTCTTACTCGTCACGGCCCTCTTGTTAGGGTTGAGCGAACGCATCGGCCGACGCCGGCGTACGATGCACGAGGTCGGTCTGCTCGACGCCTTATTGATTGGCCTAGCCCAGGCCGCCGCGTTGTTCCCGGGAATCTCGCGCTCCGGCGCCACCATTGCCGGGGGTCTCATGCGCGACCTGCGCCGGGCCGAGGCCGCCCGCTTCTCCTTTCTGATGTCGGTGCCGGTGATGATCGGCGCAGGGGCGATCGCCCTGCTCGACCTGGGCGGGATGGCCAGCGCCACCGAGCAGCTGCCGGCGCTGATCGCCGGTTTTCTCTCCGCGGCGCTGGTCGGCTACGTAGCCATCCGTTGGCTGCTGGCCTACTTGGCCAGCCACCGGCTGACGGTCTTTGTCATCTACTGCGCGCTCCTCGGGTTGACCGGTGTTGGCATTTCGCTGCTCCGCAGCTGACTTGGTGCGCCGGGCCAGCGCGCTGCTGCTGGTAGCCGTGTTGGCCGCCTGCGGTGGCACGGTTACCCCCAGCCCCACTGCGCCGCCTGTGCCGCGGGTCAGCGTCGGGCTGAGCGCGCTCCCGCTGCCGCAGTCGCTGGGTGAGACCTACCTCCAGGAGATCGGGCCGCTTCCCTTCGATCTGGTCCCGCTCCCCAGCCTGGCCGGCCTGCAAGCGGTCGAAGACGGAGACAGCCTGGCTCATCTGGATTACCCGCCCGTCCCCGACGGCTGGTCCGGTTTTCTGCTCGGCTGGGAGGGGATCGCGGTTGTGGTTCACGCCCAGGTGGTTGTGCGCCAACTGGACAGGGAAGATCTGGCCGGTGTGTTCACTGGCCGCCTCACACGCTGGGATCAAATCGGAGCCGGTGAAGGTTCAATCCAGCCGGTCATCTACCCCCAGGGCGACCGGCTGCGCCAGGCCTTCGTCGAGCAGGTGATGCCCACTGGCCGCATAACGACGCTGGCCCGCTTGGGCCCAACACCGCAGGCCGTGCTCGAAATTGTGAGAGCGGAACGGGGGGCGATCGGCCTGGTGCCCTACCGTGCGGTCGCCGATGCTGAGGGCGTCGCAGTGCTGCGAATCGAAGGCGTGCTGCCGACGCTGAGCTCCATCGCAGATGGGGCCTACGGCCTCCGCCTGCCGCTGTTGGCGCTGGCCCCGGTCGAACCACAGGGTGAAGTGCGGGAATGGTTGGTGTGGGCGCAGTCCTCGGGTGGAGAGTAACCACAAAGACGCCAAGGGCTCAAAGAGTTTATTAAGGACACAAAGGAGAGCGGCGTTTGGCTGTCAGCCGGCCGCGTATAGCCGTCAGCGTTGAGTTCTCAGCGCCAAGGAATTGCCGCTACTGCGGCAGCCTGTCCTGGCTGATGGCTGACTGCGGGCTTCCTTCGTGCCCTTTTGTGCCTTTGTGGTTAGTCTCGGAGGAACGGGTTGGAGGCTCGCTCCCGGCCGACCGTAGTCTCCGGACCGTGGCCGGGCAGCAGCCGTGTCTCATCGGGCAGGCTGAGTACGTGCCGTTGGATACTGGCCATGAGCTGCTCGCCATTTCCGCCGGGCAGGTCCGTCCGCCCGACGCTGCCGGCAAAGATCAGGTCGCCGCAGAACAAGCTGGCCAGCGCCTGGCAATAGAACAGCATGTGGCCCGGAGTATGGCCGGGTGCGTGGATGGCGGTAAACAGCGCCGGTCCCAGCCTGAGCTCCATGCCGTCGAAGAGATCGACGGTCGGTTCGGGACCCGGATCGAAGTCGGTGTAGCCGAAGGGGGCGGCGCCGCCGTGCATCTGCCACAACGGATGATCGGCCGGATGCAGCGCCACCGGCACTGGCTGGCGGGCGCCATCGGCCAGCGCAGCGGCACCGCCTAGATGGTCGAAGTGGGCATGAGTGAGCCAGATTTGGCCAACCCGCCAGCCGCGCGCCGCCGCAGTTTCGAGCAGGAAGGCGCCGTCCCAGGCCGGGTCGATGACCACCGCGCGGCCGCTTTGGCGGTCGCCCAGCAGGTAGGCATTGGCCTGAGCAGGGCCCAGCGCGAAGCTCAGAATCTCAAGATCGTCCATCACCATCCACTACGGCGAGTGAAACCACCAAGGTGCTAAGCACACGAAGGCCCAGGGAGGGAACACAAAGAAATATCGCTCTCAGGGATCAGCGTTCAGTTGACTGCTGACAGCTGACGGCTGACAGCCGAATGCACCCATTGTGTTCCCACCTTTTTCATTTGCGTCCTGGGCGCCTTCGTGGTTCCTTGGGGCCAGCGTTTGACCGCCGGCAGTATACTCGGGGTAATCTAGCCGCGATGGATGCCTACACCGGAGGTGCGCTGGATGACCGACCACCCGCCCGAACCTTTCCGCATCAAGACGATTGAGCGCATCCATCGGATTTCTCGGGAAGCGCGGGCGCAGGCCCTCGAGCGAACCCATTACAACCTGTTCGGCCTCAAGATGGCCGAAGTCTACATTGACCTGCTGACCGACTCTGGCACCGGCGCCATGAGCGACCAGCAGTGGGGCGACATGCTGCGGGGCGACGAAACCTATGCCGGCGCCCGCTCCTTCGATCGGCTGCAACAGGCCTTCGCCGACATCTTCGGCTTTCGCTATCTGATTCCAACGCACCAGGGCCGAGCCGCTGAGAACATCCTGTGCGCCTTGCTCGTCAAACCGGACAGCGTGATCCCGAGCAACGCTCATTTCGACACGACCCAGGCCAACATCCTGGCCCGTGGCGGCCGGCCGCATGACCTGGGGATCCCCGAGGCCAACGAGCCGGCGGCGGACCATCCCTTCAAAGGCAACATCGACATCGGGCGGCTTGAAGCCTTGATTGACGAGGTCGGCGCCGAGCGCATACCGTTCGGCATGATGACCATTACCAACAATGCCGCCGGTGGACAACCGGTGTCCCTGGAAAACCTCAAACTGGCCAGCCAGGTCTACCGGCGCCATCGGATCCCTTTCATTATTGACGCCTGCCGACACGCCGAAAACGCCTACTTCATCCAACAGCGCGAGGTGGGCCAGGCCGGCAGGAGTGTGCTCGAAATCGCCCGCGAAACGTTTTCGCTGGCCGATGGCGTTACCATGTCGGGCAAGAAGGATGGGCTGGCCAACATCGGCGGCTTCCTCGGCTTCCATGATCCGGATCTGTACGAACGAGCCGCCGGTGAGCTGGTTCTGCGCGAGGGCTTCCTGACTTACGGCGGCATGTCCGGCCGGGCCATGGAGGCGCTGGCTACCGGCCTGTACGAGGCGCTCGACGAAAAATACCTGGCCTACCGCACGGGCCAAACCCGCTATCTAGGCGAACGAATAGCCGCCCTGGGGGTCCCCATCATCCAGCCGGTTGGCGGTCACGCCGTGTACATCGACGCCGGCGCCATGCTGCCACATATCCCGGCCGAGGCCTTTCCCGGCCAATCCTTGTCGCTCGCACTCTACCTAGAGGCGGGTATACGCGGCATCGAATTAGGGTCGGTCGCCTTCGCCTATGAAGACCCGCAGTCGGGCGAACTCCATCGGCCGCGGTTGGAATTGGTGCGGCTGGCCATCCCGCGCCGGACGTACACGCAGTCACACATGGATGTCATCGTGGACGCCTTCGAGCGGATCCTGACGCAGCGCGACATGCTGCCCGGCTACCGCATCCTGGAGGCGCCCAGGCTGCTGCGCCACTTCCTGGCCAAGTTCGAGCCGATCGTTTGATAGGGTTGTCCCAGGCTAACCACGAAAACACCAAGGTCACAAAGGGATCAGTCAGGGATCACAAAGGAGTTCACAACCAATTATCCGTCAGGTTGAACTGCTTCGTGACCCTGACATCCTCTTCGTGCACTTGGTGTCTTTGTGGTTACCCCCAGTTGCTAGTTCCAGGTCCACCAGTCAAACGTCAGCGAGAACAGTCCAGCCGTGTCCACATGGATGTAGCCATAGCGGCCATCCGATGTCTCATAGCAGTAGTTGTCCCCGGAGTCCAAATCGAACTCACTGTCCAACAGGGCCAATCCCTGGCAATCGGCTTTGGCCGGGGGATTGGCGGCAATGTAGCGGCCCTCGGCATCATGGAGTGGTTCGAAATTCTGCTCGGACGGCGACGGGAAGAAGGCAATGGTGGCATCATAGCGGAAGTCTGCGTCGCCCGACCCGCAGCCGATGGGGTTGCCCTCATCCAGATCGAAGCAGGCGCCGTCATTCAGCACTTGATCCGAGCCGTTGGAATAGGCAAAAAGCGGGATGAGCGTAATTATGGGGAAGACGAAGAAGGTGGTGGCCGTCGGGGTGGGAGACGGCGGCACCACATCGATCTTGACCCAAAAGGCGGTGGTGGCGCTGGGTCCGATGCCGAACAACACATTGCTGTTGTTGCGCAGCAGGAAGAAGCCCTGGTAACCGCCGGGGGCTGCCGGAGCCGTCAGGTTAACCGACAGATCAACATTGTTACCGGGCGGTACGGCGCCGGCCAGCGGGATGGCCGCCGGCGCGCCCATGGCGTCGCCGTGGTCAAAGACCAACGCATAGCTCGATGTCCAGGTACAGGTACCGTCGTTGCGCAGGCGCCAGGTCTTGGTGAAATTGTCGCCCGGATCAAAATTCGAGCCATCCGGCACGCTTACATCGGAGACAAAGGTGGCCCGGTCAGTGCAGCCCAGCGTGCCAGCAGTCGGCGTGGGGCCGCTTTCGGTGGCGGTCGGCTCCAGCGTCGCAGTGGGGGCTTCGGTCGCTAGCGATTCGGTCGCCTCCAATGAGGGCTCGGCCAGGGCAATCCGAGTCAGCTCGGCCTCGACGGTTTGCACCGCCGCAGTCTCATCAACCGCGGCGCCTCCAGCCGTCAGATTGCAAGCCATCATCATCATGCCGATGACCGTCAGGACCAGGATCGGGTTTCGCAGCTTCGGGTTCATGTAGGTGCTCCTTAACTCGCCCGTGGGCAGGTGTGCTTCACCACTCTCAACGGGCGAGGGCCGCCACTTGTGACAGCTCACCAAGGCGACATCATCGCACGCTTCGAATGGCAGGGCAACTGCCATCAATCGGCTACGGTTGGTTCTCAAAATCCCAGCCGAAGGTGACAGCGGCCGTCGTCGCGCCCGATTCGACCGTCACCGTGCGGCGAGCCGTCTCCGACCCGTTGGTGTCGGGCGAAGTCCACCAGCCCGGGCCCAGGATGCTGCCATTGCCATCGGCATCGGCGATCACTGTCACACAGTACTTACCCGGCTTGAGGTCGTCGAACACGTAGCCATCGGACGGACCGGGGCCGGTCGTGGCTGTCGTCAGTCCTACCGAGGGACAGTCGCCAGCGCCCAGGCGCAGCGTGACATTCGGGATGGACAGCTCACCAAGGTCAAGCAGACCGTTAGCCCGGTAGCCGCCGTTGTAGGCGACACATCCCTGGCCACCGGCTGCGTTGTCACAAAAATCGTGATACACGGCGCCCACGATCTTTCCCGGCGTGTAGATCGGGGTTGGCGGAATGACCCCGACCGCCAACTCGTTTGTGTTGAAGTTCAAGGTAACAGTGATGATGGACAGCCAGCACGGCAGGCCACCGGCCGGCTGCACTTCGATCCAGACATTGTTGGGATCGGCGTTCTTGCTGACCACCGGAACGCTGGTGCCGTTGGCCAGGACCTGGCGCACGTCATAAATCGTGCCGGGACCGCTGCGACAGTTGGCGTCGGTGGTCAATCTGGCCAGGCGCGAGGGGGTGGTCGCCGAAGGAACCGGAGTTTCGGTTGGCGTCGGTGAGGGTTCGGGCGTATCGGTGGTGGCAGGTGTGTCGGTCGCCTGAGTCTCGGCCGTCATGACCGCCTCAACCGTCTGCATCTGGGCCGTCGCCTGACGGGCGGCAGCGCTTTCCATGCCTGGCAGATTGCAGCCAGCAAGCACAACCAGCAGCACAACGCTCAACAGCCAATGCAGTTGCCCGCTCGACCGCATACCTTAACTCCCTCTCACTCTATCGAAAGCTCAATCAGGCCTAGCCACCAAGGGTCCGCGTACTACGAACCGGCACACCCCTGGCAGCCAGTCATACGCCGTGGTGCCCGGCACGGAACGAACGAGGTCAATCCGACCGCACGTCAGTCCCCAAACTGCCACATCAGGCCAAAGTTGACGCCCGACTTGTTCTGCCCGGCCAGCAGGTTGATCGTTTGGCGGGCAACTTCACCGACCGTCGAAGGATAGGTCCAGCCCCCTGGCACTAGCTGATCTTCGTTGTTGTAGGCCAGGATGCCAATCGAAACACAGTAGGTCCCCGCCGGCAGGTTGTTGAAGGAGTAGCGACCGGCCGAATCGGTCGTGGCCGTTGCCAGACCGGTCGAGGGGCAGGAGCCGGCGCCCAGGTCGACCACGACGTTGGGGAAGGGTGGCTCCCAACTCGGCTCGTAAATCCCGTCGGCGCTCCAGTCGGTGGGGGGTGAGCCGACGCAGCCTTCGCCCAGCACCAGAGGTTCGCCACCATCACCACCGGTGGTCAGGCAGCGATCGCGCCACACCACCCCGGCGATTGAGCCAGGGATGACACACAAGCGCGGCTCACTGCCGCTGGTGGCAAAGTCCAGCGAGTCGAGGCAGGTATTGTCGACCGAGTGCAGCTGGTTGAGCGGATAGTTGGTGTGGTTCAGGTGCGGTGATCCAGCCTGCTGCGGGGTGAAATGATCGTGGTAGTCGAATAGAAGGGGATCCTTCGGCCCCTGGTCCGTCCAGCCTCCCCACAGGAATTCGACGGTGCCGACAAGGGAGGTCTTGAACGCCAGCTGAACCTGGGCCGGCCCGCCTGGCCCCTGGCGAATCCAGGCCGTGTCCGGATCTGCGCCTTGACCACTGTCGAACACCAAGTTCTCAAAGCCATCGGTCAAACCGGTGGGCGGCTCGGCCATGCCTGGCTCCTCGCCACCGGCATCGTCGTTGGCATCTTGGGCGGCCCGGACTCCATCGGTCGTCCACTCGGTGGAGGCCGGCGCCTGGCCATAGATGAACCACTCGCCTTCGCCGTTTCCGTCCAAATCGAGCTCGACGCCGTAGTAGGCGCCGTCGGCAGGCTGGACGGGTCCTTCCAGAAATAGGGTGACGTAGACCCAGGGCTCGAGCACATCCAACTCGGCGCGTCTGAGATCGAGCTGCGGCAGGTAGTCCATCGCTCCGGTAGTGAAGGGGCGCTCCAGCCGATTGGTGGTGAAGTCGTCTCCGGGTGCCTGCGCCTGGTTGGCATAGGCCAACGAGGAAGCGTCGGTCAGAAAGCGCTCAACGCCAGCCGGTGCATTGGGAATCATTACATGCACCACGGTTGGCGTCGGCTCAGCCGTCGGGGGCTCGGTCGCTTCGACCGTGGCCGTTGGCGCATCGGTCGGGGTGGCGGCAGCCGCTTCTTCCGTGAAGCCGGCCTCCAGCGTCTGGGCAACCGCCGTTTCTAGCGCCGCCTGGCCCTGGGGTAGGTCACAGGCCAGCCCCAGCGCGATCAAGGCAAACAACGCCAGGTAGACGGGGACGGGGGCGAGTCCTGGTCGGTGAGTCATGTTGGTCCTCCGGCTGGTGACGCCACCGTTCCCCTCTAAAACAGGATCGGGTACACGGTGAAGGAACGCGTTGTTGTTTGGGTCTGATTGCCGGCTGCATCCACGGCCAGTGCATAATAGCGCACCTGGCCGATGGAGTAGGGTCCGCCCTGATGGCTGCAAACCGAGCTGTTGGTGCATGTTTTCGCCAACTGAAATGTGTTGTCGGCCGGGCCCTGCACCCAGACTTCGATGCGGGCTACGCCGACATTATCGGTTGCATTAGCTTGGAAGCTAACCAAGTCCCCAGTATTGGGCCGGTTGCTGCCGGTCGGTGCGTGGGAAGCACTGATCTGTGGCGACTGGGAATCCTCCGGCGTCGGGGTTGGCGGGTCGGGCACTATGGGGACGCTGTCGACGTCGCCCGACTCTTCAGCCTGCTCCTGCCACAGGTAGCACCGGCCGGCAGCCGACACGACCCGCCAGTAGGTGTCGGGGGCGTTGCGGCCGTCAATCGGCAGGATCTGACCCGGGGTCAGGTAGATGACCGGCTCGTAGTCCGTGGCCGAAGGACCGCCGCGGCATACACTGTTCTCGAGCACGGTGGCCATGGCCGGCCCGAGGGTGGCCGTGGCACTCGCGGTTGGCGTGGCTGAGGGCGTTCTGGTGGGGGTAGCGCTGGCCCCAACTGGCAAGGCGCCAAGCTCATTGTCGGTCGCACTGCCCGTCTCGCCGGCGGCCGGTGCCAGCACTTGCGCGGTCTCGCTCGGTGGGGGGGCGCCAGGGGGCCCGCCCCCGACAAACAGCATCCAGCCGCCAAGGGCCAATAAGAGCAACCCGCCTGCGCCAAGCAGCAGCATCAGCGGCCAGCCGCCCCCCATCATGGCCGCCAGTCCGCCGCCAGCACTCGCCGCTGGACTGACCGCCGCCGGCGCAGCCGGAGGCTGCGGTGCGGGCTGGTTTCCCTGGATGGTTGGGGCCGCTTTGGCCGGCATCTGCTTGGCTTGGATCTCCTCCAATACCTTTGATTTCCAAGCGGGACTTGGAACCAGGGGGAACAGCCCGGCCAGCAAAGCACCGACCTTCTTGAACTCCTCCTGTTCCTGCTGGCAATCTCGGCACGAGGCCAGGTGCTCGGCCACTTGGTCGGATTGGGCCGGATCTAGCTCGTTGTCGCTGTACGCCGACAGCAAGTCGCCAAGCTGCTTGCAGCGCACGGCGGCCTCGGCGACCGTCATGCGCAGCCCGTGCACATCGCGGAACAGCCCGCGGGCCCGGTGGACCAATTGACGGGCGTTGTCGTAGGATACTTCGAGGGCGGTTGCCACTTCCTGGTATGACAGCTCATTGACCTCGCGCAGCACCAGAGCCTGCCGGTAGCGAGCAGGCAGACCCTCCAACGAATCCCAAACTTGGTGGCGTTGCTCTTCGCGTTGCAGCTGCCGCTCAAAGGGCCGCCGCGTCGAAGGCGGGTCCTCGAGGTAAACCATCACATCATCCTCAACATCCACCATGCGCTTGCCGCCGCGCAAATAGTCCATCGCCAGGTTGCTCGCGATGCGAAAGACCCAGCTCTTAAAATCCCACGGTGGGCCCAGCTGGGCAAGCCGCTGGTGGGCCCGGATAAAGGCCTCTTGGGCGACGTCTTCGGCCGCCTGCTGGTCGTGCAGCGTGTGATAGATGTAGCTGAGGACCGGTTGGTGGAATTCGTTGAAGAGTTCCGCGTAGGCATCCTGGTCCCCACCTTGCGCCTGCTTGACCAGTGAGACGATTTGGGATTCCTGCGTTCCTTCGCTGGTGCTCACCTTCATCATCCAAACGCTGTCGGTGGGGGAATTGTGACAGCCAGGCTGCCCGCCCCTGGCAGGGCGTGGCGGGCGGACCGACTATAGCACAGTGGTTCGTCTTCGAGCGGGTCAGCCAACGCGCCTATGGTATCCTGACGGCGTTCTCCCGCTGATGTCGCATGCAACCGGTAGGCACACCGTGTGACCATCGCTGAGTTCACACATCCCGAGGCGCGCCAGTACAACCGGAGCAGCCCGCTGCGCTGGATCATTGACCACGCGCGCGTTCACTGGCTGCTAGCCGTCATTATGCTGATCGGCGCCTTTGGCAACGCCGCACTGGCGGCTGCCGTCCCGGTCTTGTTTGGCCAGGCCTTCGACCTGGTGCTGTCCGGCGGCCCTGTCGCCAGCGGCTTGCTGAGCATCGCCCTCGTAATCCTGGTCTCACAGTTGATCCGCGGCGGGCTGCAGTTCGCCCGCAACTATGGCGCCGAACTGATGGCGCAGCGCCTCGAGCGCGACGTGCGCGACGAGTTGTACTTGAGCCTGCTCGGCAAGAGCATGACTTTTCACAGCTTGCAGCCGGTGGGCGACACAATGGCCCGCGCCACAAACGACGTGCGCGCCGTCAACTTCATGTTCAGCCCAGGGCTGAACCTGGTGGTTGGCTCGGGAACCTTCATGCTTATGCCGCTGCTGTTCGCGCCCCGCTATCACCCGGACCTGATCCTGACGCCGGCTTTATTCATGGTCGCCTACATTCTGGCGCTGTGGCAGTACCTGCACGAACTGCGGCCCGTGACCGAGTCGGTACGGCGCTCCTTCGGCAACATGAACGCCCGACTGTCCGAGGCGATCGACGGCATCGAGGTCATCAAAGGCGCCGCTCGTGAAACCGAGGAGCTGACCCTATTCAGCCGCAACGCACGGGCAGTCCGCGACTCCTTCGTGCGCCAGGGATTCATCGAAGCCCGCTATCTGCCCTTGCTTCTTTTCGGACTGGCAATTGCCGGCTCCTTCCTGCATGCCATGCTGCTCTACCGCCAGAGTCTGCTCGTCCCCGGTGACGTGGTTGCCTATGTCGGCTTGATCAACCTGTTCGGCTTTCCGGTTTTCGCCTCGTTGTTCGCCTACTCTCAGGTCTCGCTCGGCCTGGCCGGCGCCCGCCGCATCATAGAACTGATGGAGCAGAGGACCGAGCTCGACCGCAATCCAACCGGCCACCGCGGCCGGGTCGAGGGCGCCATTGAATTCCGCCAGGTGGGCTTTGCTTACCCTGGCGTCGAAGCCGCACTGCAGGACGTCAGCTACCGGGTTGAGCCCGGCCAAACGGTGGCCATCGTCGGCCAAACCGGGGCCGGTAAGACCACTCTGGCCAAACTGATCAACCGCACACTCGACGTCGACCACGGCCAGGTGCTGGTCGATGGCATCGATGTCCGCGATTGGGACCTGGACTCGCTGCGGCGCCAGATCTCGATGATTGAACAGGACGTGTTCTTGTTCAGCAAAACCATCGCTGACAATATCGCCTTTGGCAGCCCGCAGTCCAGCGTCGAGGCGATCACTGCAGCCGCGCAGGCGGCCCAGGCGGATGAATTCATCCGCTCGTTCAACGATGGTTACCAGACGCGCGTCGGCGAGCGGGGCACGACGCTCTCGGGCGGACAGCGCCAGCGAATTGCCCTGGCGCGGGCCTTCCTGACCGACCCTCGCATCCTGATACTGGACGACGCCACCAGTGCCATCGATTCGGAAACCGAAGATCGCATTCAACGGGCGATCTTCCGCGCCGCGCAGGGGCGGACCACCCTGCTCATCACCCATCGTCTTTCGCAAATTCGCTGGGCCGATTTGATTGTGGTCCTGCGCAAGGGCCGGGTCGCCGCCGTCGGCAGCCATGAGACCCTGATGCACCAGTCCGAAGCCTACGGGCGCATCTTCACCAGCTACAAGGACTGAGATGAGTTTCTTCGCCGGCCTCGAAGGTGAGAAGTACGACCGCAGCTACAGCGATCGCGAGCTGATCGCCCGCATGGCGCAGTACTTCCGGCCCTACCGGCGCTCGGTTGTCATTGCTACCATCGCGCTGGCCATGGTGTCGGCAGCCGGCGCGCTGATCCCCATCGCCGTCAGCGAAGGCGTCGACTTGATCGCCTCCCGCTACTCGGATCAACTCATGCTGCTGCTGGCCGGCGGCTTGTTCGGCCTGGGCCTGCTTTCATGGGGCGCAAATTGGGTACGGCGGCGCGAAGTCGCCAACACCGCCGGCGACGTCATGCTGGACCTGCGGCAGGATGCCTTTAGCGCCGTCTCACAGCAGGCGATGTCCTTCTTCAGCGATCTGGCTTCGGGCCGGATCGTCAGCCGAATTACATCGGACACGGAGGAGTTCGCCCAGGTATTGGTGTTGCTGACCGACGTCGCCAGCCAGTTCCTGCAGATGGGGGTGCTTTTCTTTGTCTTGGTCCGCATCAGTTGGCAGCTGACGCTGTGGCTAATGCTGTTCATGCCGATCCTGTTCTTGCTTGCCAACTTGTTTCGGCATATGGCCCGCGGGGTTACGCGTGAATGGCTGCGGGTGCTGGCCGACGTCAACGCCGCCATCAAGGAGGCGGTCACCGGCATTGCCATTGCCAAGAACTTCCGCCAGGAAGCGGCGATCTACCAGGAGTTCGACCAGGTCAACCAGCGCTCCTATGGCGTCAATGTGCGGCGCGGCCTGGTCCTGTCGATGGTTTTCCCGGCCCTCAACAGCCTGGGCGGGGTGGCCACCGCCTGGTTGGTCTACATCGGCGGGCTGAATGCGGCCGAGGGCGTGGTTACCGCCGGCGCCTGGTTCCTGTTCGTCAGCAGTCTGGATCGGTTTTGGTTCCCAATCTTGAACTTGTCTTCCTTCTGGAGCCAGGTGCAAGGCGGGCTGTCGGCGGCCGAGCGGGTCTTCGCCTTGATCGACGCCGAATCCGAAATCGCCCAGCGCGAGCAGCGCCCTGTATCAAGCCTGCGCGGCGAAATCGTCTTTGACAATCTCGACTTTCACTACAAGCCGGATGAGCCGGTCCTGTCCGGCTTCAACCTGCGGGTCGAGCCGGGAGAGAGCGTGGCCCTGGTCGGCCACACCGGCGCCGGCAAGTCGACCATCGCCAAGCTGATCGCCCGCTTCTACGAGTTTCAGGGAGGCCGTCTGCTGATTGACGGCCAGGACATTCGAACCTTCGATCTGAAGCAGTACCGCCGCCAATTGGGCCTGGTGCCCCAAGCGCCATTCCTCTTCTCCGACACGGTGTTGGAGAATATCCGCTACGCCAATCCCGAGATGGAACCGGCCGAGATCGAAGAGCTGGCGTACACGATCGGCGATGGCGAATGGCTTGAGACGCTGCCCCATGGCCTACGGAGCGAGGTCGGCGAGCGCGGGGGTCGGCTATCGATGGGGCAACGTCAGCTGGTGTCCTTGATGCGGGTACTCGTGCAGAAGCCGGCCATCTTTATCCTCGACGAAGCCACCGCCAGCATAGATCCATTCACCGAATGGCAGATCCAGCAGGCGCTGAGCATGGTGCTGGCCGAAACAACCTCGATTCTGGTCGCCCACCGGCTCTCGACCGTGCGGGCGTCCGACCGCATCATTGTGCTGCGCCAGGGTGAGATGATCGAGCAGGGCGACCATGAAGATCTGATGGCCGCCGGCGGCCACTACGCCGAGCTGTACAACACCTACTTCCGTCATCAATCGCTGGCATACGTGGAGCAGGCGCGGCGGGCGGCGCTGGGGGATTGAGCCGGGGTGGGACCCCATCCGCCAAATTTAAGTCCATCCACTACATTTCGTGTATATTTAGTGCACAAGCTTCAATCGAGGGAGTTGTGTGGTGGCTGCTGCCTATCTGGCGCTGATCGGCGATGTGGTTGGATCGCGACTGGTGGACGACCGTCCCCACCTGCAGTCGGCCTTAACTTCCGCCATGGAATCCATCAACCCGCGCTACGGCAAGGCAATCGCCGCCGGCTTCACGCTGACCGTCGGCGATGAGTTCCAGGGCCTGCTGGCCGAGCCGGCCCCGCTTGTCGAGCTGCTGGCCCAACTGCGGGCAGACGTCCATCCGGTCGAGCTGCGCTTTGGATTGGGGGTCGGGCCATTGAGCACACCGCTGCAGCCGGTGGCGCTTGGCATGGACGGGCCGTGTTTCCACCGGGCCCGTCAGGCCGTCGAGAGAGCCGAGGCCAACGGCACCCCGGTCGAGGTCGAGCCGGCCTCGGCGGCGAGTACTATCTATAGTCTGCTGTCGGCTGCGCTGCGGCGCCGCTGGACGGTGCGCCAGCGCCAGGTCCATGATCTGGCCGCCTCCGGGCTGGCAGGCAAGCAAATCGCCGCCCAACTTGGCATCACGGCCAGCGCGGTCAGCCAGCACCTGCAAGCCGCTGACCGTGACAGCTTGGCACAGGCCGAGGCGGCCTGGCTGGCCAGCGTTGTCGACCTGCTTGCGAGTGAGGAGGGCCCGGCATGATCCAGCTGTACCTGATTTCGCTGATCGCCCTGCTCTGGTCAACCTATGGCTTTCGCTCACGCGCATCCGTGTGCGCCGACCTGGTAGGGCGCTGGCCATGGCGCGCCACCCTGCAGCGGCTGGCAGTGTGGTCGGCAGCCTGGCTGCTCTCCGGCTGGCCGCCAAACCGTGCCGCGCTGCCTGCTTTTGCGGCTGCCTTCGTGCTGACCGAAGCCGCTGCCTGGGGGCACCGCCGCCGTCTCGCACGCCAGCTGGGGGCCGGCCTGCGCCACGGATCGGTCGACAGCCATCTGCTTCCGTTTGGCCTTGCGCTGTTGGGATTGCTGCCTTTCGCCGCCGCCCCTTACCTCGGCCTGCCTGCCCGCTTCCCCCTGGTCCACCTGCCAGCGGCCGCTCTTAAGATCGTCTGCGGGCTGCTCGCCAGCTGGGCCTGGGGGACCATGCTCACGGTGAGCGTTATTGACCGCGTCCGGCCGGACGAAGTCGAGGAGCAACCCGGACGACTGGGCGCCGGCGAAGTCATCGGCGTCGTCGAACGTACGCTTGCCTTCGCCTTGATGCTGGTCCAGGCGCCAACCGCCGTCGCCATCGGCATCGCCGCCAAGTCGGCGGTGCGCTTCCCCGAGTTCGAAGATCAGGCATTCGCCGAGTACTTCCTGGTCGGAACCTTGACCTCGATCGGTGTCGGCATCGCCGCTGCCATCTTGTCGGCCTTGTAGCCCGGGCCCCGTTTCGATCCGCAGGCAATGACCCAGGAATTCAGCTGGCGCCAGCCACCACCTCCAACCACCGGCCAGGTTGTCGCTAGCTGGGCACATCACTCGATCAGACAGCGTCTCCCCGACATCGCGCGCCGAACCCTAAGCGACACCAAGTTGGCTCCCCATCGGGGCCGGGCCGTTGAGTCCCTGGCGGCCGAAATCCCGGCTGGGCCGATTCGTCAGCTTGAATCCATCGGTTTGGAGGATGAGACGACCTGGCGGGAGTACGTCGAACCCTACGTCGGTCAGAATTGGTTGACGCCGCCCTGGTTCTTCGTCGAGACCTATTTCTACCGGCGCATGTTGGTCGCCACCGGCTGGAACCCGGCGCGCCCCCAGCAGACCGATCCGTTCCGCATCCAGAAACAGCGCGGTCTAGAACATGGCCTGGCGGCCATGCCGTTCGGTCCCGACCTTCGGTCGCTGGCCGACCTTCTCCTGTCGTCCCTGTGGGGCAACCAGGCCGACTTGAGTCTGTGGCCGGGAGGGGATGAGCCAGGGAACGAGGCCCCCTCCCCGTCGGGCGAGCGATTGCTGATGGACAACCGGGCAGATGTGGTCAACCTGTTGGCTACTCTGCCACCAAACCGCCAGATTGATTTGGTCCTCGACAACGCCGGCGCCGAGCTGCTGGCAGACCTCGACCTCGTCCAACGTCTGCTGACTCACGGATGCCGGTTGTGGTTACATCTTAAGGGCCACCCGACCTTTGTGTCCGACGCTACCCTGCTCGACTGGCAGGTAACGCTGCAAGCGCTCACGCGGAGCAACGACGCGGGCCGATCATTAGCCGGTTCCCTGGTCGAGGCCCAGCGGGCTGGCCGGCTGGAGCTGGCATCGCACACCTACTGGACCTCCCCGTTGGCCGGCTGGGAGCTGCCATCCGATTTGCGAACGACGCTGGCCTCATCCAGTTTGATCCTGGTCAAGGGCGACGCCAATTACCGCCGCCTGCTGGGTGACCGCCGCTGGCCGCCGACACAAGCACTGGCGCCGGCGCTCGACTACCTGCCGGCGCCGGTCGCCCTGCTGCGCTCGCTCAAGTGTGAACTGGCCGTCGGCTTGTCGACCGATGTGATCCGTCGAGCCGAAGCCGCAGATCCGGCCTGGATGGTCAACGGCCGCTGGGGCCTGATCCAGTTCTACGCGGCCGGCCCTGGTATAGGTCGGATCGATGGGACCAGCGCTTAATTGCCCCATACCAGCGCGTATGTTAGATTCAAGGCACTCTGTGCTCCCCAGGAGCGGATAGACTGACCATGGCGCCTACACCCCGACGTTCGATCGACCCCGCCTATCTTGCAGGGATGTCCTGTCCGATCTGCGGGCGCGACGCGCTCGAATTGAAGGTGATGGACCGGTTCCCCGATTACATTTCGTGCGGCAACTGCCAATCCCAATTCGTCACCGAAGAAGCCGGCGAGCGTGTGATGTACGGCAAGATCCCGGCCAGCTATCCACGAACGAGCCGGTTTGCGCTTCAGCAATGGGTCTGGCCCGAAGCCGTCGCCCGCCGCTCCCTGGAAGAGCGGCCGGCCGAGCGAGCGGCGCCAGTGCCTCCAGCCCCGGTCGAGCCGGACGTACCGCTCGAACCGGAGCCGGCCCCCACCCCGGAGCCGTCAGGGATGCCGGCGCCGATCGAACCCGAGGCCGAGTACGCCTCCGAAGTCGAGCAGCCAGACGACAGGCTCATCGAAAAGGAAGCCGAGGCAATAGCTGACGATTCCTTGACACCGGAGTTTGACGAGCCGGCCGGAGCGCAAGCGGTCCTCGGTTCCGAAGATGCCGATCTGTGGCCTGACGAATTAGAGGAAGAATCCCTGCCGGCCGCGACCGAGCAGGCACTTGGCGACCCACTGGAAGCCTTCGGCGATTTGGCCGACGACCAGCAAATGGCGGCATTCGACACCATGATCGGGGCAGACGAGCCCGAAGGCCTAGCTGAAGAGCCAGCCGACGCCGAACTTCCGGATTGGGCCGCCGAGGCCGAACCGGCCGCAGAAACCGGCTGGCCGCCTGAGCCAATCGAAGACGAACCAGCTGGCTGGCTGGCCGCCGAAGACCGGGCCGATGAGGCCGCTGATGAGCTGCCTTTGCCCGAACCCGAGGACTCGGAGCGCACACAATACACCCCGCCGTTTGGGGCCGACTCTGCCCCCGACGAGGCCGACCTGCCGGGTGACTTTGAGCCTGCGCCGGCCATGCCGGCCTGGTTGCGCGCCGAGGCCGCGGCCGCCTCCGAGCCCGACGATAGCCCGGCGCCTCCTGCCGAGGCGGACGGCGAGGATTTGTTGGCCGCCCTGTGGGGTGATGAACCGCCTGCGGACGAAGATCCTGAAACCCCAGATGACCTGGCGACCCGCTTGGGGTTCTCCCAGGAAACCGAGGAGCCTATCCCAATGGAGTCGCAGGAGCCGGACTGGACCGACGACTCCTTCCTGGAAGACCTGGATTTTGAAGATTCCGAGCGAGCAGGGCTGGAGCAGGAACCCACCTTAGAGGCGGACGCCGAGGAGCAGCCGAGCGAGGCTGCCCTGCAAGCGGCGGCAGCTTACTGGGCTGGTGCGGCCGCCGAGAAGGCGTCCGAACCCGAGCCGCCGCTAACGCCTGCCCCTGTCGCCGAGCAGGGTGAGGAAGGCCCGGTCGAACGACCGGCCGACGAGCCCGTCCCCGGGCTGCGCTACCGGGTGGTTCTCACGGACAGTCGCCCGGTCTTCCCCAACGACATGTGCGCCCACTGCACCCGGGCACCGGCCAATGCACGTCTGGCCCATACCGCCACCGTTTACCGCGGGGCCGGCCTGGGCGAGCGCCAGATCGTCACCTTCCGGGTCCCGCTGTGCGCCGACTGCCACGCTCGCCATTCCGCCCAAAGTGAGGAAGCGGCCAATGCCCGTTTGCAGGCGCACCTGGTCTCACTCCTGGTGGCGCTCATCCTGGTGATTGGCGCCATTGCCATCCGCCTGGTGGACTTCCAGGGCTCACTCGCGCTCAACCTGGCGATACTGTTCGTTTTGGCGCTGATGGGCTACAGCATCCCGGCCGTACTCCTCTTGATCCGGGCCGGCCGCTACTCGCAGCCAGCCGATTCGGCTTACGTTGGCTCGACCTTACGTGTGCCGGCCGACACCGAAGGACTTGACACTGCCTTCGAATGGCGCAACCAGACCTACGCCGGCCGCTTCCACCAAGTCAACCAGGAGCGGGCCACCGGCAACGTGACCAAGGTACGTGAGCGCTCCTACGAAGGCCCACTGACCTGATGGATGGTCGCGCTCGTTGACCTCGGACGAGCACCCGCTCGCAACAACCTGCCCCGAGTGCCAGGGGCCGATGCGCCGCCTGCCGACGCTCGACGGTGGCTACTTGCTCGCCTGCGATGCCTGTGGCCACCAGCAAACGGTGCCGCCGCAAGCAACGGTCGACGGCGAGCCGCCTTCTGAGGATCCACCAGCAAGTGCCGGCACACCGGCCGTCATTCCGCCCCGCGACCCCACCGAGACGACCGAACGCTTCCGCAAACTGACCGCCGGCGGGGAGCAGACCCCGCAGGAGTGGCCGGAGGAAGTCCTTGAGTCGCTGCCCCCGGAGGCCCGTCAACAATTGGCACAGCGCGCTAAGAAGGAAGCAGCACGCGGCGAGCAGGGCACCGTATCGGCCGATTGGGAACAACACTTGCGTTCCCACGGGTACTACTTGGATACGGACCATCGCGGCACACGGCTCAGCGGGCAAGGGCCCCGGCCGGGCACTGGTGACCTGTCGGCCTACGATGTCGTGCGGCTGGCGGCCGACCTCGACGGCGGCCTTCCGGCGCCCGAAAGCCGGCGCAAGTGTCCTCACTGCCAGGCCGTCATCTCGATGCAGGCCGCCAATTGCCCCTGGTGCGGCAAAACCGTCTCGTCCAACGCCGGCCCGACCCCCGACGAAACGCCCTCCAACCAATAGCAAAATCCCCCTCGCGGGGGAAGTCTGGTCTTCGGCTTACATAGGCCGGTCCGTTATAATTCGCTGTTGCCCTCTTCCCGTTGGTTGCGACAGGTGCGGTTGGCTCGATGGCCCAGGACAAGATCACCGTTGTCGGTGCTCGCGAACACAATCTTAAGAACATCAGCCTGGAGATCCCTCGCGACAAACTGGTAGTCATCTCCGGCTTGTCCGGTTCGGGCAAGTCATCGCTTGCATTCGACACCATCTTCGCCGAAGGTCAGCGCCGCTACGTCGAATCGCTCAGCGCCTACGCCCGCCAGTTCCTTGGCCAGCTCAACAAACCCGATGTCGACTACATCGAAGGCCTGTCGCCGGCGATCTCAATCGACCAGCGCGGTGTCTCGCACAACCCGCGTTCGACGGTCGGCACCGTCACCGAGGTCTACGACTACCTGCGCCTGCTGTTCGCCCGCATCGGCGTCCCCCACTGCCCGATTTGCGGCCGGCTGGTGATGAAACAGTCGGCCCAAGAGATTGTCGATTCGATCCGGCAGCTGCCGAACGACAGCCGGCTGATGCTGCTGGCGCCGCTGGTCCGGGGCCGCAAGGGCACGCACCAGGGTGCGCTCGACGAAATCCGTCGCTCCGGGTTCATTCGGGCGCGGATTGACGGCGAAGTGCGCTCGATTGAAGACGACATTGAGCTCGATCGTTACAAGAACCACACGATAGAGATCGTCATCGACCGGCTGGTTCTCCAGGAGCCCGACAGCCCGGAAGAGAGCGATGCCTTCCTCAGCCGGCTGACTGACTCGGTGGAAACCGCACTGCGTTGGGGCGATGGTTCGCTGATCGCCGCCAACTTGGACGGCCAGGAATCGAATGACATCCCATTTTCGGAAGACCTGGCCTGCCCAGAGCACGGGACGACGATCGCCGAAATCGAACCGCGCACGTTTTCCTTCAATACACCACACGGCGCGTGTCCAACCTGTCAGGGCTTAGGTACGCGGCTCGAGATCGACCCCGACCGGATCATCCCTGACCCGTCGATGTCATTAGCTGAAGGCGCGGTGATCGCGCTCGAGTGGTCCAGCCGGGATGGCGAGCGGCGCAGTTACTACTGGCAGCTGGTCGAAGCCGTCGCCGAGCACTACGATATCGATCTGGAGTCGCCGGTCGCCGAACTGCCTGGCGACAAGCTCGACCTGGTGCTGTATGGCACCAACGGCAAGGAAGTCGAGGTGCACTATGTCGGCCGCAATGGGCGCAAATCGGAATACTCGACTGCCTTCGAAGGCGTGATCGGCAACCTGGAGCGGCGCTACCAGGAAACCACCTCCAATTACGTGCGCGGCAAGATCCAGGAGTTCATGTCGGAAAAGCCGTGCCCGGCCTGTCAAGGCGCTCGGTTACGCCCCGAAGCGCTGGCCGTCACCATCGACGACACCAGCATCAAGCAGGTGACTGACTGGCCGGTGGCCGCCAGCCTACAGTGGATCGAGAAACTCCAGTCGGCCCGAGGGCCGCTCAACAAGCGCGCCCGGACCATCGCCGAACGCGTCCTGCGCGAGGTTCACGACCGGCTCGATTTCCTGGTCGACGTCGGACTCGACTACCTGACCCTCAACCGGTCGGCCGGCACGCTGTCGGGCGGCGAAGCCCAGCGCATCCGATTGGCAACTCAGATTGGCTCGCGCCTGATGGGCGTGCTCTATGTCCTGGATGAGCCCTCGATCGGACTGCACCCGCGCGACAACGACCGGCTGATCCATACGCTGGAAGGCATGCGCGACCTGGGCAACACCGTGCTGGTGGTCGAGCATGACGAAGCCACCATGCGCGCCGCCGACTGGATTATCGATTTGGGCCCGGGCGCCGGCGAAGCCGGCGGCGAGGTAGTGGCCGAGGGCACGGTGGCCCAGGTGGCCAAGGTCAAACGCTCGGTTACCGGCCGTTTTCTGGCCGGCGACCTTGAGTTGCCGGTCCCCGACGAACGCCGGCCGGGCAAGGGCAAGCACCTTCAAGTCATTGGCGCCCGCGAAAACAACTTAAAGGACATCGACGTCAGCATTCCGCTGGGTAAGTTCGTGTGCATCACCGGCGTTTCGGGCTCGGGTAAGTCGACCCTGATGGTCGAAGTGCTGTACAAGGGCCTGGCCAACCAACTGCACGGTTCGCGTGAGCTGGCCGGGGATCACGATCGAATCGACGGCGTCGAGCACATCGACAAGGTCATCAATATCGACCAGAGCCCGATCGGCCGCACGCCGCGCTCCAATCCCGGTACCTACACCGGCGTGTTCGACCATATCCGCTCGTTATTCAGCGAGCTGCCGGAGTCCAAGATCCGCGGCTACAAACCCGGCCGCTTCTCCTTCAATGTGCGCGGTGGCCGCTGTGAGGCTTGCCAGGGGCAGGGCCAGCTCAAGATCGAGATGCAGTTCCTGCCGGATATCTATGTGCCCTGCGAGGTGTGCAGCGGCAGCCGTTACAACCGGGAGACCCTGCAGATTCGGTTCAAGGGCCGCAGCATTGCCGACTTGCTCGACACCACTATCGAGGAAGGCACCGAGTTCTTTGCGGTCTTCGATCCCATCAAACGCCGCTTGGAGACGTTGCAGGCCGTCGGCCTGGGTTACCTCAAGATCGGCCAACCGGCGCCAACACTATCCGGCGGTGAGGCCCAGCGCGTCAAGTTGTCCCGCGAGCTGTCCAAAGTCAGCACCGGCAACACGCTGTACGTCCTCGACGAGCCTTCGGTTGGCCTGCATGCCGCCGACGTCCACAAGTTGATCGAAGTCCTGCAGCAATTGGTCGATGCCGGCAACACCGTTCTGATCATCGAGCACCATCCCGACATCGTCAAAGTGGCCGATTGGGTGATCGACCTGGGCCCGGAGGGCGGTGATGCAGGCGGGCGAGTCGTCGCCGAAGGCACACCCGAGCAGATCGTCAAGACCCCCGGTTCTCACACCGGAACCTTCCTCGAATCTCACTTGTAGTTCAGCCAGCAATGCTACCAATTGGTGACAGGTTTCATCAGCAATAGTGACAACTGTTGCTATTGGGCTGCCCGGCAGACGGCATACCATCTGTTTGGCCTGAAAGCCTGGGAGTGGTTGGGATGGATTGGAAACTGGGAGCCGAACTGCCAATCGACCGTAAGGCGCGCGCCAATGCCTTCCGCTACACACCCGCCGAGCGGCCGCCGGAGCTTCGGGTATGCGACTTTGAGCCGGCGCTCCAGGCGCTGACACCCGAACAAGTACGCTCGATTGCTTCCGTATGCCTGCATTGCCCCGACCCGGCGCCATGCCAGCAGGCCTGCCCGGTGCACAACGACATTCCGACCGCCATGTGGCTTATTGAACAGGGCGACTTCATCGGGGCGTCCGACGTCTACCGCCAGACGAGCAGCTTGCCCGAGGTCTGTGGGCTGGTTTGCCCGCACGACAGCTTGTGTCAGGGCGCCTGCGTCCGCATCAAGGCCGGCGATCCAGTCCTGACCGGCGCCTTGGAAGCGTTCGTCACCGACTACGCCCGCCAGGCGGGCCATGGCGCGCTGCCGGTTGGCCTGGACAGCGGAAGGCACGTGGCGATCGTCGGTTCAGGACCCTCGGGCTTGGCCTGTGCCGCCCGCCTGCGGGCAGCCGGCCATGCCGTCACCATTTTCGAACGCAACCCGGCGCCAGGTGGCTTATTGCTTTATGGCATCCCCGATTTCAAGCTGCCGGCTGGCGTCGTCGAGCAATCCATCGACGCCTTCATTGAGGCCGGCGTTGAGTTCAAGTTGGCTGACCCGGTAGGTCCCGATCACACGGTCGACGATCTGCTGTCCGAGGGCTTCGATGCAGCCTATCTGGCAGTTGGCACCTGGGTCGATGCCGCTGTCGACATCCCCGGAACCGATCTGCCCGGTGTCTTCCAGGCCAGCGGCTTCCTGATGCAGTCCAAGGTTGATCCAGATCTGCTTCCGCCGGACGCCCAGCCCCCGGTCGAGATTGGTCAGCGGGTCGTCGTCATCGGCGGCGGCGACACCGCCTCCGACTGCTTGCGCACGGCCCTGCGCCTGGGCGCGGCCGAGGTTACCTGCCTCTACCGACGCACCGAACCCGAGATGCCTGGCAACGCCCACGACCGTCTCCATGCCGAAGAAGAGGGCGCCCAATTCCGCTTCCTAACCCAGCCGATCCGCTTTCTTGCCGGTAAGGACGGCCGGGTGGCGGCGGTCGAGTGCCTGTCGTGCCGCCTGGGCGCACGCGATTCGAGCGGCCGGCGCCGGCCAGTACCGATCGAGGGCAGCAACTTCCTGGTGCCAGCCAACACTGTGGTGCTGGCGCTCGGCTATTGGCCAGATCCCACGTTGGGTGAGACCACACCTGACCTCGAGACCCGCAATTGGGGGCTGATCGTGGCCGACCCGGAAACCGGCGCCACCACGCGGCCGGGCGTGTTTGCCGGCGGCGACGCCGTCACCGGCCCCGACCTGGTCGTGACGGCCATGCGCGCCGGTCACCGGGCCGCCGAATCGATCAGTGCTTTCCTGACAGACAACTAACCCATCCTTCCCCCTTCCTTGGCAACCGTCCCCCCGGTGTAGGCGGTTGCGCGTCCGCGCTAGAATGCCTGCGATGAATGAGCCCGTGCACTCACCGGACCAGCTAAAGTCTCGTCTGCGCCGGCGGGCCAGCGACCTTGGCTTTGACCTGTTCGGGGTGACCACACCCGACCCGCCGCCGCACCTCGACGTGTATCAGCGGTGGTTGGACCATGACCGGCATGGCCAAATGGCCTACCTGGCGACCGACCGCGCCCATCGCGTGCGCTCCGATCCTCGCCGGCTGCTCTCTTCGTGCCAATCGATCCTGGTGCTGGGCATGAACTACCTGCCGCACGACCCGGCGCCGGCCGAGCGGTCGCAGGCGCGGGTGGCCGCCTATGCCCTGGGCGATGACTACCACGACGTCATCCCGCAACGCCTCGAGCGACTGATTGCCGACTTGGAAAGCTGGGTCGGGCGGTCCATTCCCCACCGGATTCATACCGACACCGGACCGATCCTTGAGCGTGAGCTGGCGCAGCGGGCCGGCCTGGGTTGGATTGGGAAGAACACCTGCCTGATCCACCCGCAACGCGGCTCCTACTTCTTCCTGGCGGAGGTGCTGCTCGGCCTCGGACTGCCAGCCGATCAGCCGATGCGGGCCGATCATTGTGGCAGCTGCACGCGCTGTCTGGAAGCCTGTCCGACTGCCTGCATCCTGCCCGACCGAACGCTCGACGCCAGCCGCTGTATTTCCTACCTGACCATCGAACTGCGCGGCGACCTGACAGCCGAACAGCGCCGGTTGGCCGGCGATTGGGTCTTCGGTTGCGACGTGTGCCAGCAGGTTTGCCCCTGGAACCAGCGCTTCGCCGAGCCGACCGACGATCCGGTCTACCAAACTCGCCCGTTTCTACAGCAGGCTGGCTTGACCGAATTCCTCCAGCTCGACACTCCGGCGTACCAGGAAGCAATGCGCGGAAGCCCCCTCAAACGGGCCAAGCGAGCAGGACTCGTGCGCAACGCGGCCGCCGCCGCCGGCAATCTGCGGCTAGTCGAGACGGCCCAGGCTCTGGAAGGGGTGCTCAAGGGGGATCCGGCGCCGGAAGCCCGCGCCACCGCCGCGTGGGCGCTCGCACAAATAGAGCCGGGCCGCGCCCGTCCCGCACTCCTGGCGGCCCTGGCCCAAGAGACCGATCCGGCGGTGCGGCGGGAGATCGAGAAGGCCCTTCCCGACAGAGGCGCCCGGGAAACCAGCACCGGTGAATGAACACGCCCCCAAGATTGGGGGCGTCAGGTTTGTGTGTGTGTCTGGCTGACGGCTACGGAAGGGGGGTGGAGGTCGCCGTTGGCGGGTTGGGATCCAGTGTGTTGGTTGGCACCGGCGTCACCAAGTTAACGGGCACTTCGAGCCGGTCGCCGATCTGGATGTCGTTGGCGTCCTCAAGTTCGTTCTCCTCGACGATGGCCTCCAAGGTGCTGTTGAATTCAAGTGCGATCGAAGCCAGCGTGTCGCCCGCCCGCACGACATACGTAATCAGCGTGCCGGGCAACAAATTGTCTGGCAGCGGAGTCGGGGTCGGGAATTCGGCATCCGGCGCCGGGATGATGACCTCTTGCGAGACGAAGATCGTGCCGCTGTCGGCGATTTCCGGGTTGTAGGCCAGCAGCAGGTCCAGCTCGAGTTCAAACTGCTCGGCGATCGAAGTCAACGTATCGCCTTCCTGGACCAGGTAGACGCGTGGCCCAGAAGCCGTCGCCGTCATGGTGACCGTCGGTGTGAGGCTGGCCGTCGGGGTTGCCGTTGGCGGCGCCGGCGTTGAAGTCTCCGTTGGTGTGGGCGTGGCACTGGCAAATAAAGCCGGCAGCTGGGGCGGGCTGTCCCCCGAAAGCCACAGGGCGACCAGCACCAAACCGACGACCAGCAGCAGGACGGCCGCACCGCCTAAAAGCAGCGGCACCATGCGTTCTCGCCGCCGACGATAAGCCATGATGACGTCGGACGCGCTCTGTTCGTTGTCCATCATGCGCAGGCCTCCCTCCAGCGGGCGTATTGTACTCGAATTCGTTTGGCCGCTTAGAAAGCGAAAATGCGAACGGATGTCCGAGGCTGTTAGCGGCTGGGCACCAGGTATGCCAGAATTCGGGGCAGCGCCGCCGACCAGGTTGGATCGCTGTGGTTGCCAGGCACGATTTCCAGGCGCAGGTCGTCGGCCTTGCCCTGCAGCAGGCCGGCCAGCCGTTCGGTATGGGGACGTGCCCAATCATCTTCGCCCGCCAGGAGCAGTATGTGCGCCGGCAGTTCGGTCGTAGACGGCGCCAGTACAAGCGGGTCGTAGGCCGGCCGAGCGTAGTTGACTGCCAGCGCCGGACTGATGCCGCCCACCCACACAAATCTGTCCGGATGGCGCAGACCGGTTTCCAATGCCCAAACGCCGCCGCGTGAGATTCCCGCCAGCGACAACTCGCCCGGCTGGCCAAGAGTCGATGCCCAATCTGCCACGAACGGCAACACACCTTCCAGCAGCTCTTGTTCGTAGGAGTTAGGACCACCATCCGACGAACTGAACAGCGGTTCAGGTGCGTGCGGCGCCACGATCAGTGTCGGGCCCCAGCGGCCGGCAGCCAAGCCGGTCTCATACACTTCAACCAGGCCCAGGCCCGGCCAGTGCGTTTCCGTGTAAGGCTTGCCGTGCAGCAGGATCAGGATCGGCAGCGGGCGGTCTAAGGAAGCGGCACACGGCGGCTGGTAGACCCAAACCCGCACTGGCTGCGCCAAAATCGGGCTGTCATACGCCAGGAGCTGGCTGACCCCGTTGTCCTCGCTGCAGACCGCGGTCGGCGTCGCACTTGGCGCCGGTCTGGCGGTTGGCGAGGCGTGCGGAGCCGGGCTGGCCGTGGCTGTGGCGGGCGGGTCCACCGGGGCCGCGGCCGGTCCACAGGCCGCCAGCAGCGTCAGACCGAATAGCACCAGCATGAGGTTGCTCACTCGCATGGGCCACATCATACTGTGGACATCGCCCGGCTGGGTCGATAAACCCCTATGGTAGAATCGCCGCCTGTTGGGAGCAGGGGCAATGACCTACGCATGAAATACTACATTTGGACGGCAGGCTGCCAGATGAACGTCGCCGACTCCCAGCGAGTGGCGTCGTCGCTGGAGCTGCTTGGCTACCAAACGACCCGGCGGGCCGAGGACGCCGACGTCATCGTGCTCAACACCTGCGTCGTACGCCAGAGCGCCGAGGACCGGGCCTACGGCCGCCTGACATCGCTGCGCCCCTTGAAGGACGAGCGCCCCGATTTGGTGATCAACCTGATGGGCTGCCTGGTAGGCGTCAAGGGCAATCCAGAACTCGAGGCCCGTTTCCCGTATGTAGATGTTTTCTCGCCTCCGTCGGATCCCAGCCCGTTGGTGGCGCATCTGACCAAGCAGGACGGGCGCTCCCTGCAGCTTGAGGAGACCCAGGCTCGCCACGCCGTGATGGATGGCGA
>DASWJQ010000186.1:0-9253 GCA_036397095.1 Anaerolineales bacterium
AAGCTAGCCCGCCGACCTTCCCGCCCGTGATGCGGACGGATCCCCAGCCCCCCAACTGTCCGCCGTCTACCACTTCCCGCTGACATGCGCTGCCAAATGCGCTTCGCCTTTCTCCCGTCAACGGGCCACTCCTCCCTGTTAAAGTTCAATAAGAATGTCAGTTCAATAGTTCAGTAAAAATGTCAGTCCTTGGCTTTGGCTGAGATCTTGAATGGTTTTCTCCAGGGATGATCAGCTGGCGGCTTCCAGGGCTTTCTGTTCTTTGCTAGTTTTGGGATCTTCTCTCTTCCGTTGCTTGGGAGTTCCTGCTTGACGACCTTCACGGCGGGTGTGAACTTGCCTACACGGGGTGGGCCAGCCTCTTTGGGTTCGAAGGCAACCAGCTCTCGTTTCTGGTACCAGACACTCAAACGGCCATCCATGTGCTGTCGAACCTCGACCCGACAGCGGGCATAGCTGCCGCGGTGCCGGTCAGGCGGGATCTGCAGCGTGTGACCTGCGAAGGAGATCGTGTTGTCCGTGCGCACCGTGCGGCGGTGCTTGAAGCAGAACAGATCCTCGAAATCCAGCTGCTTGGGCACAGGTAGATACGCGCTCTCAGGCTCGGCAGGCGCCTGCCCAAAGGTGGTGTTGAAGCGAGGCAGAAACAGTGCCAGGAACTGATTGGCCTGCTCCAGGCAGCTGATCCCCGCCAGAGCCATTTCCTTGGCCAGGCGGTCCTGAAGGGTCTCAAACAAACGCTCGATTCGGCCGCGGGCCTGCGGAGAATAGCTGGGGATGAGTTCTACCCCCAATTCATCCAGCAGACGCCCAAATTGGCTCCTGGGAACTTCCCCAGCCAACTGCTGCTCGGTGGTGGCCTGCTTGGGGCTCTGGAAGATGGTGTGGCGGTCCGCATAGAGCGCCAGGGGCAATCCCCGGCACTCGGCGATCGTCCGCAGCAGCATGAAATAGCCGGCGGCATCTTCCTCCAGCCGGAACAGCGCCGCCGGCACTTCTCCGGTCGCATCATCGATGGCCGCGATCAGGGTCAGCTCCGGGCCGCGGTCGCCCAACCAAGCGTGGTCGCTGCCATCGATCTGGAGCAGCATCCCCGGGCGAGGGTATCGCTCTCGGCGGCTGCGGTGCTTGGGCGCCCGGCGCTTGCGGGGGCTGACCAAGCCAGCCTCCTGCCGAAGGCGGCGCACAGAGGAACGTGAAATCTCGATGCGGTGCTGCTGCTTCAGCATCTCGGTCAGGTGATAGTCATTGAAATCCCGGTACCTGTCCCGCACCAGATTCACCACCTGCTGCCTGACGGTCTCCGGCAAGCGTCGCGACGAGGGCCTGCCGCGATTGCCGTGAGCCAGGGCCTGGGCCCCTTCCCGACGATAGCAAGCCTTGAGCCGATAGAGATGGCGTTCTGTCATCCCCAACATCTCGGCAGCCTTCTCGACGGTGAGCCGGCTCGTTTCCAGCTCATTGAGCACATGCAGCCGTTTCTGTTCCTTGATCGTCAATGTCACCTCTTCTTGGTCCATAAGGTGACATTTTCACTGAACCAATAAACCCTGACATTTTCATTGGACTACAACAGAACAGATACTCAGCCTTGACCGGCTTCCCACGAAGTGATATCCTTAGCATTCGTATTAGGCGCTTACGGCAGGCACAAGGGCAGATCATCGCGAGGTGCAATCCGCAACCTGGGGGGACAAGCGGGAACCGGCCAGCCAGGTCGGTCAATTCCCGCGTGTTTTGTGTGGGCAGCCTCGCACTCAAGAGCGGCCGTCGACCGCACAGGAGCTGGTGAATGGCGAAAAAGCGTGATCTGAAATGGTACTCGCGCATCCCTGATGTTTTCGGGCTGCCATCTTTGATCGAGGTGCAGCTCGACTCCTTCGATTGGCTGATTAAGGACGGTATCGCCGAGCTTTTCGACGAGATATCGCCGATCGAATCTTACAACGGCGGCATGAAGCTCTTCTTCCCGGGCAAGATGCAGGAAGCAAAAGAATTCGATCTGCAGTATTGGTTTGAAGATCCCAAGCACGACATTGAGGAGTGCGTCGAGCGGGACCTGACCTATTCGACGCCGCTCTACGTTTCGGTGCTGCTGGCCGGCCCGGATGTGCCCGAACCGATCAAGCAGGATATCTTCTTGGGCGATTTCCCGTACATGACCGAGAAGGGCACCTTCATTATTAACGGTACCGAGCGGGTGGTTGTATCCCAGTTGATCCGCTCGCCAGGGGTGTATTTCGAGGCGCCCGAGGATCGAACCACCGGCCGGCGTTTGGCGGCGGCCAAACTGATCCCCGACCGCGGCGCCTGGATGGA
This sequence comes from Anaerolineales bacterium, assembly GCA_036397095.1. Taxonomy (GTDB): domain Bacteria; phylum Chloroflexota; class Anaerolineae; order Anaerolineales; family E44-bin32; genus DASWJQ01. The sequence goes on from DASWJQ010000186.1 coordinate 2,320, forward strand.
GTTTGAGACACGCAAGAGCGACTACCTTACGCTCAAATTCAACCGCAAACGCACCATCCCAGTCACCATTCTGCTGCGGGCGTTGGCGGCCGTTGATGACGGGCTCAAGAATTCGCCGATCAAGGACGGCACGGACGAAGAGCTGCTGGCTCTGTTTGCCGAGGCCGACACCAACACCGATCACCCCTACATTGAAACTACGATCCGGCAGGAGCCGGATTGGGAGATCCCCGAGGGCCGCACGATTGCCCAAGAGGCGTTGATTGAGTTCTACCGGCGCATGCGCCCCGGCGATCCGCCCACCCTCGACAACGCCCGTGAGTACCTGCACGAGCAGTTGTTCGACTCGCGGCGCTATGACACCGAGCGCGTCGGGCGCTACAAGCTCAACCAAAAACTCGACCTGTCGGACAGCGTTCCCTTGGAGCACCGCCAGGTTAGTTCGTGGGACATCTACCGCTTGGTCGAACGCCTGATCCTGATCAATAACGGCGTCGAAGATCCGGACGACATCGACCATCTGGGCAACCGCCGGGTCAAGACTGTCGGGGAACTAATCCAGGCAAAACTGCGTGTCGGCCTGCGCCGGATGGAGCGGGTGATCCTGGAGCGGATGTCCATCCGCGACCAGGACCAGCTGTCGCCGGTGTCGCTAGTCAACATTCGACCGGTGGTGGCCGCTGTGCGTGAGTTCTTCGGCTCGAGCCAGCTGTCCCAGTTCATGGAGCAGACCAACCCGCTGGCCGAGCTGCGCCACAAGCGCACGCTGTCGGCGCTGGGCCCAGGCGGCCTGCGCCGGGAGCGGGCCGGCTTCGATGTGCGCGACGTGCACCATTCGCACTACGGCCGAATTTGCCCGATCGAGACGCCAGAAGGCCCGAATATCGGTCTGATTGGACGGCTGGCTTCCTATGCCCGGGTCAACAGTTTCGGATTCATCGAGACGCCCTACCGGAAGGTGGTGCGCGAGCTGCCGGCCAAGGACAAGGACCTGCTGGGCAAGCGTGTCCGCGGCGATGTGCCCGATCCCGATTCGGGCAAGAAGTTGGCGAAGGACGGGGAAGAGGTTACCGAGGCCGTGGCCAAGAAGTTGGCCAATCTCGGGGAGCCAGTGCCGATCGTGCCCTACGTGTCGGACGAGGTCAAGTACCTGACTGCCGACATGGAGGACAAGTGGGTCATCGCCCAGGCCAATGCTCCGCTCAACGAGCGCATGGAGTTTGTGCGCGGGCGGGCCTCGTGCCGCCATCACGGCGAGTTCTTCTTCGCTTCGCCCGAAAACATCGACTACATGGATGTTGCGCCGCGCCAGATCGTAGGCGTGAGCGCTGCCCTGATCCCGTTCCTTGAGCACGACGACGCCAACCGGGCACTGATGGGCTCGAACATGCAGACACAGGCCGTGCCGCTGATCCGACCTGAGGTCCCTCTGGTTTCGACGGGTATGGAACGCCATGCCGCCGCCGACTCGTGGCAGGTCATCCTGTCGGACGTCGATGGCGAAGTTGAGTCGGTCACCAGCAGCAGTGTCGTCATCCGGTCGGGCAGCAACACCCGCGCCTACCGCCTGCGCCGCTTCAACCGGTCCAACCAGGGCACCTGCATCGATCAGCGGCCGGCGGTGGTTAAGGGCCAGCGGATCAAGAAGGGCGACGTGATCGCCGACTCATCGTCGACCGAGGGCGGCGAGCTGGCCCTGGGCCAAAACATCCTGACGGCCTTCCTTTCTTGGGAGGGCGGTGACTTCGAGGACGCCATCCTGATCTCGGAACGGCTGGTGCGCGAAGACATTTACACCTCGGTCCATATCGAGAAGCACGAGGTCGAGGCGCGCGACACCAAGTTGGGTCCGGAGGAAATCACCTACGACATCCCCAATGTCGGCGAAGAGGCGCTGCGCGACCTGAACGAAGACGGCATTATCCGCATCGGCGCCGAGGTCGGCCCCAACGACATCCTGGTCGGCAAGATCACGCCCAAGGGCGAGAAGGAGCTGACCCCGGAAGAGAAGCTGCTGCGCGCCATCTTCGGGGAGAAGGCGCGCGAGGTGAAGGACACATCGCTGCGCATGCCGCACGGCGAACGGGGCAAAGTCGTCGATGTCAAGGTATTCACCCGAGAAGAGCACCGCGATCTGCCGGCCGGCGTCGAGAAGATGGTCCGCGTTTCGGTTGCCCAGAAGCGCAAGGCGACCGAAGGCGACAAGATGGCCGGTCGTCACGGCAACAAGGGTGTGATCTCCAAGGTTGTACCGGTCGAGGACATGCCCTTCCTGGCCGACGGCACGCCGGTCGATCTGATCCTGAATCCACTTGGGGTCCCCGGCCGTATGAACATCGGCCAGATTCTGGAAGCCCACCTGGGCTGGGCCTGCGACCGGCTCGACATGCGGGCAATCACGCCCACCTTTGACGGGGCCAAGGAGCTCGAAATCGAAGGCGAGTTGGCCCGTGCCTGGCTGGTCGACAAGGCCTGGGAGGAGATCGGCAAGCGCGCCTGGGACTGGCTCAAGGAAGAGGATTACTACCAGGAAGAGGCGTATGTTGATGACCTCGAAGTACGCCGCCTGTACCTTGATAACTGGCTCGGCAGCAAGAAGGGCTACGACAAGGAATTGCTGGCAACCGACTTGACCTACGCTCGCCGCTCGGCACTGCGCGAATGGCTGCGCCAGCAGGAATTCGATCCCGAGAAGATCCTGGACTTCAACCTGGATCTGCACCCAAGCGAGCGCGAGGGGTACCACGCGGCGGCGGTTGATGCCTGCTTGCGGCTGTGGGCCGAGCGCCATGGCAACAAGATTCACCCACAGGCGCTGCCCGAGACCGTGCGCGAGAAGGCCGCCGAAATCATGGACGAAGTCCACATCCCACTGCCGATCCTGGGCAAGCAGTTGCTCTACGATGGCAAGAGCGGGCAGGCCTATGATCAAGCGGTGACCGTCGGCAATGTCATGATGATGAAGCTGCACCACCTGGTGGAAGACAAGGTGCATGCCCGTTCGACCGGCCCCTATTCGCTGGTTACGCAGCAGCCGCTGGGCGGTAAGGCCCAGTTTGGCGGCCAGCGTTTCGGTGAGATGGAGGTCTGGGCGCTGGAAGCCTACGGTGCAGCCCACACCCTGCAAGAGATGCTGACGGTCAAGTCGGATGATGTGCAGGGGCGGGTCAAGACCTACGAGGCGATCGTCAAGGGCGAGCCGATCGAAGAACCCGGGGTCCCGGCGTCGTTCCGAGTGTTGGTCAAGGAACTTCAGAGCCTGGGGCTGGCGGTGGAGGCCATCGCCGAAGACGGTGAGATCGTTCGCTTTGGCAAGCGGCAGGAACGAATGCGGGCGCCACGCCTGGGTTTGGGCTTGCTCGATGTCAATCCGAACTTCGAAAAAGGGTCGTTCTAGGCCTGGCCCAGCCAAGAGTCAGGCAAGGAGCTTGGCTTGACGCTGGCTTTGCCAGCGTGGTAGAATAAATGCCCGTTGCCTGAGACGGTGGGGCAGGAGCGCTGGTTGAGCCTGCCTGAGTTGAATAGCTACGATTTGGCGAGGCCATCGCGCAGGATCGATGGCCTCCCTTGATGGAAACGGCCCGGGGCGTAGGCCCCGGCTTCGTCTGGAGAGGCGGTACGTATGCCGACGATCAACCAACTGGTGCGCAAGGGGCGTAAGTCCAAGAAGAGCAAGACCAAGGCCCCTGCGCTGCAGTACACCTTCAATTCTATGAGTCAGCGGCGCGTTCGCCAACCCAAGGGGGCGCCGCAGAAGCGCGGTGTCTGCACCCAGGTGCGCACCCAGACTCCGAAGAAGCCGAACTCGGCCCTGCGGAAGGTGGCGCGCGTCCGGTTGAGCAATGGCATTGAGGTCACCGCCTACATTCCGGGCGAGGGCCACTCGCTCCAGGAGCACTCGGTTGTGCTCGTCCGGGGCGGCCGGGTGAAGGACTTGCCCGGTGTCCGCTACCATATTGTGCGCGGCACCCTTGACAGTACGGGTGTCGACGGCAGGAAGCAAGGGCGCTCCAAGTACGGCCAGAAGCGCCCCCGAGAATAGAAACCACCAAGGGTCGGCCGTTCAGCAACAAAGCGGCCGGCTCTTAGCGTCTGGTGACGAATACGGAGCAGGAACGAGATGCGACGGAACAAGGCAGAGAAGCGCAAAATTGAGCCGGATGCCCGCTTCAACAGCGTGCTGGTTGGCGAACTCATCAGCCGTGTGATGGAGCGGGGCAAGCGCAGTGTGGCCACCCGGCTCGTGTACAACGCCTTCGATCTGATTGAGAAGCGGGCCAACCAGCCGGCGCTTGAAGTCTTCGAGCAGGCCGTGCGCAATGCGGCCCCGATCCTGGAGGTCAAGCCCCGGCGGGTCGGTGGAGCCACCTACCAGGTGCCGGTCGAGGTTTCGTCCGAACGGCGCACGACGTTGGCCCTGCGCTGGATGCACGACGCCGCCCGTTCGCGATCTGGCATCGCCATGGCCGAGAGCCTGGCCTCCGAGCTGCTGGATGCCTTCAACAATCAAGGCTCGGCCGTTCGGCGCAAGGAAGAAGCACACCGTATGGCGGAGGCCAACCGGGCTTTCGCTCACTATCGTTGGTAAGAAGGAGCAATTGGCTTCCTTCCGGAAGTCATTGACGTAGGGATATGGCACGCGAGTTTCCGCTAGAGCGCTACCGAAATATTGGGATAATTGCCCACATCGACGCCGGTAAGACGACGACGACCGAGCGCTTGCTGTTCTATACCGGCAAGACGCACCGGTTGGGTTCGGTCGATGAGGGCACCACCGTCACCGACTGGATGGCCCAGGAGCGCGAGCGCGGCATAACGATCGTTTCGGCGGCTGTGACGGCGATGTGGAAGGACCACGTTATCAATCTGATCGACACGCCGGGCCACATCGACTTCACCGCCGAAGTGCAACGTTCCCTGCGTGTGCTCGACGGCGGGGTGGTGCTCTTTGACGCGGTGCAGGGGGTAGAACCGCAGTCGGAGACGGTCTGGCGCCAGGCCGACCGCTACCAGGTGCCCCGCATCTGCTTTATCAACAAGATGGACCGCGTGGGCGCATCGTTCGAGCGTTCGGTCGAGATGATCCGCGAACGGCTGGGCGCCAATCCGATTCCCGTGCAATTGCCGATCGGCGCCGAGGCCAACTTCAGCGGCGTGGTCGACTTGGTTCGGAACCAGGCCATCGTCTGGGAAGACGAAATGGGCAGCAAACCCGAGCGGGTCGAAGTGCCGGGGGACCTGCAGGCAGAGGTGGCCGCCGCTAGAGAGGCGATGATCGAGGCCCTGGCGGAAGCCGACGACGAATTGATGGAGCAGTATCTGGAGGGCGCCAGCTTCGACGAGGAAACGCTGATAGCGGCTTTGCGCCGGGCGACGATCGCCAACAAGGCAACACCAGTCCTGAGCGGCTCGTCGCTGCGCAACCGCGGCGTGCAGCCGCTGATTGATGCCGTTATCGACTTCCTGCCGTCGCCGCTTGATGTACCGCCGGTAATCGGCACCAAGCCGGACAGCGACGAAGAGGTGGTGCGGCACACGCGCGATGACGACCCGTTCAGCGCCCTGGTCTTCAAAATTGTGACCGACCCCTATGTGGGACGGTTGGCCTACTTCCGGGTGTACTCGGGGAAGATCACCAAGGGCTCAACGGTCTACAACTCGGTCAAGGGGTCCCGCGAACGCGTCGGCCGGTTGATCCGAATGTATGCCGACCGGCGCGAGGACATTGACGAAGTGCTGGCCGGCGATATTGCCGCCGTGCTGGGCATGAAAGACACCTTCACCGGCGACACACTGTGCGACGCCGCCAACCCGGTTATCCTCGAGAACATCACCTTCCCCGAGCCGGTGATCTCGGTGGCGGTCGAGCCCAAGACGGCGGCCGACCAGGATAAGCTGGCCGAAGCGCTGCAAAAGTTAGCCGAAGAGGATCCGACCTTCAGGGTCGGCGTCGATGAAGAGACGGGACAGACCGTGATCTCGGGCATGGGCGAGCTGCACCTGGAGGTGCTGCTCGACCGGATGGTGCGCGAATTCAAGGTGCACTCCAACATCGGGCGCCAGCGGGTTGCCTACCGCGAGTCGATCACCCGGCCGGTCGAGAAGGTTGTACTGCGCTACGTCAAACAGACCGGGGGGCGCGGCCAATATGCCCACGTCGTCGTCGCCGCCGACCCCGGCGAACCGGCTTCCGGTGTGCAGTTTGTCGATGAGATCACCAAGGGCTCGATCCCCAGGGAGTATATTCCGGCGATTGAGCGCGGCGTGCGTGAAGCAGCCGAGGGCGGGGTGTTGGCCGGTTACCCGGTGACTGATATTGTGATCCGCCTGACGGACGGCTCGTACCATGAGGTCGATTCGAGCGACATGGCATTCAAGGTGGCCGGCTCGATGGCCTTCAAGGAGGCTGTCCAAAAAGGCAAGCCGGTGCTGCTCGAGCCGATGATGAAGGCCGAGGTCGTGGTGCCAGAAGAGCACGTTGGCGACGTGACCGGAGATTTGGCCTCTCGCCGGGCGATGATTGAGGGCATCGAGATGCGGGGCAATGCCCAGGCCATTCGGGCCTTTGTGCCACTGGCCGAGATGTTTGGCTATGCCACCGACCTGCGGTCGATGACCCAGGGCCGCGGTGTCTTCACGATGGAGTTCGATCACTACGAACCAGTCGCCGAGAAAGTGACCGACGCCCTGTTAGCCGGCGCACCCGGTTAGTACTGTACGTGCCGGTCGAGAACCGGCCACCGATTACGTGTAGTCGAGACTCGACTGAGAACCAACGGAGCGAGGAAGAGCCATGGGCAAGCAGAAGTTTGAGCGGACCAAGCCGCATATGAATGTAGGGACGATGGGGCACATCGACCACGGCAAGACGACGTTGACGGCGGCGATCACGAAATGGTGCTCGATGAAGGGATTTGGCGAGTTCACGCCGTTC
>DASWJQ010000187.1:0-4551 GCA_036397095.1 Anaerolineales bacterium
AACCGCTGACCAGGTGGCGGGCTGGCCCTAGGGCCAGCCCGCTCTCGTTGTGTTGGCCGGCTGATTCAGACTAGTGGCGCTCGAGAATGACGTCTTTCCAGAACCCCGGGTTTTTGACGGCCGATGTCGGATAGCGTTTGACCCAGGGCTTGAGCCACAGGTGGTGCTGCCAATAGAAGAGCGGAACGAGCGGCGCTTGTCGAATCAGGACTTGCTCGGCTTGCTGGTAGAGACGTATCCGGGCAGCCGGGTCCAGGGTGGCACCGGCTTTGGCCACCAAGTCCTGGTATGTCGGGTCTTGCCAATTGGGCAGATCGAGATCGAGGTTGACCCGCAGAAAGTTGTCAGGATCGGGGTAGTCAGCCCACCAACCACCGACCAGAACATCCCCGGCGGAAACGGGCGGCGACGGACCTTGGGGTAGGACGACAAGGTCCACCTCCAAGTCGAGCGCGGACCGCCAGCTGTCGCAAAGATACTGACCGACCCTGGCCAACCTGGTTGAGGCCTTGATTTCGAAAGCGGGCAGGCCGCCAGCTTCGGCCAGCAGGCGGCGCGCCAGATCGGGATCGTAGGCAAGTGCGCCGGTGGGCACGTGACCTGGCATCCCCGGTGGCACAAAGCCTCCCTCGGCCGGCACAACCCAGCCACCAAGCAGGCTATTGGCCAGTAGGGGCCGGTCGATGGCGTGCGCCAGGGCCTGGCGAGTACGCCGGTCTCCAAATGGCGGGCGGTCGGGGTCGAGGAAGTAGTAGGTGGTCAGGAAGCACGGCCGGATTACATGGTCGGCGGGAGAGGCGTCTGCAAGCTGCAGGATCTGGTCAAAGCCGGCGAACCAGGTGCTGACCACGTCGAGCCTGTCTTCTTCAAATAGCTCAACCTGTCCCCCGAGGCCTTCGCCGAGTTGAAGTTCGATTGCCTCGAGGTTGCCTCTGAACGCGCCCTGGTAGGTTGGATTGCGAACCAGACTCATGGATTGGCCCGGGTCCCACGATTCGAGCAGGAATGGTCCGTTGCTCACCAGCGGTCGGATGGCCCACCAATCCTGTTGGCGGCGCTCGACCAGGTGGCGCGGAACTGGTAGCAAGACGTAGTAGGCGAGGTTATGGATGAAATAGCTGCTTGGCGCGGCGAGTTCAATGACAAGCGTGTGATCGTCCAGCGCTGATACCGCCAGCTGGTCGGGATTTGCAGCCGCCTGCTCGGCGCCACGGATTGGAGCTAACAAGGACGGCGCAACGGGGGCCCCGAGCTGAGGGGCAAAGGCGCGGCGGTAGGTGTAGACAAAATCGTGGGCGGTGACGGGCTGACCATCACTCCAGATCGCGTCCGGGCGCAGTTGAAATACATAGCGCCGGCCCTCGTCCTCGATTTGCCAACTGTGCGCAACCTCAGGCCGGATGTCGCTGTCGGGGCCGTAGCTGACCAATCCGCTGAACAGGTTCATTGTGATCGGCGCCGTCATGCTGTAGCCGCCGAGGGTTGGGTCCAGAGACGGGGGGTCCTGCCAAATCAACCGTAGAGGGTGGGGGGCACTGCGCTTGCTGTCCGGGCCGTTCAGGTCAGCCAGCGAGGTGGGTGATTGGCCCTGTGCCAACTGACGCTGCAAGCGGAAGGATCTGTCGAAGGCATCCTGAGCTTGTTCGAAATCGGAGGCGATTTGGTGGGCGAGGCCCAGCTTCATTTGGGCCCGGGCGGCGCTTTGGACATCGCCTGCCTGCTGGAAGCGCTCGGCGGCTTGGCCGTAGTGACGGACGGCCTCGGACAGGGCAGAGAAACGCCTGGCGTGGTCGCCAGCGATCAGATGATAGGAAGCCGCTTGCGCCGACTGTCCGGCCAACCCGTAGTGGTGCGCCAGCTGGGAGGCAACCGGTTCGGGCTGGGCGGCGTGCAGCCGCTCCAACTCGACTGCTACCTGGCCGTGGCGCTGCTGGCGCTCAGCCTGGCTGACTGCCTCATACAGGAACTGCTGGAATAGGACGTGGTTGAAGGCGAAGCGGGGCCAGGCCTCACCGTCCGGTCCGACTTCTGTCTGTTCCCTGACCAGGTGATGCTGTTCCGAGAGGACGCGCCTCAAACGGCGCAGGGCGTCTTCGACGGATTGCCCGGCCACGGCGGCGGCGACCGCCGGCGTGAAAGTGGCGCCTTCGATACTTGCGGCCAACAGCAGCTCGCGGTCGGTTGGGTTGAGGCGAATGAGCCGGGACTGGATGACGGCTTGGGCCCTGGCCGGCAATGTGTCCCAATCGACCTGCGGGCCTGCTGACCAGCGGCCGGCCTCATCCTGCACCAGATCGCCTCGCTGCTTCATCTCGCGCAGCAGCTCGATGGTAAAGAGCGGATGACCCCGAGTACGCCAGAACAGATTCTGGCGAAACTCGTCTGGCAGTGCGTTGGCTTCTCGGTCTAACAGGTCTTCCGTGAATTGCCGGGCCTCAGCTATCTCAAAGTGGTCCAAATCAAGCACGATATCGTCGCGGAGGCGCTGAAACTCGAGGATGGCGGCCTCGATCCGGTCCGCCGGTGGGCCAGCCGCTCCCGGGTCGGGCCGCAGCGCCGCTAGCAGCAGGATCGGCTGATGACTGATTCGGCGTCCGAGTTGGAACAGCAAGTCGAGTGTCCCCGAATCGGCCCACTGCAGGTCGTCAATGATGAGCACAATCGGCTGGTGGCGGGCCAAGTCTTCCAGCAGGCTGGCAATCAGGCTGGGGACCGTGGAGGCTTGCGCAATGTGGCCCGAACTGGCGGCCATCACTACCTGGTCCATGGTGGCGGGATCGATGGACGCGAATGCCGCCGCCCGGGCGCGCAGCTTGGGTTCGGGCACCAGGGTGGTCGCCAGGCCGGGTGCGGTGCGGGCCATTGCTTGGAAGGCTGCCGGCACGTGATGGTAGAGGCGGCTGGCCTGGGCTGAGCTGATCCGGCCGGCTGACCAGTCGCTTTCCAGCTCGCCAATCAGGTTGCGCAGCATCTGGCGGTAGGGGTGCAGGGGTTCACCGACTCCGGCAAAGGCGGCGCATGAGCCGCTGAGCACCAGCAAATGGTTGTGGGTGCGCAGGGCGTGTGCGGCGAAGGCTGTCTGCAGGGCTGTCTTGCCACGGCCGGCCTCACCCAACAAGAATGCCATCTGACCGCGGCTCTCAATCGCCGACGCCAAGAGTCGTTCAAGCCACTGAAGTTGGCGTTGCCTGCCGACGAAGCGATCGCCAGGCTGGTCGGGGCTCGGCTCGCCGGCACCGAGGAACTTTGGGGTCGGCTCTGGCTGCGCGTCGAGGGGCTGTTGTGCCAGCGGCATCGCATCGACGGCCAGCTCACCGCGGGCGGCTGCAATGAAGGAGTCACGTTCTTCGAGTTCGATGGCCAAACACTCGGCAAGCCGTCCCGCCATCTGGCGCGAAGGGCGGCGTTGATCGGCTTCGATCTTTTTGATGGTTGCCGTTGAGCAGCCAACCTGATTGGCCAACGCAGCCTGCGTGAGGTCGAGTGCCAGCCGGCGGCGGCGGACCCAGTAGCCAAAAGAGGCCGTCAGGCCTCTCGACTGGTCAACTGGCCGGTCTCCCATTTGTATCCCTTCTGTATCCATCGGGGCGACCCACGGACGGTGGCGACGTGCTGAAATGGGGATCGTTGGGTCCGACCATTCTACAGCAGGAGGTAAGACGACGATGCAGAGGTTCCTGATCGAGCGCAAGATCCCCAACGCCGGCGTGCTGTCGCCGCAAGAGCTGCAGGCGATTGCCCAGACGTCGAACGGCGTACTGACCGAGTTGGGGCCATCCATCCAGTGGGTGGAGAGTTACGTCACGGACGATGCGATCTTCTGCACGTACCTGGCGCCGGATGAGGCGATGGTGCGGGAACATGCCAAGCGTGGCGGGTTCCCGGCCGACCGGGTAGTGCCGGTGAAGACGATCATCAACCCGATGACCGCCGAGGGCTAACGAAGCTGGCTGACCGCCAGCCCATCGGCCGGCGGTCGCCCGACCAACATGAAGGAGAGCGCTATGGATAACACAGGACGCCGGTCGGTTGTGAGCGCGCTTGTCGGGCTGTGCATTGCTACAATCCTGGCCGCATGTGGCGGCGGTGACAGCCTTGCGCAGCTGCGATCGGAAACCGCCAGGTACAGCAAGACCGAAACGGCACAGGCCGCCGGCTGGGACCTGGTTGAAGGTTTGGATCATTGCTTCGACAACCCTGGTGTCGGCGCGATGGGGTTTCACTACATTGACGCCGACCGTCTGGACACGGAACTCGACTGGCTGAAGCCGGAGGCGCTGGTCTACCAGCCGGCGCCCAACGGGGATATGCATCTGGGGGCTGTCGAGTACATCGTGCCGGCCGAGCCGTGGGATGCGGCCAATGATGGAGTGCCAACGCTGAATGGGCACTCATTGCACCTGAACGAAGCCCTGGGTGTGTATGTGCTTCACGTGTGGCACTTCAGTGAGAACCCGGCTGGGACCTACGAGGACTGGAACCCCGAGGTTTCCTGTCCGGCCGCCTAATGAGCTCTACTCCTCCAAGGGAACGCCGGCGCGGGCCATCTGG
>DASWJQ010000188.1:0-4063 GCA_036397095.1 Anaerolineales bacterium
GAATGTCGGCAGTGTCGGCCGCCCGAAGGACGGAGATCCAAGGGCCTGCTACGCGCTGGTCGACCTCAACCGGCGGCCAAGAGTCGAGCTGCGCCGGGTCGAGTACGACGTGGAGGTCGAGGCGGCCGCCATCGAGCAATCGGATTTGCCGAACCACTATGCCGAGGAACTGCGGCTAGGTAGGATGCCGACGAAGGACCTGGCCGGCGACTCGGGAGACCGGGTTGTCGGCAAGGTATAATCCTGCCGTGGGTGGCGAAAGCCGCCCACTTTTTAGCTATGGAACGGACTGAGCTCCGGGCCCCGGCCCGCACCACGGCGGAGGAGACCCCCTGGCACGCGCTCGAGGCGACCCGGGTCGCCGAACTGCTTCAGGTCTCCAGTGAGCGCGGGCTGGAGCCGATCCAAGCAGCCGAGCGGCGGGAGCAGTACGGCCCCAACGAGCTGGCCGAAGCACCCCGGCCAGGATTCTGGGTTCAGCTCCTTCAGCAGTTCAACAACTTCGTCGTCATCATTTTGATCGTGGCCGCCCTGGCCTCGGCGGTGCTCGGCGACTTTGTGGAGGCTGCCGCGATCCTGGCCATCGTGCTCTTGAATGCCGCCTTGGGCGTCGTCCAGGAACGACGCGCCGAGCGGGCGATGGCCGCCTTGCGCAAGATGAGCGCGCCGGAGGCCCAGGTCGTTCGAGACGGCCACCGGCAGGTGATCCCGGCCCGAGACGTCGTCCCCGGCGACCTGGTGCTGCTGGAGGCCGGCAACTACGTACCGGCGGACCTGCGGCTGCTGGAGGCGGTCAATCTGAGGATCGAGGAAGCGCCCTTGACCGGCGAGTCGGTCTCGGTGGACAAGGACGCCAACTTGAAAGTGGATGAGCACGGCCCAATCGGCGACCGACACAACATGGCCTTCAGCGGGACGTTGGTTTCTTATGGCAGGGGGCGGGGGTTGGTGGCGACCACCGGCATGCGCACCCAAATTGGCAAGATCGCCACCCTGCTGCAGGAGGTGAAACACGAAGCTACCCCACTGCAGCGCCGGCTGGATCAGTTGGGAAAGGTCTTGGGCTGGGCCGCGCTGGCGGTGTGCGCGGGAGTTTTCGTCGTGGGCTGGGTACGCGGGTTCGACCCACTGGAAATGTTCCTGGTGGCGGTGAGCCTGGCGGTGGCGGCGGTTCCCGAAGGACTGCCAGCCGTGGTGACCATCACCCTGGCGCTTGGCATGCGGGAGATGATTCAGCGCAACGCCTTGATCCGCCGGCTGTCCTCGGTCGAGACCCTCGGCTCGACCACGGTGATCTGCGCCGACAAGACCGGCACCCTGACCCAAAGCCGGATGACCGCCACCCGCCTGTGGGTGGACGGCAAACTGTTCGAAATTGACGGAGGGGGACGCTCGGCGGAAGGAGCCTTTCGGCTGGATGGCTCGCCGGTTGATCTGAACGACTATCCGGGCTCACTGACCGCGTTGTGGGTGGCGGTCCTGAACAACGACGCCGATTTCGAATCGGGCACGGACGGTTCCTTCCGGGTGGTAGGCGATCCGACCGAGGCTGCGCTTGTGGTGGCCGCCAGCAAGGCGGGGGCCCGCCGGGACGAGCTGGAACAGGCCTACCCTCGCATCAACGAGATCCCGTTCGACTCAAGCCGCAAACGGATGACGACCGTCCACAAGGTTCTCAATCCCACTGCCGACGATGCAAGTCCCTTCTACGACGGAAGCCTGCGAGAGTGGGAGGTGGCCGCGACCAAAGGAGCACCCGATGTGGTGCTCGATCTGTGCACTCACTACGAGACCATCGAGGATCAGGTGGTGCCGCTCGATGAGGCCGCCCGGGAGAGAATCTTAGACGCCAATGCCGCGATGGCTCGGCAGGCGCTGCGGGTGATTGCGGTCGCGTACCGGGCAGAGCCGGACGTTCCGGACGAGACGACTCCCGAGACGGTGGAGCACAGCCTCACCTTCGTGGGCCTAATCGGTATGATCGATCCGGCCCGGCCGGAGGTCCCGCCGGCCTTGCGGCGGGCCCGTACGGCAGGGGTCCGCACCATAATGATTACCGGGGACTACCCGGATACCGCCCGGGCCATCGCCGAGTCAATTGGGTTACTAGAGCAAGGCTTCAAGGTGGTGACCGGACGGGCGCTGGACGAGATGGACGAGGCCCAGATGCAGGTAGAGATCAAGCGGACGGCTGTATTCGCCCGGGTGTCGCCGGAGCACAAAGTGCGGATCGTGGATGCCTTGAAGCGCGACAACCAGGTCGTGGCGATGACCGGCGACGGGGTCAACGACGCCCCGGCCCTGAAGCGAGCCGACATTGGAATCGCCATGGGCGTCACCGGGACCGATGTGGCCAAAGAAACTGCCGACATGGTGCTCACCGACGACAACTATGCCAGCATCGTCGCTGCCATCGAGCAGGGGCGGGTAATCTACGCCAACATCCGCAAGTTCGTCTACTATCTGCTTTCCTGCAACCTGGCCGAGATCCTGACCATTCTGGTCGCCATCCTGGCCGGGCTGCCCTCTCCGTTGGCCGCCATTCAACTGCTGTGGCTCAACCTGGTGACCGATGGCGCGCCGGCGCTGGCGCTGGGGCTGGAGCCCGGCGAACCGAGGATCATGGAGCGACCGCCGCGTCCGGCGAAGGAACCAATCATCGACCGCGAAATGTTGGGCCGGATCGCGATTCAGACCGCCGCCATCGCCGGGGTCACCCTCTCGGCTTATCTGATTGGTCTGCGCCTGTTCCCGGAGATGGCCCGGACGATGGCCTTCGCCACGCTGTCCTTTTCGGAGCTACTTCGGGCGTTCACCTCCCGCTCGCTGCAGATCCCGCTGCTTCAGATCGGGCTACTCAGCAACCGGGTCATGTTCTACGCGGTGGTTGCTTCGGCGGCGATGCTGCTGATCGTGATCTACGTTCCGTTCCTGCAGCCAATCTTCAACACCGTCTCGCTTGGCCCCGAGCAGTGGCGTTTTGTCTTTCCGCTGCTCCTGGTGCCGGCGCTGGTAGCAGAACTCTCGAAAATCCTGCTCGGCCGCCGGGCGCTGGTGGGGCAAGCCTGATCGCCGGGCGGGGCTCAGAGGGCGCAGGTCCGAAAACCGGCGAAGATGTTGTTGCGGTCAGGCGTGTAGAAGTTGCGGAACGTATTGCGGATCAGGCGGGAGCGGGTCGCCCAGCAGCCGCCTCGAAGCACCTTCTGTTGGCCGAAGGACGGCGCCGAGTAGGTGTCGTAAGGATCCAGTTCGAATCCCGGGTAGGCCTCGAATGTGTCAGCGGTCCACTCCCACACATTGCCGATCATCTGGCGGCAGCCGAAGGCACTGTCCCCGGCTGGGAGGGCTCGAACGTCTAGGCAGCCCATGACCGCCGAGTCGAGGTTCGCTCGCTGAGGACTGGGCGGTTCATCGCCCCACGGATAACGGCGCTTGTGGTCTGAAACTCCCTGTCCACCCAACGCGCGTTCAGCACTGGCTGCCAGTTCCCATTCCACTTCACTGGGAAGCCGGCGGCCAGCCCAGGCGCAGTAGGCATTGGCCTCGTGCCAGTTGACGTGGATCACCGGCTTGAATGGTTCTAATGGCGTCAGCGCGTCGAACCGCTGCCAGAGCCAACGGTCATCCTCCCGCTGCCAGTACACTGGATTTTCCGCCTGCGCACTTCGGCGCCACTCCCAGCCCTCATCGCTCCACAACTCCCGGCGCTGATACCCACCTTCATCGACGAAGCGCTGGAAGTCGACGTTGGTGACCGGGGTGGCGGAGATGCGATAGGGACGGACAGCCACGGGATGGGCCCACTTCTCGTTGTCAAAGACGAAGGGGAGGTCGGCCGTGGCGCCCAGCCAGTACGAACCCCCTGGAACCTCCACGTCGTGCAGCTCAAAACCGGGTTCGGGCGCGGCTGGGGTTTCCGGAGCTCTTGACCTTGAGAGCCTCGGTGCGACATAGCCGAGAGTCTGGCGAATGTGGGTGAGCGTCTCCCCGTGCATGTCTTCATGGAAGGTTGCCAGGTGGTAGTAGTAGACTTCCTCGTCGCTCGGCTGGCGGCCCTCCAGGC
>DASWJQ010000189.1:0-39791 GCA_036397095.1 Anaerolineales bacterium
GCATCGGCCCGGCTGAATGCCAACCGGACGGCGTCGGGGGCCCAAAAATAGTCGGTGCCCCACCAGCCATACTGCCCACCGGCATTGGCCGCTATCAGCGTCTCCCGACCCAGCACACGTCCCGCCTGCGTCAGGTTCACCAGCACCAAATCGTTGTTGGCCTGCCAGCCGGGAGCAGCCGCACTGGGTTCCACGGTGGAGTAGGCCACGACCAACCGATCGCTTGTCGGGGCCCAAGCCGCAAAATGGACGATGTTGTCGGCCCCGAGGTCCATCGGTTCGAGCTCACCGGCTTCCAGCGGCAGCGCCCACAGGCTGTTGATGGTGTCCTCTTGCTCAACCTCGGCGCGCGTGAAGAGCAGCCAATCCCCCGCTGGCGACAAATCGAACACGCGACCGTCCAGATCACCGCTCAAGGTGAGGGGACGCCGGTTACCGGTCGTGTTTTCCATCAGCCAGGCGTTGCCACCGGAAAGGTAGGCTAGCCGGCCGTTGATCGTCACCGGCGCAAAAGAGGCCTGCGCGCCGATCATTATGATTTCGGGTTGGGCGGGCTCGATCACCGTCGTTTTGACCGGGGTGCGGGAGATATCCTGACCGGCTTCGGTCAGGATGCGATTGGTGATCTCCTGGAGGCCGTTGCGGCCCGCCTGGAGCAGCCGAGTTTCGCCCTCGGGGAGGCCCTCGTTGCGCACCGTCTGCCGTTCGAAAGGTAGCACAATCTCTTCGATTTCGAATCGCTCGCTGACCCGGGTGACGGTCACCAGGGCGCCGTCGGTCAGCACGGTGTACGCAGGGGGCTCGGTGCGGTCGAGTGGCGCCAGGCTGTAGCCGGCGGTCTCAATCGACTGCCGCACCGTCGAACCGGCCGGCACCTGATACGTCCGGGCGACACCGTCGATGTCAAGTTCGACGCTGATCATGCCGGCCGTCGCCTGTGGACCGGCGCAGCTGGCCAACAAGACAACGGACAGTCCGGCCGCCAACAGGGCGCGTCTCAATGGCTTTCCCTGGGGGTTGATGGTTGGCTGCATGACCCGCTGGTATAATCGCCGGCGCTAACGGACCTGGCCCTGAATGGCCATTTCGCCGTTGTCGATCGCCACTGCAGTTAAGCGTATTCCGGTGGCGAGCGGGCCGATGGAGCCTGTGAAGGCCTCCGTAATCATGCCCGACAAACTCGCCAACAGCCCGTCGGGCACGGGCAGGGGACCCAGATCCGCCGAGGCAACAGAGAAGGCGAGTGAGCCATCGCTGTTGATGACCGGCTCAATCACGATGAGCCCATCGGCGGAGACGAGCCCCTCCCCGACCTGGCCGTAAAGATGGATGGCGCCGTCTTGAAGCAAGACAACCGGGTTCGTGATCACCGGCTCGTCTTCCAGCTGTAGGCGGGCGGCAACAAGCGCGGTCATCTGAGCCTCATTAAGGATGACGCTGAAACTACCATCGCCCGAGATGGTGGCGTTTTCGAACAGCCCTTCGAATTCGCCGAAAGGGTTGCCGGAGGAAGAGAATGGTGTTGGGGGCGAATCGGGCCCGCCCACATTGAAGTTGCAGCCAAGCATAGCCAGCAGCAAGCTGGCGGCTAAGGCAAGCAGCGCAAACCTACTCTTTGTCAAGGTGAAAGTACCCACGTCGCGTGGAATCTCCTGATCAGAATGGTTCGGCCGATTATAGCACGGGCGTTCAGGCCACCCCTGGCGGGGCGGAAGTGCAGCAATTGGCCGCCCGTATCGAGGCGCTGCTCTTTGTTGCACCGACGGCCGTCGACCTGAACCGGTTGGCATCGGCCCTGGAGGTCACGGCGCGCCAGGCGGAGGAAGCGCTCGGCTGGTTGGAACGAACCTACCACAGCCGTGGATTGGCTCTGGAACGCAGTCGGCATGGTTACCAACTCACTTCCGACCCGGCACTGGCCGAGGACATCGAGCGTTTTCTCGAGCTCGAATCGACCTCCCGTCTGACGAAAGCGGCGCTTGAAGTGTTGGCCGTCGTTGCCTACCAGCAGCCAGTAACCCGGCCGCACATCGATTCGATCCGCGGTGTCAACTCGGACAGCGCCTTGCGCACGCTGGTGCGCTATGGCCTGATTGAAGAAGTTGGCCGTACCGATGCCCCCGGCCGGCCCATCCTGTATGCCACGACCCCCGACTTCCTCCAGTACTTCGGTCTGGCTTCGCTGGAAGTGTTGCCTCCGCTGCAGTTGGAGCCGGACCGTGACGCCGACGACGAGTCCGCCGTGAGACCCATTGCGCAGGACGAGTCGTGAGCCAGCGGCTGCAGAAGCTGATGGCGGAGGCCGGTCTCGGGTCGCGCCGCAGTTGTGAGGAGTTGATCCGGCAGGGGAAGGTCGAGGTCAATGGCCGTGTCGCCAAGCTGGGGGACAAGGCCGATCCGGGCCAGGATCGGATCTTGGTCGACGGCTCGCCGCTGCCTGCGGCTGAGGCGCCGGTCTACCTGATGCTCAACAAACCACGCGGCGTGCTTTCGTCCCTGCAATCCCAAGGGGGACTACCCACCGTAGACTCGGTGGTCGACGTGCCGCAGCGGGTCTATCCGGTCGGCCGGCTTGACCGCCAAAGCGAGGGGCTGGTGCTGCTGACCAATGACGGGGAGCTCACGCACCGGTTGAGCCATCCTCGCTTCGAGCATGAAAAGGAATATCATGTGCTGCTGGACCGCCCGCCCAACGACCGAGTCCTGAAGGAATGGCGCGCCGGTCCACGTCTTGCCGAGCTGGGCCAGCTGGCCCCGGCCGTTGTCGAGCCGCTCCGGGGCCGCCCCGGCTGGCTGCGGATCGTTCTGCACGAAGGCAAGAAGCATCAGATCCGGGACACGGCAGCGCATTTTGGCTACCAGGTCAAGGCGTTGATCCGCAAGCGGATTGGGCCGCTGAAACTGGGCGACCTGGCGGCCGGAGCATGGCGCCACCTCACCCCTGAGGAAATCGACGCCCTGCATTCCGGGACCGGTGTGGGAGAGAGCGATCTAGGTAGTATGACGGCGGAGGTCGAGTGATGGAAGCGATCGAGTCCAGAAACGATCAGCCGATGACCCTGCGCGATCGGTTGGCGATGGCCAGCATCAGCGTCGATATTGAGTTGATCGCCTTTGCGGTTCTGCTTGTGCTGACGGTGGCCACGCGTTTTTACGATCTCGGCACCCGCGTCATGAGTCATGACGAGAGCCTGCACACCTACTTCTCGTGGAAGCTGGCCGACGAGGGCAATTTCAGGCACGACCCGCTGATGCATGGGCCGCTCCAATTCCATCTGATCGCCCTATCGTACTTCTTGTTTGGTGTATCCGATGCCTCGGCGCGCGTGCCGGCCGCCTTGGCCAGTATTGCCGCCGTGGTGCTGATGTGGGGCTTCCGGCGCTGGATTGGCAAGTGGGGCGCCTTGCTCGGTGCCGTGTTGATGGCCGTGTCGCCGTACATGCTGTATTACGGCCGCTACGTGCGCAACGAAGCCCTGGTCGTTCCCCTGGCATTGGCCATGTTCTATGCGGTCTTCCGCTACTACGAGGACAGGCAGCCGCGTTGGCTGTACCTTCTGGCCGGCTCGCTGGCGCTGCATTTCACGGCCAAGGAAACCGCCTTCATCTATACCGCCCAGCTGATGCTCTTTCTCGGGCTCATGCTGTCGTGGCGTTGGCTGCGATCGCACTGGCAGCGCAATGGACTGCGGATTGGCTTCATCGCTGGACTGGTGGTCGTGTTCGTCGGGCTGACCCTGGCGGGGGCAGGCCTGTACCTGGACAGCCGGGCTGCCCCAGGCGCTTTGGAGACGGCGCAGCCAGCCGACCCTTCGGCGGCTGTACCAAGCCCAATGATCGGGCTCCCGCCAACCGCCCAGGCCGGTCTCGTATTGGTCATTCTGGGAGTGGTCTTGTCGGCAGGCGCGGTGGTTCTCGAATTCCGGGGCCGGCTGCGCTCGGAGTTTCCGGCGCTCGACCTGTTGATTGTGGCTTCGACCATGACTTTGCCGCAGTTGGCCGCCTTCCCATCACTCATGCTGGGATGGGATCCGCTGGCGTACACCGATCCGGTGGCTCGCACCAAGACTGCGATTGTGCTGGCGATCATGGTGGCAATTGCGACCGGCATCGGAATTGCCTGGAATTGGCGCCGCTGGCTGATCGCCGCCGGGGTGTTCTTTGGCCTGTTTGCCCTGTTCTACACGACCGTGCTGACCTATCCGGACGGTCTTTTTACCGGACTGGTTGGGTCACTCGGCTATTGGCTCGAGCAGCACGAAGTCAACCGGGGCAGTCAACCACTCTACTACTATCTGCTGATCCAGGTTCCGATCTACGAGTTCCTGCCGGCGATCGGGGCGCTCTTCGCTGGTTATCTTGGCTTGCGCCGCTGGCGCCAACGGAGCCCAGAGGTCCCTTCGATAGAAGGGCCGGCCGCCGAGCCAACCCAAGGCCCTGCGCGGTTCCCCGTCGTACTGTTCCTCGGATTCTGGGCTTTGACCTCCACGCTGGCCTACACCATCGCCGGCGAGCGCATGCCGTGGCTGACCGTCCACATTACCTTTCCATACATTCTGCTGGCCGGTTGGTCCTTTGGCCAGCTCATGCAAACGGTCGACTGGCGCCGTCTGGCCGACGGTCGCAGCTGGCTGGTCCTGGGTTTGGCGTTTGCTGCCCTCATCAGCCTGGCCCATCTGATCGGTATGCTGCTCAGCCCACAGCCGGCCTTCGACGGTGCCGAGCTCGACCAATTGAGGCGCACGGGGTCCTTTATCTTCTACGGGATCCTGCTTCTGGGCAGCGCCGCCGGCGCGTACTGGCTGGCCCGGGGCTGGCAGGCGCCTCCGTTGGGGCGATTGCTGGGTGTCGTGCTGTTCGCCATCCTGCTAGCCCTGACCGTGCGCACATCTTTCCGGGCGGCTTTCATCAACTACGACAGGGCTACGGAGTACTTGGTCTACGCACACTCGGCAACTGGCGTCAAGACCGTGCTTGCCCAGATCGAAGAGCTCTCACGCCGGACGACGGATGGGATGGGCATTGACGTCGGCTACGATGATGATGTCTCCTGGCCCTTCAGTTGGTACATCCGTCAGTTCCCCAACAACCACTACTACCAGAACACCCCGAGCCGCGACTTGCTGAACTACCCGGTTGTAATTGCCGGTGACAACAACTGGGCCACCGTCGAGCCAATTCTGGGCGGCCGCTACTTGACCTTTGAGTACATCCGCATGTGGTGGCCGATGCAGGACTACTTCGACTTGAGCTGGGAGCGCGTTTGGGGAGCCTTGCGGTCACCGGAATACCGTGTCGCTTTGTGGGATATCTGGTTCCAGCGAGACTACACGGCCTATGGCCAGCTGACCGGTGGCAACTTCGCCCTCGACCGCTGGAGCCCGGCCGACCGCATGAAGCTCTACATCCGGCGCGATGTCGCCGCCATGATCTGGGATTATGGAGTAGCACCTCAAGCGCTTGAAGGGGTGTCCCTGGTTGACCCGTATGCCGAGGGCACGGTTGCGCTGTCTGCCGACCCGGTGATCGCGCAAGACGTGGGGTTGACCAACCCGCGCGACTTGGTGGTGACGGAACATGGAGACCTGCTGGTGGCCGACTCCGGCAACCATCGCATCGTCAAGCTGGATGCCACCGGTCAGGTGCTGGCGACGTGGGGGCAGTTCGGTGCGCCCGATCTGGCTGGACCGCAGCCTGCCTTCAACGAACCGTGGGGGTTGGCGCTGGCGCCGGATGGCAGCATCTATGTGGCCGACACTTGGAACCACCGGGTGGTCCACCTGAGCGCCGATGGTGAGCCGCTTGATTCGATCGGTGAGTACGGCGAAGCGCAGACGCTCGAGTCGTTCTGGGGACCGCGCGACGTGGCCGTCGATGCCGACGGTCGGATTTTCGTGGCTGATACAGGCAACAAACGGATCGTCGTCTTTGACACCGACGGCAATCCGCTGTTTGGCATCGGCAGCGGCGGCGCCGGCCCGGGTCTGCTTGACGAGCCGGTCGGATTGGCGGTTGGCCCGGACGGCAGATTGTATGTTGCCGACACCTGGAACCAGCGTATTCAAGTGTTCGAAGAGACTGCACCCAACACGTTCGATCCGGTCAATGAATGGACGATCGATGGTTGGTACGGTCAATCGCTGAACAACAAACCTTACTTGGATGTATCCTCGGAAGGGGACGTTTGCACCTCAGATCCCGAGGGCTATCGCATTTTGTGCTTCGAGGCTGACGGCACCTTCAGCGTCGCGTGGGGTGACCTGGGATCGTCCGTCGACCGATTCGGACTGCCTTCAGGGCTGGCGTTCGCAGGCCAGGACCTGTGGGTGGTTGATAATGGCAACCTGCGGCTGATGAGGTTTGCGCCGCCGTTTCCTTAGCCCTGCTGTGGCGCTCTGCTGGGAGCGGGCACAGCCATCGCAGCTGACAAAGGGGAATGCATGAAGCTTCACGAGTACCAGTCGAAACAGATCTTTGCAGAGCATGGTGTGCCCATTCCCCGCGGACGCATCGCCGCCACCTCGGTGGAGGCCAAAGCGATCGCCGAAGAACTCGGCGGGCGGGTGGTGATCAAGTCACAAGTGCTGGTGGGCGGCCGCGGCAAGGCCGGCGGCATACGTCTGGTGAAGACGGCCGACGAAGCTGAAGAGGTCGCCACCCAAATCCTAGGCATGTCGATCAAAGGGCTGCCGGTCCGGCGCGTGCTGGTGGATGAAGCTGCCGACATCGAAACCGAAATCTACCTGGGTGTCACCAACGACCGCGCCGCACGCAAGCCGATCATGATCTGTTCTTCGGAAGGGGGCGTCGAAATCGAGGAAGTCGCCCGGACCGATCCCGAAAAGATCGTGCGTGTCCACATCAATCCGCTGCTGGGCCTGCGGGAGTACCAGGCGCGCTACCTGGCTTCGGCCATCGAACTTCCACGGGAAGACTGGAAGGCGTTCACCCAGATCGCCCAGAGTCTCTACCGCGCCTACCAGCAAAGCGATGCGACACTGGCCGAAATCAACCCGCTGGTGCGAACGAAGCACCATGGTCTACTGGCGCTTGATGGCAAGATGGTGGTTGACGACAACGCGCTGTTCCGCCATCCGGGACTGGCCGAGATGCGCGACATCGACGCCGAAGAGCCGGCCGAGCGTGAGGCGCGCAAGTACGGCCTGTCTTACGTCAAGCTCGACGGCAGCATTGGCTGCATGGTCAATGGCGCTGGCCTTGCCATGGCCACGATGGACGTCATCAAGCTGTTTGGTGGGGAGCCAGCCAATTTCCTCGATATCGGGGGCGGTGCCGGCGCCGAGAAAGTCGAAGCGGCCCTGCGCATCATCCTGACCGATGCCAACGTCAAGGTTGTCCTGATCAACATCTTCGGTGGCATCACCCGCTGCGACGAAGTAGCCCGCGGCATTCTGGCGGCGCTGCAGAAGGTCAGCACCGACGTGCCGATGGTAACGCGTCTGGTCGGGACCAATGAAGAAGAGGGGCGCCGCCTGCTGGCCGACGCCGACATGATGACTGCGACCTCGTTGGCCGATGCCGCTGAGAAGGCCGTGGCTGCGGCCGGAGGGAAGTAGGCAAGCATGAGCATTCTGGCAGACAAGGACACTCGCTTGCTGGTGCAGGGAATCACCGGGCGCCAGGGGGAGTTTCACGCCAGCTTGATGCTGGAATACGGCACACAAGTTGTCGCCGGCATGACGCCAGGCAAGGGCGGTGAATGGGTGCTCGATGGCAAGGTGCCGGTGTTCGACACGGTGGCAACCGCTGTCGAAGCTACCGGCGCCAATGCCTCGGTCATCTTCGTGCCGGCCAAAGCCGGGGCAGACTCGATCATGGAGGCCGCGGATGCCGGACTGCCGTTGATCGTGTGCATCACCGAAGGCATTCCGGTGCAGGATATGATGATCGTGCGCGATTATGTTGACCGCAAGGGTGTCCGCCTGGTGGGCCCCAACTGCCCGGGGATCCTGACGCCGGGCGAAACCAAGGTGGGCATCATCCCCGGTCATATTGCCGACCCGGGCAGCGTGGGCGTGGTCTCGCGCTCGGGAACACTTACTTACGAAGTGTTGTATGCTCTCAAGGCAAAGGGTCTGGGCGCTTCGACGTGTGTCGGTATCGGGGGTGATCCTATCAACGGCACCTCCTTCATCGACGCGTTGGAGTTGTTTGAAGCCGACCCGCACACAGACTCGGTGGTCCTGATCGGTGAGATCGGAGGAACCGACGAGGAGATGGCGGCCCGCTTTATTGCCGATCGCATGACCAAACCCGTGGTTGGCTTCGTCGCTGGCCGTACGGCGCCGCCCGGCAAGCGAATGGGACATGCCGGCGCAATTGTCGAAGGCGGATCCGGTCTGGCCGCCGACAAGATCGAGGCGCTTGAGGCCGCCGGCGTGCGTGTAGCCGAACACCCGGAGCAAATCGCTGAAATGTTGGCCGGCTAGCCGGCCAAACACCTTCCAGGAGGCGTGGCGGATGACGGAAGCGGAACGCGTCGTAGAAGGGGCTCCCTCGATCGAGGCGCTCGAGGCACAAGCGCGGCAGAAGCCGGATGACATCGGTGCATTGCGTGAGCTAGGCTGGGCGCACTACGGCCGGGGCCAAACCGAGCAAGCCATCGAAGTGTTCCGCCGGGCGACCGAACGCTTCTCGGAGGATAGCGAAAGCTTCTACGGGCTGGGTCTGTCCCTGGTCAAGCTAGGGGGGCAGGAGCAAGCGGCGACGCAGGCTTTTGAACAAGCCGTGCAGTTGGCTGACTCGATTCCAGGCAAGATTCGGGCTGAGATGCTGCGCAAGCTGGCCCAGGGGCATATCAACCAACTCGACCACGGAAGTTGGGATATTCGCGCATTGTAAACGTTCGATGATTGCCAAACGCGAACGATTGGAGGCGGCCATTGCCGGGCAACGCGGCGATCGGCCGCCGGTCGCGCTGTGGCGCCACTTCCCGGTGGACGATCAAGACCCCCGTGGGTTGGCCGAGGCCACCCTTGCATTCCAGCAGGTGCATGACTTTGACTTTGTCAAGGTCACACCGGCCAGTTCCTACTGCCTCAAGGATTGGGGTGCGCAGGACGATTGGCAGGGCTCGACGGAAGGCACTCGCCGCTACGGTCGCAGGGTGATTGAGAGGCCCAGGGATTGGCAGGATCTGCCGCAGATCGCGCCCACGGAGGGGCATTTGGGGGCCATGCTGTCCGCTCTCGAGGTCATTGTGAAAGGCGTGGGTCCCGATGTTCCCGTGATCCAAACCGTGTTCGCACCGCTGGCGCAGGCCAAGAACCTGGCCGGCAGCAAGCTGCTGCGTGAACATTGGGAGTCGGCGCCACAGGCGCTGGCAGAAGGTCTGGCTACCATCACTGCCACGACCGCAGCCTTTGTAAGGGCTGCAGCCGAGACAGGAATCGCCGGCATCTTTTATGCGGTGCAGCATGCGACCGAAGACTGGTGCGACCTGGCTACCTATCGCCTACGGGCCGAGCGCCACGACCGGGCCATTCTGGAAAGCGCCGGCACGTTTTGGCTGAATGTGCTTCACCTTCACGGCAGCCGGCTCCACTTTGCG
This sequence comes from Anaerolineales bacterium, assembly GCA_036397095.1. Lineage (GTDB taxonomy): Bacteria > Chloroflexota > Anaerolineae > Anaerolineales > E44-bin32 > DASWJQ01. The sequence goes on from DASWJQ010000189.1 coordinate 9,572, forward strand.
CTGGCAGCTGACTACGACGTCCAGGTTGTCAATTGGCATGACCGGACGGCGGGTCCGTCGCTGGCGGCTGCCCGCCGCCTGGCCGGAGGCAAGGCCCTATGCGGCGGCTTGCGCCGCAACGAGACTCTGGTCTTGGGTGATCCGGCGACAGTGCGAGCCGAGGCGTCCGAGGCCTACCAGGCGACAAGCGGCAACGGCTGGATCCTGGGGGCCGGGTGCGTCGTCCCGATCATCGCGCCGCGGGCCAATCTGCTCACAGCCCGGCGGGCTGTCGATGGGTTCGCATAGCCACATCCGCAAGGCGGGCAGCGGCCAGCGTCGGCCGGTGCGGACGTATCCGCGCTCGGCTTGGAGGTGTATTGCATGAGCCGGATCCGGGTAATCTCCGGCACGGCCAAAGGTAGGCGGCTGCAGCTGGTGCCGGGGGAGGGCACACGGCCGATTGGCGATCGGGTCAAAGAGGCGCTGTTCAACATCCTGGGACCGACGGTGATGGATACGGCCTGGCTCGACCTGTTTGCCGGTACCGGAAGTGTGGGGATCGAGGCGCTCAGCCGGGGCGCCGGCCACGCCGTCTTCTTCGACAACGACCGGCGGGCGGTGCGCACGATCGAGAAGAATTTACAAATGACGGGCTTGGGCGAAAATGCCGACGTCGTGCTGATCGACTCGCTGCAGGTATTAATCAGACCAAGTCCCTATGACCGGTTCGACTTCGTCTTCGTTGCCCCTCCGCAGTACAAGGATCTGTGGTCGCGATCGCTGCACCTACTGGATGCGACGGAGCGCTGGCTCAACCCCGAGGCGCAGGTGATCGTCCAGCTCGACCCCAAGGAGTACAACGAGCTGGAGCTGGCCAAGCTGCAGTTGTTTGACCGTCGCAGCTACGGCTCAACCGAGCTCCTGTTCTACGAGAATAAGGACGACGAGACAGGAACGGCGTGAGCACCAAGCGCCAGGCTCAAAGCGCCAGGCACGCGGCTGTCAGCAGTCAGCCATCAGCTTTCAGCCCTGAGCCTTCAATTCAATCTTCGGTGATTATCTGCTGTTCAGCATTCGCCGCGCACGTTTCACTTATCACTTTTTTTCTATCACCTATCCATTGATCCAACCCGCATTCTCCGATCTCGCCGAGGGGACGCCACGGCGAGGCCCTACGAGAATAGGGGCCTTCACCGTTCACCCAATCCCCAATCACTTGTCTCCCAACGGCGACGGTCCGAACACGCGGCTGCCGCCCAATTGCGACCGGAGCAGGAGATAGAAGGCGCGCAGTTCGAGGGCGAAAGGCAGGAAGCCGAGCAGCCCTTCGATCGGCATGTGGCCGTAGTACAGGCCGGTGATTCGCAGTTTGGCCGGGAAAGTGTAGACCCAATAGGCGCCGCCGGCGCGAGCCGCCTGCAGGTTCCAGGCCTCCCACAGCAGACCGCAAATCAGGCCAGCCAGTAAGTAAGAAATCAGTGGCCGCAGTCTGCCCCGGCGCAGTTCCTGCCGCAGCGAGGGGAGCCCGAGCGCCTCATTGAGTGGATCGAGCAGCAGCACGAACCCAATCCACACTGCCCCAAACAGGTAGGCCGCCTGGGGCGGGGGCAGCAGCACCGGGATAATGACCAGCGCTAGGCCGAGCAAGAACCAGCTCCAAGCTGGTCCCAGCTGCCTCTGTCCGAGGCGTCCACGCTCGGGGCCGCGCCAGCGCTTCAGCAACGCTCGGACCAGGTCGGCGGTGACAAACACCCCTGGCATGATGGTGGCGAAGGACCAGAAGTAGCCGAGGTCGCGGAGCCATGCCTGCGGGGGTAAGCCCTTGTAAATCCAATTGACCATGCGAAGGTTGTAGGCCTCGAACAAGAGCCAGACCAGAATTGATAGCATTGCCGCCAGCGGCACATCTCGCCGGTAGCCGGTCAGCCAGCCGTGCCCTCGAACCCAGCCCAAGGCGGCATCGGCCAGCACGAAGTAGCCGGTCCACATGATGGGCGTGAGCCAGATGGCCGCCAATTGATGGCCGGCTAGCAAGGCAAGCTGGCCGGCGAGCAAGATCAACAGTCCAAGCCAGCCATACGCGGGGAAGCGGCGCCGATCCAAATCTGCCGGGATCATGACGCCCACTCGATTTCCAGACGATCATCCGCTCCGTAGCGGTACACCGCGCAGAAGGGGGCCGCCTGCTGGTGGTAGACCGCCAACGCACGCGGCAGCAGTGCTGGTAGGTCCTCAACCACCTCGTCGGGGTCAAGACCGTCGAGGTCGCACCACATGGGCTCTCCTTCCTTGCCGCCGCCCTGCGGCCGGCCAGTGGCCGTGCCGACGAAAACGTACAAACCAATCCCAATCGCCTGCTGCGTGTCAATGGTCACGACCCCGCACAGGCGCAGGTCTTGCGGCGTCAATCCGGTCTCCTCGACCAGCTCGCGCCGGGCCGAGACGGCCGGGTTTTCGCCCCGTTCGATATGACCACCCAGGCCATTGAGCTTGCCGGCCCACGCGGCGCGCGACTGGCTCAAGCGCAGCAGCAGCACCTGGTCGCCATCGATCAGGAACGACAGGGTGCGCGGCACGATTTGGTAGCGGTCAGGTTGGAGGCGTTGTCCGGCGAGCGTCATCAGCTTTAGGTTCCATCCGATTCACACCCGGCCCCGGCGGCCGGCGGGACGATTATACCGATGGTCGGGGCACCACCTGTCAGCCCCGCGTCAGTCCCTTTGGTTGCTGGGCCCTATTGAAGGGGCTATAATTCCGGCGAATAAGAGACCGGTCAGGTCGAAGGAGCTGCCAATGACCGATCAACCGATTGATCCACTGAAGAAGGTCACCGAAACCGACGATTTGCTCGGCAAGATCCGCTCGACGCTGTCCGGTTTCCTCGGCTACGTTGAGCGCGACCAGCGGCGAGAGTCCGATAAGATGCTGCGCGAAGCCGTCGCCGACCGCTATGAGAAGCAGTGGGCGCGCGTCTCCCAGATCCAGCGCGATCTCATCGCTGAGGGCCAGATCGACTTGATCGACGATCTGGAGGCCGGCGCTATCAAGCTGCGCGCTTTCATCGATCGGCTGCGAACCGCGTCGTACGGCTACGCGGGTCTTTTCGACCATGCCCGTATTGGCAAGGACGAGTTGGCCTCCCTGTACAGTTACGACGCTGCTTTGCTCGAACATGCTGGCACGGTTGCCAGTGCGGTCGACAATGTGGAAGCTTCGCTTGGCAGCGACGGCTTGCCGGCGGCCATCCGCCACCTGCGGACGGTCAGCCAGGATGCCGTCGATTTGTTTGACCGGCGCCACGAAACGATCATGGCTGAGGCCTAATCGGGCCCTGAGGAGAGAGACACATGGCACGAATCTTTGACGTCGTCGAATACCCCAATGAGATGCGGGATGAGATCGTTCACCGCTTCCCGGAGGGGGAGTCGGGCGACTTCCGCATCGGCAGCCAGGTTATCGTGCGCGAGGCCCAGGAAGCGGTGTTCTTCCGCGATGGCAAGGCGCTGGACACCTTTGGCCCCGGTCGTCACACAATAACGACCGCCAACATCCCGCTGTTGGTCGACATCATCGGCAAGGCTTTTGGCGACCGCACACCGTTCACGGCCGAAGTCTACTTTGTGTCGAAGCGCGAATTCGCCAATGAGAAGTGGGGTACGCCCCAGCCGATCATTGTGCGCAACCCTGGCATGGGGCTGGGGGTCGCCTTGCTCCAGGGCTATGGTGCCTATTCATTCCAGGTAGCCGATGCCCAGCAATTCGTCACCCAGATTGTCGGAGCGACCGGGGCCTACTCCACCAATGACATCAAGGACCGGCTGCGCTCGATGCTCCTGTCCAAGCTGCAGGATCTGTTGGGCGAGACGACCGAAGCCAGCGACGTTCCCCAGCTGATCGGCATGGTTGAGGAGCTCGGCGCCGGGGTGCGGGCCAAGGCGCAGGACGATTTCAAGGCGCTGGGCATGACGTTGAAGTCGTTCTACATCGAGAGCCTGAAGCCTTCATCCAAGTCGGCCGAAGAACTGCGGGCGATGGGTATGCTCGATATGACCACCTACACCCAATTGCAGGCCGCTGACGCCCTGCGCGATGCCGCCCAAAACCCGTCGGGCGGAGCGGGGCTTACGGCCGGCATTGGCGCCGGGATGGGCATTGGCAACGTACTGAGCGAATCGCTCAAGGGCAGCATGGCCAGCAAAGAGGTCGAAGCCGTGACGGGCGCAATGCCGGATGTGATGACACCGGCCGAGGCAGCCGAGCACCTCAAAGTCTCGGAAGAGGACGTGATGGCGGCCATTGCCGCCGGGGACCTCAAGGCCAAAAAGCTGGGCAACGCATTCCGCATCAGCAAGGATGCGCTGAACGAGTTCCTGACCAGCTAGCCAGGCTCAATGCGCGAGAATTGCCAAGGGGCTGCCCAGATTTGGGCAGCCCCTTTGTTGTGCCTAGCGGCCATGGGTCGCCGCCCAACGACAACTGCCAGCTGCGGGTAACCCCCGTGCGAGCGCCCTTTGCCATGGCATGAGACCCAGGCCCATTCGAAACCACTCGTTGGGACGTTGTATACAACGTCCCTACACGCCGCGATCGCGGTCTATCCCCCGTCGTCGCGGCCGGGGCTATCTTGAATGGAGTCCCATGCCAGGGATCGCAGAAACATTGCCAACCGTAGTACGGCCGGCGCTTTGTTTTATTCGTCTTGGGGCTGGGCCAGGCCGAGCGCCTCGGCGAGTTCTGCCGTGGTCTCCGGGGAGAGCGTATCGGCCTTTGGTTGCTTTCGCAGCCAATCCTTGACCTTCTTGAAGTGAACGGCCGGGATGGGAGCTTGCTCCGGCTTGAACCTCAAGTCGGCCTCGTCATGCAGGAAGATGAGCAGGGGTCTGGCTTGGAACTTCGTTTCGGATTCGAGGTGGTTGTCCAGCAGGACCTGGACATTGCGGGCCGCGCTGGTGGCCCCTTCCGTGACGCCGCGCAGTTGGCGCAATCCGCCGCGGCGCAGCAGGCCCCCGGGCGGGCGATCCTGGCTCCAGCCGGATCCGTCCTCATAGTTGAGCTGCCCGCTGTCGGCGCGGGCGACGAGCGCAAAGATGCCCGCCGGCCCGATCAAGATATGGTTGGTCGGACCGGCGTAGTGCAGCGTGGCCCAGCGGTCGTCGAGGCCCTTGACGGCGGCATCCAGCCGTTCATCTTCGCGTGGGCTCTTGCCCCAACGGTTGATCATAGCCAGGCCGAACTGAGCAGTCAGGGTGCCGAGTACGGCGATCAGCAGTACGAGGTTGACCTCCTCCTGGTTGCGCAAAGAATAGATAAAGCCGCCGGCCAACAGGGCCAGGCCCGAAAACACCATGAACCGGCCCGTGTTGTGATTGCGTTGGATGCGGGGTGCGTTGAGGTAACGCCTCATGCGGGCTCCACTTTGCGCAGGACAAGGCAGGCGTTTTGCCCGCCCAGGCCAAAGGAATTGGATAGGGCGACGTCGACGTCCACCTGGCGAGCCTGGTTCGGTACGTAGTCCAGGTCGCAGGCCGGATCGGGCAGTTCGTAGTTTATCGTGGGGTGCACCTGCCCGTACCGAATGCTGAGCGCACAGACGGCGGCCTCGATGGCACCGGAAGCGCCCATCGGGTGACCAATCATCGATTTGGTCGATGAGATCGGCAAATCGTAGGCGGTTTCACCGAACACCTGCTTGATGGCATTGGTCTCGGCCGCATCATTGGCTGGCGTCGAGGTTCCATGCGCATTGATGTAATCGACGGCCGCGGGGGCGATGTTGGCATCGTCGAGCGCCCACAGCATGGTGCGGATGGCGCCTTCGGCCCGGGGGTGCGGCGCCGCCATGTGGTAGGCGTCATTTGAACTGGCGAAGCCGACAACTTCGGCATAGATCTGCGCCCCGCGCTGTTGGGCATGGTCCAGCCGCTCCAAAATGACGCAAGCTGCTCCCTCGGACAGCACGAACCCCTCCCGCAGCGAATCAAACGGACGCGAGGCCCTGGTCGGTTCGGCGTTGAAGCTGGTTGGCAGGGCGCGCATGGCGGCGAAACCGGCCAGCACGAAGTCTTGGATGAGCGCCTCGCCGCCGCCGGCCACCATCAGATCGGCCCGGCCGTTGCGGATCGCGTGGTAGGCCTCGCCGATGGTCTGGGTGCCGGTGGCGCAGGCCGTGGTGATCGTGCTGCTGGGGCCGACCGCGCCCACGTACTCGGTGACGTGGAACGCAAGCATGTTGGGAAGGACCGAAGGTGCCGAAAATGGGTTCACGCGATCATAGCCCAGCTGGCGAGCGGTCATGATGCCTTCATCCAGCCGGTCGACGCCGCCGGCGGCAGTGCCGATATACACGCCGGACCGTTCGGGGTTGGGCAATGGCGCCGGCAGCCCGGCATCGGCCAGCGCCAGCTTGGCAGCGGCCAGGGTCAATTGGGAGGCGCGCGACATGCGCCGGGCCTCCTTGGCGCTCATGAAATCGGTCGCATCGAAGTTGGGCACCTGGCCGCCGATGACGCATGGCAGCCCATTCGGCTCGAAGTGCGTGATAAGGCCTATGCCGGACTTTCCCGCCAATAGGCTGGCCCAGACGTCGGCCAGAACCCAACCAAGCGGGGTGACCAGGCCGATGCCCGTGATGACCACTCGTTGGCCTGGAGAAGCGGGTGTCATCAGGCGAGAGCCACCGCTTCCTGGCTGAAGCTTTGCTGGATCGCCTGGCGCATCGCCGGCAGCAGGCCGCTTTCGACGGCCTGACGGGCAACCCGGATCGCATTGAATACTCCGTTGGGGCCGAAGCGCCCATGGCCCACGAACACCAGACCGTCGACACCCAGCAGTGTTCCGGCCCCGTAGCGCTCGGGATCCAGGATCTGCCCGACAGTTCTGAACGCCGGCCGTGCCAGCAGCCCGCCAAGGCTGGTGACCGGCGATCGCTTGATTTCCGAGCGGATGATGTCGACCAGGAAGGCAGCCACGGCCTCCGAGGATTTGAGGAAGATGTTGCCGATGAAGCCGTCGGTCACGATCACATCAGCCTGACCGGCGTAGACCTCCTTGGGTTCGACATTGCCGATGAAGTTCAGCCCTGAACCTTTCAGCAGCGGGAAGGCTTCCTTCACCAACTCGTTGCCCTTGCCGGGCTCCTCGCCGTTTGAGAGCAGGCCGACCCGGGGCGCGCCGACGCCGAGGACCTTTTGTGCGTAGATCGAGCCCAGGACGGCGAACTGCAGCAGGTAGTCCGGCTTGCAGTCGGTGTTGGCGCCAATATCGAGCACGATTGCCTGCCCGGTGCGCACGGGGAAGGCTGCGGTCAATCCTGGCCGCTTGACGCCTTGAATACGCCCCAGGCGGAAGATGGCGTTGGCCAGGGCGCCGCCGGTGTTGCCACAGGTCACAAAAGCATCGGCCTGACCGCCCTTGACCAACTCCATGCCGACCGCCATCGAGCTGCGCGCCTTGCCGCGGGCGGAATCGGCCGGCTTGTCGGTCATGCTGAGCAGTTCGGGGGCGTCCACCACCTGCACGCGTTCATCCGAAATGCCACGGGAGGCAAGCCGGCTCTCAAGCCCCTCGGCCGGACCGACCAACTGGATTGGGTCGGGCCAGGCCTCGACGGCCATGACGGTCGCTTCGAGCTCAGGCGCGGGGTGTCCATCGGTGCCCATAGCATCAACTGCGATCCGGATCAAGCCAGAGTCTCCTTTGGGGGGTTAGGTTGACACGTTCAACCCGTGGGCTATAATACCCCACGATATTGCCCCAGCGCTGGTGCTGGAACTGGCAGACAGGCACGGTTGAGGGCCGTGTGCCGTAAGGCGTGCGGGTTCGACTCCCGCCCAGCGCACAGATTCCGGGAACCGCAACCCAAGAAGCTTCTAACATAAAGACACGAAGGACGCTAAGGAAAGCGGGAAACCCCTTAGAGCCCTTGGTGTCTTTGGGTTATTGCCTCTTAATCCTGGGGTTGCCCTGATGCCTAGCGCTCGATGGCCGTGCGTCGCTCAAGGGCCCTCACCAGGAGCGAGAGCAGCAGAGTCATGATCAGGTACAGCATGGCAACCGAGTTGTAGCCCTCGAACGCCCGGAAATTGCGCGAGACCCACAGCCGGCCCTGCTGTAGGATCTCGGGCAGGGCCACCACCGAAATCAGCGAAGTATCCTTAAGCAAAGCAATGAAATCGTTGCCCAGTGGCGGCAGCACGACCCGGATGGCCTGGGGCAGGATGACATGCCGCATCGCCTGGAAGTAGGTCATGCCAATCGACCGGGCCGCCTCCATCTGGCCGCGCGGAATCGACTGGATGCCGGCTCGGTAGACCTCGGCCAGATAAGCCCCGTAACCGAAGGCCAGGGCGATGGTGGCCGCAGGCAGCCCGCCCAGGTCAATTGTGCCCAGGCCCCACGATTGGCTGGCGTCGCGCAGGGCTGGCGTTATGGCGAAGCCCATGTACAGTACGATGACCAGCATCGGCACGCCCCGAATCAATTCGACATACAGCGTCGACATCGTGTAAGGCAACGCCGGGATTAAGAAGGCCAGCGCTTCGATAACCAGCAGGGAGGACGCCGCGCCGCTGACCGAGTGCAGGTTAGGGCTGAGCAAGAGCACACCAAGCCACAGGCCCGCCCCAATGAGCAGGCGCAGCGGCAAACCCTCTGTCAGGTCGGGGGAGGCAGGCGCCATCCGCATCAAGCCAAAGACCAGGCCCAGAACGAGCGCACCCGCGAACGAAATCACCGTTACCCGGAAGGTGAGGAATACACCGCGCGACAACAGCATCCGGCTGACGATGCGCAGCGGTCGATGGCTGAAATCATCGACCAGAACAACCGACTGTCCCGCGGGAGCGGTACCGCTGAAGGCTGGAATCGTTGTCTCAAGCGTAATCCGTTCGTCGCCCCACTGGCGGATCGGTTCTTGATCGACCGCCGGGGTGTCGGGCGGCACGTGGATGAAGATCTCGGGCCCGCGCCCGATGGGATCGCCCCGGTCATCCTGGTACTGTGGGTAGAGTGTGTAGTCACCCGGATCAAGGGGGAAAACGACCTGCAGGCTCCAGTTAGGGTCGTCGCCTAACTGCTGACTTGCCAGTGGCCGTCGATCCCAGGGTAAGTCAAAGATGAAAGAGATGGCGTCGAGGTAGCGGGCGTTGGTCAGCATGGAGTAGCCGACCAAGACGCCGGCGATCAGGATGATCACCCCCCACCATGGAATGCGCTGCCAAGACGGCGCCAGTCCGAGACGACCGTGGTGCCGCACCTGCTGGTCGCCGGCCAGCGGGGTCGTGTTGGGCTGTTCAGGCAGTTCCGTCATGGGCTGCTGTCTCTGGTCGGCCAACAGATGGCGGGTAGACCCTGCGGCCGGTGGACTCGGGTGCGTTGGTAGCTGTCTGCGCCACGAATGTTGTCAGCGGAGGACGACGGCCGGAGCCGCCATCCTCCGCTGGGTGGATCTAGGAGCCTAACCCGGCGAGCGGGTTACTCGGTGCCGAAGTACCTGTCGTAGATCTCGTCGTACTCGCCGCTGGCGCGCACGGCAGCCAGGCCGTCGTTGATGGCGGCCAGCACGTCAGCGCGCTCCATATTGACGGCGATACCATATTCTTCGTCGGTGTAGACACCGTCGAGAACCGTCAGGTTCATTTCGGGGTTGGCCTTGACGATGTCAACTGCAGTCGGGCCATCGGCGACGGCGGCGTCGACATCACCATTGGCCAGCGCCTGGAATGCCAGCGTGTTCTCGTCGTAGCGCACGACTTCGGCGTCGGTATCATCGGTTAACCAGATGTCACCGGTCGTGCCAGTCTGCACGCCAACTGATTTGCCGGCCAGGTCGTCGGGACCGCTGATCTCGGTCTCATCCCCCCGCACCACGATCCGCTGTCCAGCGTTGAAGTACGCATCACTGAAGTTGACCGTCTCGGCCCGTTCAGGGGTGATGGTGGCGGCCGAAATGACCGCGTCGAACTCGCCCGCCGCCAACGCCACGAAGATACCGTCCCAACGGGTATTGACGAACTCGACCTCGAAGCCAGCCTCTTCGGCAATGGCGTTCATAAGATCGACGTCGAAGCCGGTCACGTTGCCGGCGTCATCGACAAACTCGAAGGGCGGATACTCGGCGTTGGTGCCGACGGTCACCGTGCCCAAATCGGACGCCGGGGCCTCGGTCGCCGCGCCGCCACAGGCAGCCAGCAACATCGAGGCGGCGACCAACAGGGTCAATAGCGTAAATCTTCTCATTCTCTCCTCCTGGGGTGTTTCACAGCGTTTTTCTTCTTTGGGTGGGGCTGTCTGTCTACGGTGTGCGCCTCCTTCCATCGCCTCCACCGACGAGCAATGGCTCTAGGATAGCCAATCTCGAGGGTGATGACAAGCAATTGTCTAGTAAAGCTCGATATGGGTAGTGGTGGCCTGCAACGGCAGCAACGGCGCAACCAATCCTACCATCTCATTGAGGGTAATCGAAGGACGAAGATGAGTGGGCATGAGCTCGACCAGGGACGTGACTTCGGGAGCCCGCCCTAAGAGGCCGGCCCGCTCGGCCAAGGCGGCCAGCAGGCGGCGCTGGAGCGCCAGATTGCCGGCCGGATCGCCATCGGTCAAACTGAGGATGCCCAGGACTTCTTGGCCGCTGAAAGTGGCGTCATTGATCGGCACGCCGCCAACAAAATCGACGAGACCGGCGAAAGCCTGCTCATCAAGGACCACCGTCGTTTGGTACGTCAGCGGGACCGTCCGAAACAACGCATCGACGAACGTCTCCGACAGCTCCCGCTGTTCATTCAGGGAGAAGTGGGCGCTGATGGGCAGCCCTGGATCACCTTGGACCACCGTGTCGAGCGGAATCCCAAGCAGGAAGACATCCATGGCGGGCGGGCGGAAGCTCACAAACCACAGGGACCTGAGTTCGGGGGATGTTGCGGTCAGGTCGTTAACGCCCACGATGAGGGCCGTCTGCTCGGATGGGGCGGTTGTCGTTGGACCGGCCTCGGCCGGATCGGAGGGTGTTCCGGTGGGCGCGGGTGTCCCTTGAGGCACTTGCAAGAAGGCCGTGTAGAGGCCGATCAGAAAGAACGCGCCGGCGATGATGATGAGCAATGCTAGCGAAGGGCGGCGGGCCATAGTCCTTTCCGATTCGGGCCGGAACGCAAGCGCGCCCGGATTGTACTCCGGGCGCGCGGAGGCGGCAACGAAGCGAGATTAGAACAGGCCGGCGCCAATAAGCAGACCAATGCCGCGGCCAACGACAAAGGCGGCCACGGCGACAATGGCGATCGGCGCATAAGTCAACGCCCGATATAGGCCCTGGCGGTGCCGGTAGGCAAAGGAGGTGACGTGGGCCGCCGTCCGCCAGAACACAATGCGGCTGCGTTCGGTCAGGTAGGTCACGGTCTGCGTCATCATTTCACCTCGATGTGCTCATCTTGATGATCCCGCCCCGGTCATCGGCGACAACTCGGACAATGCGGTTCATCGTTCGGCCATTGGGTAGTTCCGCCTTGCTCTTGTACACGAGCAAGAAACGTGCCGCACCCTGCCGTTTGACGCTGGGGCGGGACCCTTTCATCTCAGGGAAGGAGCGGACGACCTGGCGGCTGATCTTGTCTTGCAGTGCTTTGTCCATCCAAGCGCCTCCTAGCGCACGCTCATCCGGCGGCGCAGGAACGTGGGTAGGTCCAGGTCGGTATCGCCGTCCACCTCGACGCCGACAGCGAGCGGCGCCTCGGGCTCGGCTGGCTCAAGAGTGACGGCCTGTTGCGCCGGCAGCGGGCGTCCGCCCAGCCCCGTTACGATCAGGATCACTTGGGTGCGCCCGGCCATGGTCTCATCGGTCGAGGCGCCCAGGACCAGGTCGGCCGACTCGGGCAAGGACTCCCGGATGTGGTTGACGGCTTCGCCGATCTCATGGAGTGTCAGATCGTCGCCGGCGGTGAAGTGCACCAGCGCACCTGACGCCTGCTCCAGGCTGTCAACCTCCAGCAGTGGATGGTGCAGTGCCTGGTCAATCGCCCCAACCGCCCTAAATTCGCCTTCGCCCATGCCAATGGACATCAAGGCGCCACCGCCATTCATCAAGAGCTGGCGCACGTGGGCGAAATCGACATTAATCAACCCCGGGCGCGTCACCAATTCAGCGACGCCTTGGACTCCCTGGCGCAGCACGTCGTCAGCCAGCCGGAAGGCTACTTCCAGGCTTAGGCCACGCGGCACGACCTGCAGCAGCCGGTCATTCGGCACCGTGATCAGCGTGTGGCTGTGCGGCTGCAGGCGACGGACACCCTCGAGGGCGTTCATCGAGCGGCGGTTCATTTCGAAACTGAAAGGCATGGTGACAACTGAAACCACCACGCAGCCAAGTTCTCGGGCGATTTCAGCCGCGACCGGCGCCGAGCCTGTGCCCGTGCCGCCACCCATGCCGGCTGTCAGGAAGACCATATCGGCGCCCCGCACCGCGTCGGCCAGCGCCTTGGAGCTTTCCAGGGCGGCGGCCATGCCGGCCCGTGGATCACCTCCGGCGCCCAATCCGCGTGTCACCCTTGGTCCCAACTGGATCTTGGTGGGCGCCAGGCTCGATTCCAGGGCCTGGTGATCGGTGTTGGCGGCGATGAACTCGACGCCCTCCAGGCCGAGTTGGATCATCCGGTTGACCGCGTTGGATCCGCCGCCTCCCAGGCCCAGCACCCGGAGCTTGGGTTGGCCAACGGCTTGTAGCTCCAAGTCCTGTTGGGCGGATCGGGTTGGGGTCGGCTGGGTGATATCCATCGGGCGCTCCTCAGTTGGCCTGGCCGTCGGGACAGGGCTCGGCATAGGGGTCCGGCCGGCAGGCCGACTTGCTGGCAGGCAGCACACTCAATCGCTGGACATGGCAGCCGGCGGCGCGCAGTTGTTCATCGACCTCGAGCGGGATGCCTCGCTCATCCCCGGCGATCGAAACATGGCGGGCCAGGACCGCCTCCTCGGAAGAGAAGCCGATCACCGGCCGCTTCGTCAAGGCGAAGGCGCTGGCATAGCGCCACACTGGCACCGCGTAGCGCTCGGCTGACGGCAAGAGCAGGTAATGGTCGAGCACCTTGTCCGGCGCGCCTTTTGCATGGGCTTCCATGGCCAATGCCGGGCGTTTGGGCTGCGTGAACCACCCGGCTCGCTGGTCGGCAGTCGGCAGCCGGTCGAAGATGGCCGCCATTAATTCGGGGGCCCAGCCGGCCTGCCGTAGGCTGCGTCCCATTTCGGCATCGACCTGGACATCTTCCGATCCGGAGGGGCCGTCGCCGGCGCCAAGCGCCAGGACCGGCAATGACTGGCCAAGCACACGTTCGGCGATCTGGGCGTACCAGGCGCCTATCTGGGCACCTTGCTGATCCTCGGCGCCGGCCGGGGTGTGATAGGGTCGGGAGGCCGGCCAGGCCTGCGGGCCGCCGGAGCCCCAGGCCAAAGGCCGGCCACGGGCGTAGGCGTAGGCGCCAAGCACAAGCGAGTCGACCAGGTCCTTGCCGGCCCGCCGGGCGATAGCCTTCAGGCTTGATTCGAGGAAGGCCGTGTCCCAGTAGTCGCCTCCGGGTTCTGGAGCCGGCAGGACGGGTCGCAATCCGGCCGAGTGGCAGGCCTGCAGCGCCGGCAAGCTGGCATCGACGAAGCGGTCGACGAGCCCCTGGCTCGACCAACCGTTGCCAGACCAGGACGACTTCATGTTGGGCCGGTCATAAACAACAACATAGTGCACGCCCCAATGGGCGTAGCTGTAGATCAATGGATTGAGTTCGGCAGGTCGGACCGAGCCGATGGCGCAGCCAATGTGAACAACCGGTTGGAGTCCGCAATCAAGCAGGCCCCGGACGAATGCCTCGGGCAGTGCTTGATCCGTCGGGGCCGGCAGTAAGATCCAGCTGGCTTGCATTTCGCTCAGCTGGGCGCGCCAGCGGGCCAGCTCGGCTTTGCTGTAGCTCGGATTAGGTTGGTTGAAATGAAAGCCAAGTCGGCTGTCAGGTTGAGTCATGTCGGCCATCTCCTGCACTTCCACTAAGTGTGCAAGATATGTGCCGGACAAGTGCTAGCGGGAGACGGCCAGTTTGAGAATCTTGCCTTGGCCGTCGAGGGTCAGCCGGGCGTAGGACGGGTGGTGCCGGTCGCCAGCGTCCACCCGCTTGGACAGTGTCACCACAACCGGCCCGTCGGGCGCTGCAGCCAGTCCCTTCATTCCTAGTTGGTGGCTGGGGCACAGATGACCTTCGCCATCGCAGCCCTGATGTTGGCTGTGGATGGTGCAGGTGGCACCGGCCATCCCGGGCAAGTAGCGGGCAACGATCGATTTCACCTGGGCTTCCGCCTGTGGGTCGAGCACTTGTTGGCCGCCATCGGGCCCGGCCAGGGAGCATGCCGTCTTCATGGCCGAAGGGCGGCTGGTGCGGCGCAGCACCGATTTCTTGCCGGCGGCCAGAACCAGTTCGCGCGGTGCATAGAGCGGGTCGCCAAATAGCACGAAGGAGATCAAAGTCTTCTGATCTTCGCCGTCAAGATAGCCTTGCCGCTGGTGCATCTCTGCGGCCAGTTCGAGCTTGGCCCGCCGCAGCGCCTCGCCGACTGGCACATGGGCCTTGAGATGGGTCCAGAAACGTTGGCCGAGCAGGTCGGCCGCGATCAGGGGTGGTGTCACCGAGCCGTACGAGATCTTGGTCGAACCGATGACGGCATGGCTGCCCTTTTCAAGGAAGCGCAGCGACAGTGCGTCATCGACGGTCCTTTCGAGGATGTTGGCCCCGTAGCAGGCCTCGGTAAACACGATGCGCGGTGCGCGGCCGCTGTTGACCACATCGGTAATGCGCAGCGCCACCGGAAATTCGGAGTGGCCGGCGGCGTCCCGCAGTGGATCGCGTTGACCGTACCATTCGGCCGAGTCCTCCAGGCCGTGCAAGTTGTAGTATGAGAACGTGCTCGGCTTGAGGGCCGACGACGGCAGGCTGTGCGCCTCGACCGGCGGCGAGGTCAGCATGCCCTGCGGCTCGCCGATCGACCGGTAGACGACCAGGGACGACTTCTTCCAGATGCTGGCCGTATAGCCGACCGACTTGGGCCCCAGGCCGAAATAACGGCTGAAGTGGGTCGCCAGCCAGCTGCGGAAGTCCGACATCGGCCGGGGGGGGCTGGTAGCCAGCCGGTGCTCATCGGCGGCCGCCCGCAGGCGGCGAGCCAGCAGATCGGACTCCTCCCCCGGAAGCCGGCCCACCGGCCACTCGGGTGCGAAGTAGTTTTCATCGCGTGTTGCATACGGGTTGTCTGACGGGACCTCGGCGTCATCATCCTCGGTCGGGTTGGGCAGAAAATGGAAGGGGACGATGCGGTGCCCTCCGACGATCAAGACGGCGCCGATCATTTCACCCTTTGACGCCAGGGCGCTGTCCAGGTCGGCCAGGCGAAGCTTGACTTGCCAGGGATTGCTCGGATCGACCGGACGCAGGCCAAAGCGGCGCAAGGTGGTCGGGTCGTCAATGTAGACCTTGTGGGCCGTCCAGCCATTGCGTTTCCGAATGGTGGCCACCAGCCCGTCGGCGGCTTCATCGACCCGCGCAAAGCCGGCATCGCCGGTCTCCTGCAGCAGGCGTGTGCGGCTCGACAGAAGAATGTAGGCAGGCGCCCGTTCGTCTTCGTCATCGTTTGGCCGGCGAGCATTGACTTTGTCGGCCAAACGGTCGAGCTCGGCTCGGACTTCACGCCAGGCATCCGACAGGCGGCTGTTGGGCTGCTGCTCGGCCAATCCAGGATCGGGGCCCTGGAACCCCTCCCACGGCTCGGGCAGTGGTTCGCCGTCCGGTTCGGACTTAGCGGCGGGACGAGCGTGCGGCTCGGCTGCCGCCGATTTTCCGGCGCTGGCCAACCTGTTCCCGCCCAAGAATGCTGAGACTTCGGCCGGAACCGGCCGCGACAGGGCGGCCTCGAGCTTGTCCGGCCAGACCCGCAGGTACGGATGCTCTGCGCCAAAGTAACCGGAAGCCAGCTCGGCCAGCGGGTCGGCGGCAGCACAGCGGTGCAGGTGCTCCAGGCCTCGGTCCGTTTGCCCTGACTGGAGCTCGTGTCCGGCCAATACCAGCCGAAAGATGACGGTGTCGGGCCAGCGGTCAAGACCGGCCCGGGCCAGGCGCACGGCTTTTGCCTGGTTGCCCATGGCGAGCTCGGCGCGCAGTGCGATCACCAATGGCAGGGCAAAGCTGCTGTCGGCCAGAAGCGCTTCTTGCGCCAGATTGCGCGCATCCGCCAGGTCGTTGGCGCCCAGCGCCTGAACCGCCCGAGCTAGGGCCTGAGTCCAGGCGGGTGCCTGATCGATCGCCGGAATCTGTCCAAGGAGCGCCTGTGCGCAGGCGCGGTGTAGCCCGGCGGTGACCGGCTCTCCGGCGGATTGCAGCGCCTCGGCTACCAGCTCCCCGGCCTCCGAGTCCTCGGGATCAGCCGCCAGGACGGAGCTCAAACGGTCGATTGCTGTGCCATGCCGTTTCTGGTCCAGCTCAATGCTCGCAAGTAGCTTGAGCGCTTGACGGTCGGCCGGCCAACAGGTGAGCCAGTCCGTCGCCAGCGATCGGGCGAAGTCACCACGCTTGGCGGAGACGGCCGCTTGAAAGAGTTTGAGGAATTCGGATCGATCGATCATGAAGTCACCGCCGCGTTCTGGATTCCACCATGAACCAATGCCAGCGCCTGGACGGCTGCCAGCTGCTGCAGGGCCTCCGAGTCATGCGGGTTGAGATCAACCGCCCGCTGCAGCATGGCAGCGGCCTGGCTGTAGGATTTGAGGGCCTTGAGCACCATCCCTGCATGGAAGTGGGCAGCAGCGCTGTCACCCCTCAGGTCGATGGCCCGCTCAAACGACCGCTGGGCCAGCCCCCACTGGCGGCGTGCCCGGTGGACCAATCCCATTTCCAGCGGCACCCGGTAGTCGGCGGCCGCCTCCTGCTCCAGCTTTGTCAACTCATCGAGCGCCTGGTCCAACTGCCCGCTCTTGCGGAAGAGCTGGGCCAGGTTCAACCGATGGCCGGCCGAGCCGGGCCGCATCTCCAGCGCCAGGCGCAGTGCGTCGATGGCTTCATCAGTCCGATTGGAGGCGGCATAGGCCTCGGCCAGTGCTGCCCAGGACTGCTCGTCATGCGGATCGTGTTCGACGATCGCTTTCAAGCCGGCGATCGCATCCTGCGCCCGGCCCATGCGGACCAGCAGTTTGCTCCGCTTGACTTCCAAGCCCGGCGAATCGTCTCCGGACTGCCGAGCCTCATCGTAGGCGGCCAGGGCCTGCTCCTTCCGATCGAGCGCGGTCAGCACTTCGGCCCACGTCGTCAGCACGACAGGGTCGTCGGGGCCCAGGCGCAGCGCCCGGCGGGCCAGCTTCTCGGCTGCCTGGCGATCCTCGACCGTTAAGGCCGCCCGTGCGCCGCCGAGCAGCGCTTCCAGCGAATTGCTGTCGCCTGCCAAGGCCCGCTCGTACCAGGTGGAGGCCAGCGCCGGTTCTCCACAAGCTAACGCCTCGCCGGCCGCCTCCGTCAACAGATGTGCCTCGGCTTGGGGCTGGTCGGCCAAACGCCGGTAGTGGGTGAGCGCCTCGCTGTGCTGTCCGAGGGCAGCGAACGAGCGGGCCAGCCCTCGGTTGGCCTCAGGATCCTGCGGTGCGGTCTCCACGGCATGCTGATAGTGGGGCAGGGCCGCCTCGGGCTTGGTTGCCTGCAGGTACATGCCGGCCAAACGCGACTGCCAATGAGTCTCGTTGGGCCAGGCGACCACCGCCGAGTTCAGGTTGTTGATGGCCTCCGTCAGGCGGCTTTCCTCGGCCCAGGTGCGACCGGCCAGGTAGGCCGCCAGCGGGGTCCACGAACCATGGCTGGCGGCGCCGAATGCTTTGCGCGCCATCGGCAGCCGACCAGCAGCGCTGTGCGCCAATCCGGCAATCAGCGCGCCCCATGAACCTTGCTGGGTCGACGGCGGGCTGGCCGCCAGCGACTCGAGCGCACCTTCGTGGTCTGCCTGCTCGAGCCGGTGCAGCGCCAGCGCTTCATGGGCCCAACCTCGAATCCAAGCGGCCTGTGGCAGGTTCTGAACGAATGTCTTATCGACGTCAGTATCCGCTCGTTGGCCGAGGGTCTGCCAGGTCTCTAGGGCGGACTGCAATGCCGGCCCAGCGCCGAGGCGAGCGAACAAATCCGGGGTCAGCCCTGCCAACTGGGCAGCGGCGGCCTCCATGGTCGCCGTAGACGGAGCGTGGCCCTGCGCCTCGGCCTGCACGCCGATCAGGTTGCCGGCGTCCAGCAAGCGACAGCAGGCAGCCAGGCTATAGATGGCGTCGTCAAGATCGCCGGGTTCGGCCGGCAACATGCCGGCAAGCGTTTCCCACTGGCCAAGGGCAGCGGCGGCCCGGAGAGCCCATGGCTGGTCATCGGACCACGGACCAGCGGCGGCGACGGCCGTCTCAAAGTTGGAGGCGGCCGGTCCAAGCTGATCGGTGGCTAGCCGGGCCAGCGCTGTGAGCAGATTCTGCCGGCGGCCGAGCTCCTTCGGGTCGATCGACTGCAGTTGGGCCAGGGCCTCTTCGTCCCGCCCAAGTTCAAGCAGAGCCTGGGCGGCCAGCGTCGTCAAGGCAAGGCCAGGTTTGACGTCAGCGGGCAGGCCCATCAGCAATTCGACGGCGTCCGCGGGGCTGTCCTGTTGGAGCAGCGCCTTGGCGGCCTCGACCCGCAGGCCTTGGTCCGCCGGGTGCTGGCGCAGGGCGGCCCGGTAGTGGTCATAGGCATCGGCGCTTTCACCGTTGGCCAACTGTGCCCGTGCCAGTCGAGTCTGCAAGTCGATGGACGTGGGATCGTTGGCGGCGGCTCGCTGCAAGTAGCCGATCGAGGCGCTTCGCTGGTCAAGCTGCCAACATGCTTCGGCGGCGCCGATAAGCGCCTCGATGGAATGGGAATCAACCTCGAGCAGTTCGATCCAGACGCGGCGGGCCAACTCAGGATCACCGGCGGCGGCCGCCGACCTGGCCAAATCGCGTAGCAAAGAGGGATCCGAACCCGTATGACGCTCGGCCGAAAGCAGCAAGCGCACTGCAGCCCGCGGCTGGTCCAACGTCACCAGCGTCGAGGCGGCCTGTTGGAGCACGGGCGCCGACGTGCGGTCGGCGGCGATTGCCTTGGCCAGCGCATTGCGAGCTCGCAGGCGGTCGCCCAATCCGGCGTACTGGTCGGCCAGCCCAAGCTGGAGCGCCGGATCGGCCGGTGACTGCTCATCGATCCGGCCCAGGTGTTCGATCGCCAGCTCCGTCTGGCCGGCGGCACTGGCGGCGGCGACGACTTGCTCAAGCGCCGGCAGACTGGCCGGGTCCATTTGGCAAGCGTCGATTGCGGGCGCCAACGCTTCTTCTGGCAGTCCCGCCGTCATATATGCGCTCGACAACAGCGTCAGGCAGGTGACGGGCAGGTTTCGCCGCTCGCGAGCGCCTTCCAGCAGCGAAATGGCAACGGGCGTCTGATCGGCATCCATGGCGGCCTGTGCCTGGCCGAGCAGGCAGTCGTCGTATAACGGGTCGTCATCGGCCAGCGACTTGAGGCAGGCCTGATAGACTCGCAGCGCTTCGGACGGCTCGCCCAGCGCCTGGTAGGCCCGGCCGCGCCAGTAGTCCAACGCCGCCGATGGTTCGACCTGGCTGGCCAGATCCAAGTGATTCATCGCCTGTGTCGCCACGGCTGGATCCGAAGGATGGGTTCGCACAAGGAGGCGACCCGCCAGGCCGTGCCGGGCCGCCGGCGCTTCGTCGGGCAGGCCGGTCATGAGATCGGCCGCTTGGCCGGGTTGGCCGTTGGTTTCATACAACTGGGCCAGTTCGCTGCGGGCGTTCCAATTGCCGGGCTGGCGGGCGATGGATTGCTCGAGGTAGGGCACGGCTTCATCGACCAGGCCGACCCGAACGAGCAATGTGCCGTGAAGCGCCATGGCGGCCGGATCGTCCGGGTCGAGATCATAGGCCGACTCGCTGGCGCGCAAGGCCTCCGACCAGCGCTCCTGCTCGCCAAGGTAGGAGGCCATGTTGTGATGGATCGACGGATCGTCTGGGCAGGCCTGAGCAGCCGCCTGCAGCGTTTCCAGGGCCCGATTTACATCACCTTCGTCGTGTTCGGCTTCTGCCAGCGCCAACCAGGTCAGCGCGGTCTGGGGCTCGAGCTCGGTTGCACGCCGCAAATGGGCAATTCCGGCGCGCGTGTTGTTGGCCGCGATCAGGGCCCGCGCCATCGTCACACGGGCCTCGGTTGAGTCGGGATCGGCCTCGACCAGCTCTTGCGCCAGCTTGAGGGCGGTGTCGGTGTCGCCGGCTTCAATGGCGCACTCCGCAGCCATGGATTTGGCCTGCGGTACATCCGGCAGCAATGCCAGCCAGTGGTCGAGTGCTTGTTGTGGGAAGCCCGCCGCCTGAAGGGCACGCGCCTGTAGTGCGTGGGTTTCATCGCTGGGCTCGACGACGGCCAATAGGCTGGCACCGTCGACGGCCGCCGCGTATTCGCCAGCCTGTAGTTGTCGCTCAACCAGAATCCGCCGGGCGGCCAAATCCCCCGGCCGTCGGGCGCAATGCCCACGAAGGCAGCGGATGGACCGCTCCATATCGCCCAGCGCCAACCAGCCGTCGGCCAGCCGGGCGATCCAGGCGCTAGACAACAGACCGGCGGTGGCTTCGGCCGCCTCGAACTTGCTGCGAGCTTGAGACGGTAACCCCAGGCGCAGGTTGGCCCAGCCGGCGGCAATCAAGCTGGGGCGGTGGTCGTGCCGGTCGTTAACCAAGGTCAGAGCCGCGTGGCAATCCCCGGTCTCGATTGAGGCGTAGGCCAAATCGGCGGCCCGATCGGCCGACGGACGCAGGTCGTGGCCGCGCTGCAGCGCCTGCTGGCTGAGCACGAGATCCCCGGCGGCGGCGGCGGCTGCCCCCAAACGCCCGGCAATGCCAGCCGTCTGCTCGGTGCCGCGCTCCCAGGCCTCCTGGAGCAGGTTGATGGCGCCTTCCAGGTCGCCCTGGGCTTGACGCCTAAGCGCCTGCTCGACCTGGTGGGGTTCCCCACCAGGCGTCCCTTTCCCGGTCGCCGGCGACGGACGATCCTTGACCAGGGCCGGCTCACCCAACTCGATCAGATCGGCCGCCAATTGGCCGGACTGCACGGGTTGACTGCCCAGCCATTCATCCAGCGCTGGACCACTCAGATTGGCCAGGACCGCGTTAATGGCTGTCAAGCGAACGGAACTGTCGTTGGACTGCAGCAAGTCAGCCAGGGTGCTTGAGGAAACTCCAATGCGGTCCAAGGCGACGGCCATGGCCGAACGCAGTCCAACGGGATCCGGGTTCAGGGTCTGCAGCAGAAGGCCGCCTGACGACTCCGAAGCCAATTCGTCCGCCTGCTGGCAGACGGTCAGCAGCGGTTGAAGCCGCGGCGAGACGTCGTCGGTTGGTGCTTGTTGGCGGGCTAAGCCGACCAGGTCGGTCAGGGATAACTGTGGACCGGCTTCGATGACCAGGCGGCGCAGCTCGTCGTCTCGCAGCGAGTCGAGGGCCTCGGGCACGCGTAGGATCCGCTGCATTGTATCGGCGGCCGCTTCTCGTCCCCATGCCTGGTGAAATTCAGCAATGGCGATCCACAGTGCGGTCATCGTCGGCTCCTGTCAGCTCACCGGCCACTGGACTTGCGTGGTCACCCAGTAGGCGCCGGCGATCATCAACATGCCCAGGCTGATCAGAAAAACGCCCACCCCGCTGGCGGTGCGCACCAACTGGTTGATGGCTGCCACCAACTCCGAGGCGCTTTGAACCAGCCCGGTTACGTCCTGGGCCAGGCCTTTCTTGCCGATGGTTGCCGTCTGGGCAGCGATCGCCCGCACCTCACGCGAGTAGCCGCGGGTCATCAGGACGAACACGCCAAGCAGGTTGCACAGCATGCCCATCGTGAAAACCGAGGTGGCGATCAGGACTTGGATTTCACCGAGTGAAAGCGGAATCATCATGAACCTCCAGGCTCGTCAGGAGCGCTGGAGGCTTAGATGCAAGAGCTATGCCAGGAGGCTGTGGATCAGGCGTGAAATGGTTGGGGAGGCCTACGCAATCAAGGATTGAATGTCGGGCGGCAGATGGCCGAGGTTTAGCTCTTCGTCGTCACAGAACAACATGGCCCGCTCGATGACGTGGCGCAATTCGCGGATATTGCCCGGCCACTGGTGGGCCTTGAGCGCCTCAACGGCCCGGGGGGCGATGCCGGTGACCACGTTGCCCGTCCGCTGGTTGATGTCCTGCATGAAGGTGCCGACCAAAGCCGGAATATCCGCCTTGCGCTCACGGAGCGGGGGCAAGTGCAAGTCGACGACCTTGAGGCGGTAGAACAAGTCTTCGCGAAACTCCCCGGCTTCCATCATTTGCTTCAGGTCCCGGTTGGAGGCGGCCAGGATCTGAATATCGACAGCGATCTCTTTTACGCCGCCGACGCGGCGGAAGGTGCGTTCTTCCAGGACACGCAGCAGCTTGGCCTGCATCGTCGGTTTGGTCGAGGAGATCTCATCGAGAAACAGAATGCCGCCGTCGGCGACTTCGATCAGCCCCGGCTTGCGTTTCTGGGCGCCGGTGAAAGCGCCGGCTTCATGGCCAAACAGCTCCGACTCGATCATGGTGTCGGGCAGGGCGGCGCAGTTGATTGGAATGAAGGGTTTGTCTGCGCGCGGGCCCATGCTGCGGATGGCCTCGGCGAGGACCTCTTTGCCAGTGCCGGTTTCGCCGGTGATAAGCACCGAGACCGAGGCCTCGGCGGCCCGCTGTGCTTCGCGCACGATGCGCTGCATGCCCGCCGTTTCGCCCACGATCATCTCGACCTGCCCGGTCGATGATTGGCGCAGCAGCTCAAGTTCGCGTCGCAGGGCAACCATCTCGCGCGAGCGCTCGACCGCCTGCAGCATGCGGGGCAGGTCCAGCGGCTTCTGCAGATAGTCCTGGGCGCCCATCTTCATGGCCTCGACGGCAGTTTCAATCTCACCGTAGGCCGTGATCAGAATTACCGGGGGCGACGGGTTCTCACGCGAAATCCGGTCAAGCAAAGTCATGCCCGAGCCGTCGGGCAAGTTGAGGTCGAGCAGCACAATGTCGGCAGAGCCGGTGTCCAGTACCTTGTGCGCCGACTTGAGGTCGCCGGCCTCGACGGCTTCGTAGCCGGCGTCGCTCAGCGCCTCGTGCACGAAGCTGCGGGCGGTCTCCTCGTCGTCGACAATCAGGATGGTCGCCGTCATGCGGCCTGCACCTCGCTCGTCTCCTCGGCGGTTGGCAGTTGAATGGTGAAGACCGTGCCGGCGTCGGGGAAGCTCTCGACCTGGATGCTGCCTTTGTGGGCCGAGATGATGCGGCGGCTGATGGCCAGGCCCAAACCGGTGCCTTCCTTCTTGGTGGTGAAGAACGGGTCGAAGATGCGCTCGATTTGCTCCTGCGAAATGCCGGGACCGGTGTCGGCCAGCCGCACCTCGACGAAGGCACCGTGGCTGCTGGCGACGGGCGCCACGGTTAAGGACAGGGTGCCGCCGTCGGGCATCGCCTGCACGGCATTGGTGATCAGGTTTATGAAGACCTGCTCGAGTGTGCGCGGGTCAGCCAGGACCGGTGGGGCGGCCGGCTCGAGGCTCATATGACTGCGCACGTGGGCTTGCTCAAGCCGCGGGCGCCAGCGTTCGAGCATGCGCTGGAGCATCTGGCCCAGATCGAGCGGTTCCATCTTCAATTCCAACCGGCGGGTGAAGAAAAGCACGTCGCTCATCAGTTGGTCGAGACGGTTGCACTCGCGGCGCACCCGGTCGAGCGAGCCGTACAGCGGGTGCTCCTGGCCCAGCCGGGAGGCGACAAGCTGGATGCCAGTGCTGATGTTGTTGATCGGATTGCGCACCTCGTGGGCGAAGATGGCCGATACTTCGCCCAGCAGTGCTCGCTGCGCCAGCAGTTCGTTCTGATCTTCAATTGCTTGTCGTTCCGACTGGTCGTCGAGCACCACCAACAGCCGGGTGGGCGAGTCCTTGGCCATCGGCACAGCCCGCAAATGGACTGGGAAGGGCGTGCCGTCGCGGCGGTGCAGCGTGACCTTGGGACGCTCGGCGATCAATTCGTGGCCGAGGGCATCAAGCAAGGTGGCCGTAATGTCTTCGGGTCCGACCAGCACATCCTGGACCGGGACCCCGACCAGATTATCCTGCGGATACCCCAGCATGCTGCGGGCCGAGCGGTTGATGCGCGCGATCTTCAGGTCGGCGTCGAGCCCGAGCAATGCGTCGTTGACCGCGTCGAGCTGGCCGCTGGCCTCGGCCTGTAGGCCCTGCATGGCCGCGCCCAGACCGGCGACATTGGCCTGCTGCAGGCTGAGTTGAATGGCGACATGGCACAGGCTGGCGATGATGGAGAGCAGATCCTCGACGTCCGGCGGCAGATCGTCGGGGGTTTCCCAGCCGGCCACCAGCAGGCCGACCCAGGCGTTCTCAGCGCCAACTTGACTGCTGATGAGGGCGCCGAGCCCGGAAACGCGGGCCGCCTTGTGCAGCGGTTGGTCCGGCCGCTCGCCAAGGGACCAACGCTGCTGGCGGCTGTGGCTTTTCACCGCCGCCGAGGCCAAGCTTTGCGGAAAAGAGTCGGGCAGTGCGCCGTCCAAAATGTAGTCCGGTTGTGTTGGCGACACGCGGTAGATCGCCAGGCAGGCGGCGTTGATCAGCGGCTTGACCTGTTCGAGTGCGGCCGGCAGCGTGGCGACGTCGGCGCTGAGCAGTTGGCGGGACATCTCGGCCAGGCCAGACAGCCGCTGCTGGCGGGTGCTGGCGGCCGACTCGCGTTGGCGCCGCTCCTGCGAGGGCGAGAGCAGCAGCAGAATCGGCGATTCGGCGGCGCCGGCCGGCGAAGCTTCCAAGTCGACCAGGATTGTCTGGCCGCGCCTGGTCTGCAGTGGCACTTCTTTGGCGTGGGTCAACTGGCCAGGGGAGGTCTGGAGCAGGTTGGTCAGGGCGCGGGCGCCGGGTTCCCCCTGAAACAAGTCGGACGGCCGCATGCGTTCCAGTTCGGTCCGGCTGAAGCCGGTCATGAGCAGCAGCGCGTGATTACAGGTGAGGACGCGGGCCCCGTCGGGGCTCAGAATTAAGACGGCGCGTTCGAGCCGATCGGCCAGCGTTCGAAACAGGTCCTCTTGGGCGTCGGCTCCAAAGAGCTTGCGCAGCGGGTTGGTTGGGGAGGACAGGTTTCGGGCCAAGAGTTAGACCTGGGCGTAATGCATGGACGCCGCCGGGGTCTTGGGCTTGCCCCGCAGCCGGGCAGGCAGGATGCCTTCCATCGATCGGTACTTGGCGACGGTGCGGCGAGCAATCTCAATTCCGTAGGCGCGGGTCAGCCGTTCGGCGATTTCGTCGTCGGTCAGGGGTTTGCGCTCGGCGCCGACGATTTCCTTGATGCAGTCGCGCGCCGGCAGGCTGCGGTCGAAGAATCGGGCCAGCGGGACGATGCGCTGGTCCGGCAGCGCCACAGACTTGTCCGAGACGGCGCGTGAGACCGTGGATTCGTGGACGCCGATCATGTCGGCGATTTCGGCGCGCGTCATCTGGATCAGCTTGCGGTCACCCTCAAGGATAAAGTCGCGCTGAGACTGGACCAGCACCCGCATCAGCTGCTGCATGGTGTGGTTGCGCTGCTGTATGCATTTGACAAACAAGGAAGCCCGATCGAACTGCTGTTTCCATTCTTCGGGCACCTCGCCACCGTTGAGGGCGGCGCGGAAGGCCGGGCTGACTTGGAGCCAGCCGGAAATCGGCGCAAATATCTCGACCATCAAGGATCCATCGGGGTCGTTGGGGTTGAGCGAGATTTGCACGTCTGGCTGGTGATAGACATTGGGATCGCCGGAGCCGCCCGGCATCCGGCCGGCGCCCCAGAAGGCGCGCGCCGGATAGGGGTTCAGGTTGTCCTGGATGTAGCGGAAGGCGCGGCGCACCTCGCGCTCGCGCACATCAAACTGCTCGGCGATACGGTCAAACGAACGGTGACCAACGGCCTCAAAGGCCTCGGCCAGCATGCGGCGGGCCAGGCGAACGCTGGGCGTCGGCTCGGCATTCTCCAACTGGGCCAACAGGGCGTCGCGCGGCCCTTGTGTGGCCAGGCCGGCCGGATCGACGTGGGAGATCAGGTCTACGACGCGCTCAATTTGGCTGAGCGGCGCTCGGGTGGTGCGGGAAAGAATGGCCGGCGGGTCCTGCAGGAAGCCGTCGTCGTCCAGGCTGGCCAGCAGGTAGGCAGCCAGCGGGCGGTCGCCTTCTTCCAGTTCGGAAGCCAGCTGCTGCAGCACGTGAATAGCCAGGTCTTCGGGTGCGACCGGCTCTCGATCGGGCAGGTCGTCGTCCCAGGTAGTGGCGCTGCCAGAACCGCGGCGCCCGGCGCGGTAGGAATCGCGGGGTGAGGTGAAGACAATCGGCCCCTCGTCACCGTTCTGCAGCGAGCAGATGGGGCAGGGGCCGGGGTGGGCCAGTCGGCGTTGGCAGGTCGGGCAAATGCGATCTTCGAGAATCTCCAACGCAGGATTTTCGTTGAGCTCCTGCGCCACCCGCTCGGCCAGCTCCTGGTGGGTCAACACCAGCAAGCTCATGGTTTGCGCCAGGTGGGCGGTGGCTAAGGGTTCCTGACGTTGGCTCTGAACTTGCAACATGGTCCACCTCGCCGGAGAATATACAGGAAGCTAGGGTAGTGCGCAAGTAGGTTGCAAGATGTGTGCCACGCGTGGTGCCGGGATTCAGGATTATGGATTGGGGTATGTGACAGGTGACAAGGGATAGGTGACAAAGGATTGGGGGCCTTCGATTGGTGCGCGGTGCTCGGCGCTTGGCGCTCGGCGCCCCGTGCTAGAATCCCGGCGTGTCCACAGAACAGGTGACCGTCATTGGTGGGGGACTGGCCGGCAGCGAGGCCGCCTGGCAGCTGGCCGAGCGCGGCCACCGGGTCCGGTTGTTCGAAATGCGGCCGGCCCGCCAGACCGGCGCGCACCAATCGGCCGACCTGGCCGAGCTGGTGTGTTCCAACTCCTTGGGATCCAAGCTGCCCGACCGAGCGTCCGGCATCCTGATGGCCGAGCTGCGGTCGCTCGGATCGCTGCTGTTGGCGCTGGCCGAGGAACAAGTGGTGCCGGCAGGTGGGGCGCTGGCTGTTGATCGCATCGGCTTCAGCCGGGCCGTAACTGAACGCGTTCAATCGCATGCCAACATCGAGCTGGTTCGGCAGGAAGTCACCGAGCTGCCGGCGGGGTGGTTGGTGATCGCCTCCGGGCCGCTGACGTCGCCGGCCCTATCGCAGGCGCTGGCCGGGTTGGCCGGCCAGGACCACCTATACTTCTACGACGCCCTGTCCCCGATCGTCGAAGCCGACAGCATCGACTTCAGCATCGCCTACCGCGGATCTCGCTACGGGCGCGGCGAACTCGAGGCCGGCGATTACATCAACTGTCCGTTCACCGAGCAAGAGTATGACGCCTTCATCGATGCGCTGCTCACGGCCGAGCGCATCCCGCTCCGGGAATTCGAGCAGGAGATCGAAACTGGCGTCAAGGCAGGGATGGACAAGTTCTTCGAGGGCTGTTTGCCTGTTGAGATCATCGCCGAGCGCGGCCGGCGGGCGCTGGCATTTGGGCCTATGCGCCCGGTAGGGCTGCACGATCCGCGCAGCAGTGCGCGGGCCCACGCGGTGGTGCAGCTGCGGCAGGACGATCTGGCTGGTGAACTGTACAACCTGGTCGGATTCCAGACCAACCTGCGCTTCCCCGAGCAGCGGCGGGTTCTGCGCATGATTCCCGGGTTGGCCGAAGCCCGCTTCGCCCGCTACGGGCAGATGCACCGCAACACCTTCTTGAACTCGCCGCGCGTCCTGGCGCCCGACCTGCGTGTGAAGTCAGCCGACCGGGTCTATCTGGCCGGCCAGTTGACCGGCGTCGAGGGCTACTTGGGCAACATCGCCACCGGCTTGCTGGCGGGTCTCAACGTAGCCCGGGCGATCGAAGGGGGACCGCCGGTCGTGCTGCCCCCGGAAACCATGCTGGGCTCGCTGGTGCACTATGTGACCCACGCCGACCCGGGCCAGTTCCAGCCGATGAAGGCTAATTTGGGCCTGCTACCGGAGTTGGGACCGGACCGGCCGCGGGGCCGGCGCCAGCGGGCGGCGGCCTATGCCCAGCGGGCGCAGCGGGTGATGGCGGGCTACCTTGAGGACGAAAGAGACTTATTGCGCATAGCCACGTAGGAGGGCCAGTCTAGCTCTCCTTCGCATCCTGAACCGGCCACAGGCTACGCGAATCCTTCGAGGCGGGCGTGGCCTGGCTGTGGTCTGAGTGCTTATGTCGGGCAAATCCGTTCTCTGGGGATGGTGAGCGGGCGGCCGCATCCGGAGGGCGTAGCGCCCAGTCGACGCCGACGGCCGGCCCCGGTCCTCGTCGATCGTCCGTGGTCCATCGTCCACCTCTGCTCCACATTCGGCCGTCCGCGATCCGTAACTTAGTTGGTCGGTGGTCCATCCCAACTCACGCCCACCGCTTTACCTGTTGGAGCACGCTCTCGATACCGAGTTCCTGACAGAAGTCCCGAAACTCGGGTCTTGCGCCTCGCCACTCGAGCGCATCCAAGTTGACCTGGATCGGCACATCCAATCGCAAGGTGGCCAGCTCCCGGTATAACTTCGCCGCCTCGGCCCGCTCGGCCAGATTCTGCTGCAGGCGGCGGGCCCGGCCGGGGGTCATGCCCCATTGTGTGACGTCGTCCGGAAATGCCTCGAGGTGTTCAAACTGCGCCAGCAGGAAGGCGGCCGACCTGGCGCCCCAGCCGGGGATGCCAGGGATACCATCGGCCGTGTCACCGACTAGTCCCAGGTAATCCGGGATGGAGGCCGGTTGCACACCGTACTTCTCGACCACGGCGACCTCGTCATAGATGATCTCCCGGCGCCGGTCCCAACACACCACCCGCGCGGCTTCTACCAATTGTGCCAGGTCCTTGTCCGGCGAGCAGATGATCACCTGCTCGACTTGCTTGGCCTTCTTCAGCTTTGCCGCCGCGGTGGCGATGGCGTCATCGGCCTCAAACTCGACCATCGGCCACGTCACGATGCCCAGTGCTTCGACCGCCCGCTCCGCCAGCGGAAACTGCGCCACCAACTCCGGATCAATCCCCTCGCCGGTTTTGTAGCCTTCGAACAACGCATTGCGAAACGACTCGACCACATGGTCGAAAGCGCAGCCCAAATGAGTGGCGTCGCCGCTGTTGATCAGCGAGAGCAGGCTGCGCAGCAGGCCCTGGGTGGCGCCGACTTCGCGCCCATCTGGCGCCTTCTTGGGGGGCGGGCCGTAGAAGCCGCGGAAGAGCTCGTACGTCCCATCAACCAGATGTACCTTCATGGTCCTATCCTTTGCGCTCGCTACGGATGAAGCCCTGGCGGAGCCGTGTCTATCGTGTGCATGCATCCTATCGTAGTCCAGTCCTGTTCGTCGGCCCTAGTCCCAGGGTACCCGCTGGGGGCTTGCGCCGGACCGAAGCACCGGAGATTGCAGGCGTGACCGTGCGACCAAATAGTCAGACTGCGCATAGCCACCAACACACACTCTCACTCCTACCCCTGATCTCTAACCAAGTACAGGCTATGCGAATCGACCATCCGGGACGTGTCGGGTGATGCCCAGGTGACACACTCCACTGCCGTCCGCGGAAAAGGGCGAGGAAACTTGGTACACACCGGCCGCCGCAACGACGCCAGCACGGGCGAGGCGATCAATATCGACTAGGTGGTCGTCTTTGCCTACGAAACGCCGACCGTCACGCCGACTCCGTCCTTTACACCTACCAGTCTTCCGGCGGGCGCGCCGACAGCCACGCCCGCCTATCGTCGGGTGGAGCTCGGCCCGCATCTTGTCTCTCGAGCGGACGGCCATTATGTCTGGACCGAGCCGTATGAAGTGGCAGAAGGTGAAGACCGCGTGCTGGTATTCGGTATCGTCTACGACGTGCACGATGGCGAGTATGTGTACGGCGTGAAGTACGACGGCATTCCCATGACCCTGGCACGAGGCTGCAATGTTGACGGGGACTACTCGAGCGGGCTCTATTATCTACCCAATCCGCCCGAGGGAACCCATAACCTGTTCTTCGGGATCAACCCGACGGGCGCAAAGTTCACGTTCGGCATTATGACGCTTTACAATGTCGACCTCGATCAGCCGCTGGG
>DASWJQ010000190.1:0-21357 GCA_036397095.1 Anaerolineales bacterium
AACGGTGTTAGGTTTTCGTTGCAACGGCGATAGCATACAGGGCTTGGTCGTCGGAGCCGGCGACGATGTTGAAGCCGTCGTTCACAATCTGCTCCACCTGAACCCCTGTCAATGTCTCGCGCACCCGGCTGCGCCAGGCGGTCGGGATCCTGTGCTTCAACTTGAGGGTCATCAAGATCCGTTCGATCCAGCGCGACGCCGGATTGAAGGCATAAGCCCGGTAGGCCACATTCGGCAGCTGGCAGTGGTGTTCGATCCGGCCGAAGTACGGAGAGAGCGCTGCCAGCAGCCCTTCCCCGGTGAACTCTCGGAAATGGTTGCGGTTGAGCGGCGATCCATCCGTTTTCTTGAAGCTTGTCTCGGCGTTGGTGGTCGCGCAGATGAACCGCCCACCGACTGCCAGCACACGGTGCGCTTCCTGCAGGAACGGCTGGTGCTCCGGCAGGTGCTCGATTAGCTCATTGCAGACGATCGCACCAATGCAGCCTGCCGGGAAAGACAGCGCAGTACAGTCCATCACGCCGAATTGGAGGGTGGCCTTTGGGTAGCGATGGCGGGCGTGGCGCAGGAGTCCCGGCTTGATATCGATGCCGATGACCGTTTCGGCGGTTTCTGTCAGGATATTAGCGCCAAAACCTTCCCCGCAGCCCGCGTCGACCACCTTGCAGCCTTCGACCAAAGGCCCAGCCCAACGGTAGAAGGCCTGGTGCATCGCAACCATGTACTGGCTCGATCGGGGGTCTTCCGGGACCAAGAAGTCGACGTCGGCGAAGTACCGGTCGAGTTCATGTGCCTCAGGCAGGGAGGGTTCCCTTTCCGCGCCGCCCTCCGACGTACACAATCGCCCCAAGCAACGAGACTGCCAGCACGACAATCGACGACAGCAATCCGAGCGCGACGGCCTGGTCTGCCTCGACCGAGGCGCCAAGGGCTGCCGTCAGAACGATGAGCGAGCCTTCTCGCACGCCGATCCCGTTCAGGCTAATCGGGATCATCGTCAACAGCGCCACCAATGGCGCCAGGACGAAGTAGTGGCCCAACGAAAGTGCCAGCGACAAACTGCGGCCCAGGCAGTAGTAGAAGGCAATGCCCATTAGCTGGACTCCGAACGAGGCGGATATGATCTGCCAGCGCAACGCTCCCGGTCGGCCCAGCGCCGCGAAGCTCTCGATCAGCAGGTCGACGGGTACGCCGAGCCGACCTCCCCGCCGCTCCGACAGCCAGCCCAGCAATCGGGGCAAGACCCGTGGGTGTAGCAACAAGAGACTACCGCACAGGGCGAGCAGGACAACGCCGATCCATAGCACCGCGCCATCCAA
This sequence comes from Anaerolineales bacterium, assembly GCA_036397095.1. Lineage (GTDB taxonomy): Bacteria > Chloroflexota > Anaerolineae > Anaerolineales > E44-bin32 > DASWJQ01. The sequence goes on from DASWJQ010000190.1 coordinate 1,320, forward strand.
GCCGAGGCCCGCACCCAGGAGCAGGACAACCAGCGCAGGTAGAGCGACATAGGCGAGGGTGATCAGCCCGATAACCCGTTCCATGAGCACCAGGAATAGTGAGCGGGCGTACCCGACCTCCCCATCCGCGACCCAGTAAGCCCTATAGAGATCACCGCCGACGGAGGTCGGGAGGAAGTTGTTGAAGAACAACCCCACCAGGACCGCCCGGATCAGGCCCACCAGGGGTGGCCGCAGGCTGAACAGCCGGAGCAAGGCGGACCAGCGCAGCGCCCATACAACCTTCGCCAGCAGTTGCACCGCGACGGCCGCCAGCAGCCAGTATGGGTCGAGACCTTGTACCAGCACAGCTACTTGCCCCGGCCCGACACGCCACAGCAGGTACGCGACGATGCCCACACCGAGACCGAGCCGAATGGCGTAGGAGACCGACCGGCGCATGCGGCCCTCCGCCCCCTGCACAGCAGGCGCCTGGCCGCTGACGGCAGAGGGAGCCAGGTCAGCCACACGTGCGCTCGGTGGTGCCTGCGCTGGCCGATGGCGGCTGCGGCCCGCACCCAGGATGGATGATCAAGACTCGACCGCCGCCGGCACACCGACCGGCTGCAGTGGGTGGGTCAGCGGTTCGGGGTGCCGGATCAAGTAGCTGCCGATGGCCAGGTAGTCGAGGTTGCCCTGCAGAAAGGCGCGGACGCAATCATCGGCGGAGTTCACAATCGGCTCGCCATGCATGTTGAAGCTTGTATTGATGACCGCCGGCAAACCGGTCCGGTCGCGGAAGCCGCGGATGATCCGGTAGTAGCTGGGGTTTGTCTCCTCCCGGACCAGTTGTGGGCGCGCCGTCCCGTCAACGTGGACGACCCCAGGTAGGTTCGTACGCATCCATGGCTTGCAGTCAAACGTGATCGTCATGAACTCGGCCGCATGCTCTCCGCCCCCCACGTTGAAGAAGCAGTCGTCACGCGCCTCGTACAGGGTGGCCGGCGCGAATGGCATGAATTCGGTACGTTGCAGATTCTCATTGAGCCAGTCGTTGACACTCGGGTCGGTTGGTTTGTACAGGATCGAACGGTTTCCGAGGGCGCGCGGGCCATACTCCATACGCCCCGCCGCGCGTGCAACGACATGTCCTTCGCTGAGCAGATCGGCGACGTGGTCCTCGATTGGCCGTTCGGTGGGCTCGGGTCGGAGTCCGTACTTGCTGAGCGCCTGCTCGATTGCCTCCTCTGTCAAATCACGTCCGAGATAGACATCGGAGAGTGGGGCCGGATCTCGCGGCATCGTCCGATCCAGCACCCCCGGTACACAAGCCGCCAACGCCGCGCCGACCGACAGGCCGCCGTCGCTCATATGCGGATGAACAAAGAACCGATCGATCTCCGCTAGACCCAGCACCTCCTGGTTGACGCGAACATTGGCGAACACCCCACCGGCGACAGCGAGATCGCGCAGCCCGGTGCGCTGCGCCCAGAATCTCGCGTAGCGACGCACGACCCGTTCGAAATGTCGTTGAATGCTGGCGGCCAGATCCTCTCGGGCCCAGCCCTGCGGCAACTGTCGTCTCAACTCATCGGCCGCCGCCCGGAAGACCAGCCCGGCGCGGTTCACGATCGTCCCACCCGCCTCATCGACGAATTGCTCCAGGAGGTCGAGATACTTGGGCTCTCCGTGACCCGCCAGTCCAGTGATCTTGCCCTCGTGTTTCATCGCCTTGAAGCCGCATAGATCGGTTACGTACGCGTAGTAATTGCCCAGCGAGTTGAACGATGAGACCTCGTGGAGGAGCTTGAGCCGACCATTGGTTGCGGTAGCAATGAGTGAACTTCGACCGTCGCCGCCCCCGTCGATGGAAACCACCAACGCGTTCTCAAAGCCGCTTGTGAAGTAGGCCGACGTCAGGTGGGCGAAATGATGGTCAACGAACTTGACCGGACATCGGATCGAGAATTCGTCCCGCAGGATCTGTTCGATCCGCCGCTGCCGGAGGCTAAATTTCGGCGAAAGCAGGGCATAGTAGCCCGCCTCCAGCCATGGGAGGTTCCTCTGAAAGCGGGACAACGGACCTGCGAGGCGTTTGATGGCACTGTCAGCTCGGCTATTCGACGACAACTGCTGCCAGCCGTCAAACGGCTGCAGCTCGTCAACGAAGATCCCCCTTTCCGCGGCCACAACAACCGCATCAAGCGAGTCGGGGGTGGTAGCGGACAGGTCCATTACCTCACGTATCGCCCCCCGGGGGAAACCGACGACCAGCTTCAACCGAGAGAGTCGTTCCTCGTTCACGGCCGCCAGAATACGCCCGTCCTCGACAATGGCGGCGCCACTGTCACCCTCGGTCGTAATCCCCAAGACTCTCATAGTTAGGGTTCCATTCTCAGTTCAACACGCGGCTGCACAAGGATCAGGGCCTCACGTCCGACCGCAGTCTGGCAGTATGTCTACCAAGGCCCCGGCCGCCGTGGTCATGGGAGGGAGCAGGGCCCGAGGGTCCTGCTCCCTCTCGAAACAGACTAGATGCTTGGGCTCAGTCTAGCCCGCAGCCCAGTTCATTTTGGAGTTCGAAGGTGTCCTTGGCGTCCTCGAACTCACCCGAGTTGTAGGCCGCCTGGACGATGGCCATCACTTCCACCACGTTGTACAGGTAGTCAACATCCGGGTTTGCGGCGTTCAGGAGGGCAGCAACGGCATGCCGGCCGAGCGCGGCCTCGCCACCACCGCCCCGCTCCAGCGCCTCCAGGAGCGTGCCTCCGAACGAAGAGGTCACCCCGAAGGCTGCGTCATAGGAATCGCTCGGGGAGTGGTCTATCCACGAGTCGGAGTGAGCCGGCTGCTTCCAGAAGCCAGGCGTGCACCCTGCAAACCCGTTCTCATCCTCCTCTTCCCATGAGATCTCGATGTTGTCGATGGCGCCGGAACCATTCAGGTCCACGATCATTGAGTCCGCGCCCGCAACGTTGATAGGAACAACGGCCATCCCCCCATTGCCGGTGTCAGGCAGAGCGATCGTCGCCAGTAGGGTTGTGAAGCCGCCACTGTAGACATTCACCGTGGCGTCACCCTCGGCTTCGGCGAACTCGACGTCGAGAACCGTGATACTCTCGACCGTCACGACCCCGTCGGCCCAGCCCGAGAAGTCAAAGGAGTAGAACGCCCCCGCCACGTCGATGTCGTCCGGGTCGCTCGAGACGAGATCTTCTGAGATGATCAGGACGTTGCCCAGACTGGGTTGGAAGAGATCATCGTCGCCGCCAGAGCAGCCGCCAGTGCAATTGGCGTCGAAGATCATGGCGCGGTTGGTCCCGGGGTCGTGTGGATGGGCGGCGAAAACCCCAACCGATCCGCCGCCGTCATCGCCTGAGATCCCGATCCCGTGCGAAACGCTTGACACGATCGTTCCTTCCGCCAAGCCTTCGAAATCAATCGTGGAACTGAAGCTCGCAGCGGCGGCAGGGGAGAAGACCGAGACAGCCATGGAAAGAACCATGACGGCGGTCACCCCACCCTGGAGCAGTGCGGTCTTAGTTTTCATGACTCATTTTCCTCCTTTGGATGGAAGCCTCTTAGCTACTTGACAACGCGTTTGTCTTCCTGGGCCGCTCCTTTCGTTCAAATGAGCAAGAAATTACCTATTTGGATGCCGACGGGAGCCCGCCCTGGTGGGGGAGGTCGCTGAGTGTCCGCCGGAGACCTTCCTCCAGATCGACCCGGGGCACAAACCCGAGCAAGCGGCGGGCCTTCTCCGTACTGAAGGCTGCATCGCCGCTGAAGAACTTGAGGCTGCGGGTGCTAAAGGGGGCATTCCGGCCGATCACACCGAAGAGTCTCTCGAGTATCCACGCGCCCGTCCAAACGACCGGGCGGGGCAGTCTCATCCTAGGGGGCTTCCGCCCAATCAGGCTGGCCATGTTTTCAACCAGCCGCCGCAGTTCCACAGGATTGGGCCCGGCCATGATGAAAACCTCCCCCACGGCGTTCGGATGGTTGGCGGCCAGTTCGAACCCCTCAAGCATGTCGTCGATGAAGATCGGATGGCGGAGGTTCGTCCCGTCGCCAACATAGAAGAATGTCCCGTTGGCCAGGCTGTGGTAGAGCTTTCGGGTGCGTGGGCATCCCGGACCGTACACCCACGCCGGTCGGATTACCACAACCGGGTACCCGACCGCCCGGCCATACGCCAGCACAGTCTGCTCCCCTGCCAGCTTGGTGCGCTCGTAGCCGATTTCCGGAGCGGGCTTGGTCGTTTCGTCCGCAGGTTTGGGCGGCGCGTCCCCAAAGACACCGACGCTGCTGCAGTGCACAAACCGCCCCACCCCGGCGGCATGGCACCGCCTAGTCAACCGAGCGGCGCCCTCGACGTTCACTTCTCTGTACTCCTGCTCAGAGGCCCCGGTTTCCAGATGCCTGCTTGCCAGATGAAAGCAGATCTGTTGGCCAGCCAGGTGGGGATCCACCCGCCGATCATCCCCGAAGTCTGCCTCGACAACCCGCAGCCGGCCCTCGCCTGAAACGGCCTCGAGCGAGCCGACATTCACATCGATGGCGGTTACCCGCCGGCCGCGCCGCAACTGATCGCGCACGAGGTGGGTGCCAATGAAGCCTCCGGCACCTGTGATGAGAACGTCCATCTAGGAGATCTTCCTACCGGCAACGATGACGGCATAGCCTCGGCCAAATGGGATTAGCGCGTCCAGGCGCGAGATCGCCCAGAACAAAGGGTAGATCCAACTGTAGAGCCGGTAGGTCCCGCCGACCGATCTCAATTGCTCCTGGGTCTGTGGTGCGATCCCCGGTTTGTGGTCCGCGCCCGCGCGATCTCCCCGAAGCAGTTTGACATAGGCGAAGTTGATTCCAAGTTCCAGCATTTCTGAGAAGAACCGCGAGTAGCTGGCAGCGGCATAGGGCGTGACCCCGACGGCCTGCAGCTGCGCCTCCAACTCGGGGACGTCATATCCGACAACGAAGTGGCCATACACCGTGGGCGACATCCCCAACTGGTTCTTGATTCGGACCCCTAACTTGCGTTCATCACCGTTGGGTGTGCTGACAATGACACGCCCGCCAGACGTCGTTACCCGAGCAAGCTCCCGATTGAACTCGGCTGGCTGCTCAAGGTGCTCGTGCACGTCGATTGCAACCACCGTATCAAAGGCTCCGTCAGCATAAGGTAGGGTCGGTTTGGTCGAGTCAAGCCGGGCGACCGCGTCTCCGGTCAGCTCGGTGATCTGCTGGATGCCCGTTCCCTCGGCGTCCGCCCAGGACCACCGACCGCCCATCTGCTTGAACTTCCAGTTCATCGCCCCATTATTATCGCCACAGGTAACGAGCAGGCATGCCTGGCGGCCCAGGTCGCCAAGGAGTTTTCCAATCTCCTTCACTTTCTGCTGCTTCTTGATCGTCCTGCGGAACATGCGCAGTTGCCAGGGTTCGTTGCCGTCCCCGCGCCCCGAGTTAGCTGCTTGGTCCTCGCCGGAACTGCCCGCGCCGGCGCGAGCCGCTTCCGGTTTTTGCCGTGTCGGCGGCATCATGCGGACTTCGGGGGCCCGCCGTGCTGGGCCGCCGGGTTGGGTTTGGCTTGCTGGAAAAGCGGTGAACGGAAAACGATGAGCAGGAGGGCGGAGTAGACGCTTTCGAACGCGATGAACGTCAGGTGGCTGGCATCCAGCACTCCACGCGAGTAGTGAACCGGTGGGAAGATCTGGATGGGCGCAATAACATATGCGGCGCTAAACGGCCACAGCAGCTGCACGCCCGGGCCCCCGCCCAGCATGTCGAGTAGGACATGTGATCCATACAGAACCGCGGTCAGCAGGAAGGCGCGGCTCCCGTCCCGACCCAGGACGGCGAAGATCAGCCCAACCAGCCCGGCGATGGTAAGCGTGAAGACGATGCTGTGGCTGAACGTGTGGTGGATCCGTCGATCAAACACCAGTTGAAAGATGAAGTCCAGGTCGGCGACATTCGCCAGGACCAAGAGGCTCGCCAGGCGCACCAGTCTTCGCCACCTCGAAGAAGGCGCCCGCTCCGGAAATAATTGGGCCAGCGCGATCCCAGTAGCCGAGTGCGCGATCGGCGAGGGCATAATTTAGTGGGCCGCCGCGTACGTGCGGGCAGCGTAGTGGGCATCAAGCTCGTCGAGTTCTTGCCGCCGGTCCGTGTCTCGCCAGGCAAGTTCATCGCCCATTGTCTTGGCGATGGACTGCAGCAGATCAGCGGTGGGTCTTCCCGCCGAGCCGAGATCCATCCGCCGCAGGACAACATCGCCCAAGTGGAGAGCCATCTCCTCACGCACGGCATATCGGGTCTGGGCCCTGAGCAGCTCTTCCTGAGGGAACCGATTTCCCCCGCCGGCGGCTAGAGCGACGATCCAGCCCGCCTCGGTGCCATAGAGACTGGCCAGGTTCCCGGCTGCTTCGGCCTGGAGGCCGGGCGACAGGCGGAGCAATTCATCGGCCAGGACGACCGGATCTGCCCCCTGCCTGGCTCCATGCAATAGCTCGGTCTCCGTCCGGCAACGATCTACACGGCGTCCGAGCTCAGCCGTGACCCAGTCGACGGCCCTTTCGGCAAGTTCCCGGGCCGCCGTGTACTTCACGCCGACGACCGTAAGCAGCCCGGCAAGATCATCCCGGCGGCGGTGGTCAACCAGCCACCCGTCGCGGATCAGGACAACATGCTGCCCGCTGGAACCGACCCGCACCGGGAGCAGTCCCGCATGGATGAGCGAGACATCGTCGGCCGAGAGGTCGGCCGCCGGGTACGCTCGATTGACGGTTTCCAGCATGTGCCGAATCTGCTCGTCTTCGACCTGGAGCGGTTCTGGGCCGCCGCTGTATGGCAGGTGGAACGTACCCACGAGGCTTCGGTCGCGCCAGGGCACGGCGAACAGGGTCGCCGCTCGCCGCCGGCTGCCATTGGCATCGGCGGCATCGGGCGCCGTCGAGAATCCGACCGCTTCACCGACAACGAAGGGCCGGGTCACCAGGTTGACAGCCAGCGATGGCCAGAAGATCCGGGGCCGATCCGCGGCCTGGGCTCCAGCCAGGACCGTATCGACCCACGGCCCGGCCGCATTGACCGTGACCCTTGCCCGCACGTCCAGAGCCTCGTCGGCGACTTGGTCGTGCACTGTCGCCCCAACCACTCGCCCTCTGCGTACGATCAATTGGCACGCCTCGGCGTAGTTCACGACCGCGGCGCCTGCCTCGACCGCCGACTTGAGCACGGCAAGCAGGAACCGCTCGGTGTTGTAGATCTGGGCGTCATACCATAGGGCGGCCCCGGTGATCGCGCTGAGCTGCGCCAATCCGGGGACTCTGCCTATCGTTTCATCCCTGGAGATGACGCGGCCGGGAGGCAGCCATTGGGCTTGTTCCAGGCCACGATTGCGATCAAAGCCGACCCCGTCCGAGGCTAAGAGGGCCAGGCGCATAGCGGGCATCGACCGCAATCCGCCAGCCGTCGTCGGCAGAAGGAACGCCATGGGCCGGACCAAGTGCGGCGCCATCCTCATGATCGCCCGGCGCTCCCGGACCATCCGGCGCATGCGGTCGGGTCTCGCGTCCTGCAGGTAGCGAAGGCCGCCATGGACGACTTTCAGGCTGTTGGCCGAGGTTGCCTGCCCGAAGTCGGAACGTTCGATCAGTGCAACTGAGAGGCCGCGGAGGGCGGCATCCCATGCCAGGGCGGCCCCGTAGATCCCGCCGCCGATCACCAACAGATCGAAATGCTCATCGGCCAGCCGGGCGATGTCGCGTTTCATCGGCGCCTGTCTTGTCGGCGTCTCATTTCCAGGCGAACGCCATCAGATGCCAGCCAGACGGTTCGATCCAGCGCCGCGGCAGCGCATTGAACGCGCCCACGAAGAGACGGTTATAGAGGAACGCCTTCCACCCACCATGGAGTCTTGTCGGCACCGGGAAACGCTCGGCGACAATCGTCACGCGCCGGAAACCGGCCAACAGTTGCTCGAACTGATCTCGCCTAACCAGGTGGAACGCCGGCGCGTCATCGTGTTCCAGGTTGACACCAGTCAGCCGGGATAGGAGCGGGAGCCAGCCGCGCTGGTTGTACATCATCAAGATCGCCTGGCCCGCAGGTTTCAGGACCCGATGAATCTCATCGAGCATGCGACCAGGATCGGGTGTGTACTGCAGGACGCCATGCGCATACACCAGGTCGTATTCGTGCTCCGGGAACTCGAGGTGCTCGCCGTCCATCACCAGCAGCTTGGCATCCAGACCCTGGCTCTCGAAATTCCGCTTAGCGAGTTCGATCGATCGCTCGGCCAGATCGACCCCCGTAACATCCGCGCCACCACGGGCGAAGCGTGCCAGATCGATCCCTACACCGCAGCCTACTTCGAGCACACGCTTGCTTTGGAAGCCAGCGAAATCCACCAGTCGTGGTAGATAGCGCAGCTTGTTGAATCGATAGGCCTCGAGCTCTCCGAAGAACTCTGATGTCCCGATGGGGTGAGTGACGATCTCGAGGTCATGGATGTTCCGATTCCAGTAATCACGGACATCGCCGACGGTGACACTCGGAAAGGCTCCTTGCACTACGATGCCCGAGCCAGATCGGCCTCGACCACTGCCTGTGGTTTGTTGGCCCCGGACCACAGTTCAAGAACCATCAATGCCCAGAGACGATGGCTGTGGTTCTCCTGCCCATGAAGATGTTCGGCCTTCCATCGCTCGACACAGGCTGCCTCGAAGTACCCACCCTGCCGAATCCGGTCCGGTGCCAGCAGCTCCATCATTAGCGGCAGAAGTGGGCCACGGAGCCAGTTTTTGATCGGAATCGAAAACCCTTGCTTGGGTTTGCTGAGCACGCTGGCCGGCAGGTGCCCCATCATCGCTTTACGCAGTATGCTCTTTGAGCTGAGCGCCCGCATCTTGAACGATTCGGGCAAACTCCAGGCGAATTCCACAACCCGGTGGTCCAGGAACGGTACGCGCGCTTCGAGGGACACCGCCATGCTCATCCGGTCCACCTTGGCCAGGATGTTGTCCGGCAGGTAGCTCTTGATGTCTACGTACTGCTGTTGCGCCAGTGAGTCGCGATGGCCCGCCCGGTTGAACCGCTCTTCGAACTCCTGAGAAAGCGTGCCCTGATCGATCGAACTCAGAAGACCGGGCTGATACAGGCTCTTCTTGTCCGCCTCCGTCAGGAACATCATCCAGCGTGTATGCTGGAGCTCTGGCGGCATTGCCGCGCCCTGCACGAAGCGCCGGGCCATGTTCACAATGCCCTTCTTGGCTGGTCGAGGGTAGATGCGCGCCATGACGTCGGGAAGTATCGACAAGCGAACGGGCCCCGGCAGGAGCGCGTAGTAGCGCGACAACCGCTCCGCCCGGTAGGTATCATAGCCGCCGAAGACTTCGTCCCCTCCGTCGCCGCTCATTGCCACCGTCACCTGATGGCGAGCGAGTTCGGAAACCAGGAACGTTGGAAAGATCGAGAAGTCGGCGATCGGCTCGTCCAGGTGTTGGCCGAGCCTGAGCGCCAGCGCATGTAGGTCGGGGTTCAGGACCTTCTCATGGTGCTCGGCGCCGAACGCTTCGGCCGCTTGACGGGCCCAGGGCAGTTCGTTGTAGGTTTGATCATCAAAGCCGATCGAGAACGAGCGGACAGGGTCGTCCTGATGGCGGCTCATCAAGCATAAGACGGTGCTGGAGTCGATCCCGCCGCTCAGGAACGTCCCGAGCGGCACATCGCTCACAAGGCGTAGCTGGACCGCGTCGTCGAGCAGGGCGAACAATTGCTCGGCACACTCTTGCTCGCTCGTCGGCACCGGCACCTGCCGGAGATCCCAGTACTCGACATCGCGAAGTTCGCCCGCCTCCAGGGTCAGGTAGTGGCCTGGTTCGAGTTTGAAGATGCCTTTGAAGATGGTACGCGGTCCCGGAATGTATTCCAGCGTCAGGAATTGATCGAGGGCGATCGGATCAATCTCCCTCGGCACTCGTGGGTGGGCGATGACGGCGCGGAGTTCCGAGGCGAAAACCAGCAGGCCGGCCTCAAACCAATAGTAAAGCGGCTTGATCCCGATTCGGTCGCGGGCAAGCACCAGGCGTTCCCGGGGCTGATCCCAGAGAGCGAAGGCGAACATGCCGTTAAATTGCTCAAGACAAGCAGGCCCGAACTCCTCGTATGCATGGACGATCACCTCGGTGTCGCCAGTGGTCTTGAATTGGTGGCCTCTGGCTTCGAGTTGGCTCCTCAGTTGGCGAAAGTTGTAAATCTCGCCATTGAAGACAACGTGGATGGTTCCATCTTCGTTCGAGATCGGCTGATCCCCGGTCACAAGGTCGATGATCGCCAGCCGCCGTACACCCAAGTCGGCGCGCCGGTCGTGGTAGTAGCCAAGACCGTCTGGTCCACGGTGACGCAGCAGGGAGGTCATTGTGCGCAGCACCGACTTACGCGTTTGGCTGTCCTGCTCCGGACTGATGACACCACAAATCCCGCACATAGTCAGCGCTCCGTTGGGCTGGGCGCTGGTTCGGCCGGACGTGCTCGCGGGATCAGCCGGCTGTAGAGCCCTTCCACTTTGGACAGGTAGCGAGCCGGGTCGTAGTGTTTGAGCGCATGTTCTCTGGCACGCCCCGCCAAACGAGGACGCAGGTCGTCGTCTTCAACAAGGCGCGTAAGCCCATCGGCCAGACTCGCCGGATCAGGGTCAACCAGGAGCGAGAATTCATCGCTCAAGACTTGGGTATGGGCCCGAATGCGGGTCGCCAGGATCGCCCGCTGAGCGTGCAAGTAGCTGTAGATCTTAAGGGGAACGGAAGTGTCCATTATCCGCGGTGAGATGAGGACCTCGCCGAGGCCCAGGTAGGCGAAGGCATCATCGAGCGGGACTGATCCGGTGAGCACAAACTGACTGCGAGGCTGCAGCCGCTCAATCTCCGCCTGCAGCGCCTCGGTCTGGTAGGGCTTCCCGCCCACCAGAACGAAGGTCACTCGATCGGCGACAGCGTGGGGCAGGAGCATGGCCATCTGGATCAAGCTCTCGAGGCCTTGGTAGGGCTCGAAAGTTCCCGTATAGATCACTGCCAGGCGACCGTCGGCGCGGAGCTGGTCGCGGATGGCATGGTATTGAGCGCCAAGCTCCGTGCCGCTGGCGCCAATATTGATCGGCATATTGTCGATCTGTTCGACGACCAGGCGGGGATTGATGCCCCGGACGTACTCGGTTAGTTCTTCATCAATTGTGATGACTGCGTCGCTGGTATTCAGTGTCCACCGCTCCGCCCACCGGAACAGCCGCACAACCGGCCCGTTGGGACCGTACCCGAGGTTCATTAGTTGTCTCGGCAAGCTCGAATGCATGTCATAGATATGCATCGTTTGGAATAGAGCTGCCAGGAGCATCCCAATGAAAGACGCCTCCTCATGGGAATGAATGACGTCGTAGCGACGACGAAGGAGGAGGGCGAACGCCTTAAAGAATAGAACCGCGTCGAGCACGATTTTCGCCAAAGAGGGTCCGACCTTCACCTGGTGGACAAATGGGACCGACGGAATCCGCGCGATGGTGACGTTGCTGATTTGGACGTCTTCGCCGACATGGTAGGTGACCAGGTCGACTTCGTGCCCTAGCCGCGACAGCGCCCTCAGTCGTTGATAGACGCTGATTGGCGTCCCCCGCGGCTCGAAGAAAGGCTCGGGTGCGAGCATCAAGACTTTCATCACTACCTGCTCTCCAGCCTACAAACGCGGATGGGTGTCAGTCGCCGACACTGAGATCTGCTTCACGATCCCGAGGCCGGAGCGGCAATTCGGCCAGGGACGGTTCGTTCGCACCGAGACTGAGGTGCGCGTCCACTCCGTTGAGCCCTAGGGAGATGGCGATGGCACTAAGCAACGCCAGGTCGGCTTCGGAGAAGCGCTGCTTGTTGGGATTGACCAGGGTCAGTGCTCCGAGCACACGCTCGCCGGCGAGGAGCGGCACGCTGATGGCCGTTCTCGGCACATCCTCGGACTGCTCCCACGGATTTCGGTACCACCGATGATCGGAGCGAGTGTCCTCGACGAGCGCCGCCTGTCCCGTCCGGTAGACCCAGCCAGCCAGGCCATCGCGAACCGGCCCGGCGAGGGCCGCGTGGCTTGTCCGCTGGGTGTGTCCGGCGTAGGCGACGACTCCATCGAGGATGTCACCGCTCTCGTTGAATACGATGATGCTGCCGCTGCGGGCGCCGACGCTTTCAACCGTTAGCTGCAATGATCGCTCCAACAAGGCGCTTAGACTGTCCGCGTGATTCAACGCCTGCTGCAGTTCGCGCAGTGGCAACCGCCAGTCGCGCACCAACTCTTGACGGGCTGCCGCGATCGGCGTGGATCCTGCCGCCAGTGTGGTGCTTTCCACCTGCTCCCGAAGCGCCTTCGTTATCAGGTGCTCCAGCATCAGATGAATGTCTTCGACATGTTCGATACAGTCAGATGGAACATGGACTTGAAGATCGACGACCGAACCAAGCCGGCCGCCGTCATTGCCAGTGAATCCAATGGTGAATGCGCCGTGTTCTTTGGCCGCCAGCATCGCATGCACGACATTCATCGAGTTGCCGGAGGTCGATATCCCAATGACAACGTCGTCCGGCTCAACCAGGCTAATCAGCTGTTGGGCAAAGACGCTTTCGTAGCCCTCGTCGTTGGCGTAGGCTGAGAAGACCGCCATGTTGTCGGCCAGGCCAACGACCCGAAAGCCGGGACGGCCCGCCAGGCGGGTGTTCTTGGCCAGGTCGCAGACGAAATGTGAGGCGGTCGAGGCGCTGCCGCCATTCCCCATGATGAACACGGTCCGCTGTTCCAGGCGGGCCCGGTGCAGGCGCTGGATAGCGGCATTGATCGAGGCTTCTGACAGCCGACCCAGGGTTCCATGAAGATCACTCAAGTACTTCTGCACAACACTCATCAGGGACACCTCACCTTCTCAGAGCGTCCAGGGGGGAATTCGGTCAAGGACACTTGGCACGGCCGTCGGGAATGGAACAAAGGGGCGGATGGTTAGCGACGGTAATTGAAGATGACCTTCGCGCCGTCGGATTCGAGTTGGATGGGCAGCTCGCGCATGCCATTGAGGGCGGCACGCACCGAGCGCCGCCGGTCTTGCGGCACATAGATCAGGAGGAAGCCCCCGCCGCCGGCGCCCGTGATCTTGCCGCCAAGCGCTCCCGCGTTCAGCGCAGTTTCGTAGGTACGATCGATCGCCGCGTTGCTGATTCCGCTTGCCAACTGACGCTTCAGTTGCCAGCTCTTGTGCAGCAACAATCCGAGGGAATCGAGATTGCCTCGCACCAGCTCGTCCCGGGCGGCGTAGGCCAACTCCTTCATCGCACCCAGGGTGGCCTTCTTCTCGGCGATGTTGGCTCGTTGCTCGGTCAGGATGGTTGCGGATTTTCGCGTCTGTCCTGTGTAGAAGAGGAGCAGATTCTCTGTAAGCTGCTGCTTCAGGTCGTCGCCCAAGTCGAGCTTCTCACAACGTACGGATCCGTCGGGGGCAAACTCGATGAAGCGGAATCCGCCATAAGCGGCAATGTACTGATCCTGGATACCAATGGGCTTGCCCAAGACGTCGATCTCAATTTCGCATGCCTCCTGGGCCAATCGTTCGGCAGAGAAGCCGTTCTCTCCGAGGTAGGAGTACATTGCGCGCAAAGCGCCAACCGTCACGGTGCTCGACGAACCCAAGCCCGAGCCCGCCGACGGGATGTCGCCCATTGTCGTGATCTCGACGCCGGATGTGATCCCTGTCTTGCGCAGCGCCTCCCGGATTAACTCGTGCTTCACATCCTCCAGGTTCCCGACAAGTTCGGTCTCGGTGTAGCCGACGCGCAATTGGTCATCGAAACGCTTCTTAATCGTGACGAAGATGTACTTGTCGATGGCTGTACTCAGGACGCAGCCGCCCTCCTCCAAGAAGTACGAACGAAAGTCGGTCCCCCCGCCGAAGAAACTCACCCTGAGCGGAGTCTGGGCAATGATCATCGGGGCACCTTCTTGGTGCGGAAGTGCTCGGCCGTTGTCTCGAGGCCATCACGCAGACCGATTTCGGCGCGCCACCCCCACTCGCGATTGGCCTTGTCGGCGGCCAGCCAGATGCGACGGGTTTCACCGATCTTTGGCGGACCATGAACTGGTTCGTGGTTGTAGCCCGTGATCGATTGCAGGACGCGAAACACCTCGTTGACGCTCGTTCCAGCGCCCGATCCCAGGTTGTATATGCCGGGTTTGTCCCCATTCTGGATTGCCAGCAAGTTGGCACGGGCACAATCGCCGACGTATACGAAATCGCGCACCTGCTCACCGTCACCGTTGATCGTGACCGGGTCGCCGGCGATCATCCGTCCTAGAAAGATGGCGACCACCCCGGCTTCGCCGTGTGGGTCCTGCCGAGGACCGTAGACATTGGGGTAGCGGAGAACCGAGTACTTCATGCCGTAGTTCCAGTGGTACAGGTACAGGTAATGTTCGACGGTGTGCTTGCTGGCCCCGTATTGGCAGATGGGATTGACCGGATGGTCTTCATCGCATGGCAGATATTCCGGTTCACCGTAGACCGCCCCGCCCGTTGAGATGTAGATGAACTGACGAACCCCGGCTGCGTGGGCAGCCTCAATCAGGTTCAGCGAGCCGAGTATGTTGACATCGGCGTCGAACAACGGCGCTTCGACGGACCGGCGAACGTCCATCTGGGCGGCATGGTGGTTGATGACCTCCGGCTTCTCGCGGGCCAAAAGGCCGACAACCTCCGGACTCCGGATGTCCATCTCGAAGAACCGCGCCTTTGGATGTAGGTTCGAGCGGTGCCCGGTCGACAGATCATCGAGGACGATGACGTCATGCCCGTGATCGATATACAGCTCGACGACATGCGAACCGATGAAGCCGGCTCCGCCGGTAACCAGGATCTTCATAAGTTGTCTCTTCTTTAGGGAGGGGGTTAGTACGCCCCGATGCCTTTGAGCACGGTCGGCACCGTCTGCCAGAGCAATTGCAGATCGAGCCAGATCGTCCAGTTTCGGATGTAATACATATCCAGCCGCACACGCTCTTCGTAGGTGACGTCCGACCGGCCTCTCACCTGCCACAAGCCAGTGATGCCGGGCTGCACTGTGAGCAGGTTATATCCCCAGCGCTCGTACTCCGACATTTCGGCAGGGCTGATCATCCGTGGGCCTACGAGCGACATCTCGCGCCGGAGCACGTTGAAGAGCTGCGGCAGCTCATCGAGGCTCAGCCTGCGCAGCCAGCGCCCGAGCCTTGTCACTCGCGGATCATGCTTGAGTTTGTGCTTCTCGAGCAACTCCTTCTCGAGCTCGGGGTGGGCCTTGAGGATCTCCATGCCTTCGACAACCATCGTCCGGAACTTGAACGCGTCGAAGGTCTGTCCATTCAGTCCCATAACCCGACGCCGGAAGATGATCGGACCGGGCGAATCCAGCTTGATCACGATCGCAAGCCCGATCAACACCGGCGCCAGCAGGATCAACGCGGTGGTCGCCAGAACGTAGTCAAGCGCCGCTTTGAGGATCCAGTCGGTGCCGGTAAGCCGGAGCTTGTTGACACCAACCAGCGGCACATAGGCGAACTCCTTCACATTCAGGCCCGTCGTAATGATCTCGAATAAGCCTGATGACATGCGCAGATTGACGGTCTCGGAAAAACCGTACCGCTCGAATATGGATAGCATCTGCACCCGAGACAGCGAACTGGTCGCCAGAATCAGTTCTTCGATGCCGAGACGGTTAACGATCTCATCCAATTGATCGATGGTTCCGAGCGTGACCAGCTCCTTTGTCACCCGGGACCCCACGCCGCTCGCGTCGTCAACAAACCCGACGACACGCAATCCAGATGTTTCCCACGAAATAAGTTGTTGGGCCAGCGAGGTTCCTTCCCCGTTGGCTCCTACGATTAAGGCCGGTTTCAGGTAGTGACCCCGCCGGCGAAGCTGGTAGATCACTCGCCGGAGAAGGAACCGACCGAGGCTGACGAAGAAGGCGACCAGCAGCCAGGCGAGGATCACCCATCCCCGGGCGATGACCAGGGGGATCGCCAGAAACTCGGCGGCCATCAGGGCGACCAGTCCAACCGTCGTCCCGCGGAAGATGAGCGAATACTCCTTCGGCCCGCCGAGCAGATTCTCTTCCTGGTACAGGCCGCTCAGGGCATAGACCACAAGCAGCGCCGGGGCCATCAGCAAGGCCACTCGCTGGTAGAACAGGATTGACGGGTTGACCTCCAGCTGGAAGATCGGCACTGCCAATTCGAAGCGAACCAGGTACGCAATCCGCAGGCCCAGCCCGGCCATCAGGAGGTCGCTAAGCAACAGCGCGCCTACAAAGATCAGCCACTGGAGCTTCGTGGTCGTGGCGGGACGCGCCGGGCGTGCCCCGAAAGCCGGCTGGGTGTCGACCAGCGTCTCAACTTGTGTGGGCGATGATTCCATGGTAGACCTGCTCCAACTCTTCTCCGATATGCCCCCAGTCGTGCTCAACTTCGACATACCTCCGACCGGCTCTCCCGACCGTCACTCTTCGTTCCGGCTGCTCCAAAAGCCCAACGACTTCGCTCGCAAACGTCTCGGCGTCATCGGCGACGACAATCCCTTCTGCCGCCCCCGGCCCGATCCCCCTCACCGCATGGCTTGACGCTACGACGACCGTCGCGCACGACATCGCCTCGAGCACCTTGTTCTGGATCCCGACACCGTAGACGGTCGGTGCCACGGCGACTTCCGCCCGCTGCAAGTAGCCAGCGACATTCGCCACCTCGCCAGTGACAGTGATCCCCGGATCGCTAGCCAGGGCGGCAATCGCCGGTGCAGGGTCCTTCCCTACGATCCACAGGCGCACCTGAGGTCGCTTCGCGCGAATCTTCGGAAGGATGTCGTGGACGAAGTGCAGGACCATGCTGATATTGGCGTGGTAGCTCATTTTCCCGCTCATTACGATCGTGTTCTGTTCCCTAAGGCGCGGGTCGCCCTCGGAGAAATGTTCCAGGTCAACGCCGTTCGGCAACACACGGATCGCGGACCGTGCCGACAGCTCCAAGTCGCCAAGCGCCTCTCCGTCTTGTGCCGATGTCACCAAGGTTCGATCGAACTGCTTGATCAAAGTGGCCTCAAATCGCCGCGTCCGGCCAGCCTCCAGCCGTGCCATCACGCGGCTCGTTCGGCTTCGTCCGGCTTCGACCGTCATGGCAAAGAGCCGGCTAATGCAATCGACGCTATCCCAAATGACCGGGGGCCGCTTCCGGCCTGCCTGCGAGCCGTTCAGCCACAACAGACCATAGCGGGCGCCGCGCAAGTGCTCAACATGGATGACGTCAAACGGCTCCCCGGGTCCTTCATCCGCCGCGGCCGCTTTGATCCGGCCGGCCAGGGCCGGCTGCCAACTGAACACGGACTGCAGCGGCCGGCTCGTCGGCAATGCCCGCAGGCAGTTCCACGTCGCCCGCACCATCGAGAGCGGCTCGGACCAGACCGCCGGACCGCTTGCCCGGAGCGCCTCGAGCGCCATGCGTTCGGCGTCCCCGGTCCACACGGTGGCCACCGTGACCTCGTGCCCGCGGCCGACGAGCTGGCGAATCAGGTTGAAGGGCCGCACTCGGACTTGGCTGGGGACGTAGGGAACGATGTACAGAATGCGCACGCCGGGCCCGCTAGGCGCTGCCGACCATCACCGCGTCGACGGGCAGCCGGTAGCGAATGTGCGTCCACGACAGTAGGTGCACGATTGAACAATCCGCCGCGAATAACATCATCAGACCTACACTCCTCCTGGATACATGTGTCTGCAGCACCGTCCCGGGCCTGAGGGACCCCGCCGCCCCGAGCAGCATGAACGGGGCAAACTACGGCTGAAGAATGCCCACGATTAGCGTCTGCCGAAATCGGGCGGTCAATGACTGGACCCCAACTTGCGCGTACACCCCGACCAGGTAGTAAGGGATTCAGGTAGCGCCAGTGGGCGGTCGGCTCGCCGGCGCGGGTGAGCGGCCACTAGATGGTCTCGAATGTGAAGCCATGGCCATTGAGCACCCAGACCGCAGGAGCCTGGTGGGAGAGCTGATCGGCGGTGCTTGGAAGCGCCTCGACGGTGTCACCGAAGCACAGGGGAGCTCCGGGCCGAACGATTGCGGATCCCGCGCCAGAAAGTTGGCGAGCCAGGGGCGGCCGTGAGGCTCAGGACCGTGGGCGGCCATTGGTCCCATATATGTGGTCAAGCCCCGCCAACACCCGGTGCCGCTCGTAGCGCGCTTCCGCCAGCCAGCGGCCGTTGACGGCCAGGCTGGCCTGGGAGACCTCATCTTGGAGCAACGTAATGACATGGTTAGCAAACAAATCGGCCGTGTCCGCCACAAGCACGTGCTCGCCGGGCTGGGCTTCGATGCCTTCCAGCCCGACCGATGTCGTCACTGTCGGCATGGCACGCGCAAAGGCCTCCAGGATCCGAACCCGCATCCCGCCGCCGACCCGTACAGGCACGACCAAAACAGCGGCGGCCGAAAGATACGGGGCGAGATCGGCGACATACCCTTCGATAGTGACCCTTCCATTCAGCCCGGCGGCGATCCGACCCAACTCGACGGGAGGGTTCTTCCCGATGACTGTCATGCTGGCCTCAGGAACTCTGGCCAAGATGAGGGGGAACACCTCCGTCATGAACCAGCGCACGCCGTCGGCGTTGGGTGGATAGTGAAGCGTCCCAAGGGTCAGAATGTTCTTGGATCCGCTCCGGCGCGGGACGGGTTTCAACTCTTCGGTGTCGACCGCGATCGGGATGACGCGGATCCTGTCCTCTGCCTCTCCGGTCGCCGAAGCCCGACGGCCACGCCATACCCGGTTGGCCTCCTCAAGGAATCCCTGATCCCGTTTCGAGACCACCAAGGTGAAGTCCGAACCGGCCACGAGCATGCCTTCGTAGTGTTTCACTCGGTGGGTCTCCAGGGCAAGCATGGGGCGAACCAGGAGGGAACTCGTCCGGCGCATCCGATTGAGGATCATCCAGACTGCGTTGTGAGCGTCGAACACAATGAGCGGTCGGCCGGGGTGCCGCATCGCCAAGTTGTCCGGCCCGGCCGTCGCCGGCGGACGCATCCAGTGGGTGACGAACTGGCCCATTGTCAGTTGGTCGACATGGACGGCGTCGATCTCACCCCCAGCAAGCAGCTGGTCGACCAAAGCTCGCATCTCGCGTTTGTCATCCCGCTCGATCAGGAAAGGCCGCCCGCGCAGGTTGCTCTTGATCCAATGCCATCCGTCCGCGATCCGGGACCGGGTCAGCGGGATCGCGTGGACCTCGCGGCAGATGGCTTGGACAGCCGGCAGATACTCGTGCTCTTCCGGCCTGAGAAAGGTTGCCAGGACCAACTCATGGCCCGCCTCCGCCAGATGGCGGAGGACGTGCCATGTCTTGACCCGGGGCCCGGCGTCAGGCGGGAAGGGGAGGATTTGTGTCAGCACCAAGATACGCATGGCAGCCTGTCTACTCGCAAATTGGCCGGGTGGGGCAAAGTGTCGGCCGAACTACATCGCGGGGAGGGAACGAAGCAGCGCGGAGTAATGCTGGGCAAGGAGCGACCGGCTGCCGCCGGTTGCACGGTCGAGTAGGTAGCCGACCGGCGCGAGCGCGATCCGGGCCACGCTTGCCAGTCCTAGAATGAATTTGTAGCCCATCGTCGCAGCCCCCCCGTAGTGCTTGCGGAAGAACTGAACCTTGCTGGCATACAGTTCGATGAACATTGCACGCGGCGCTTGCTTTGTGCTCTGTCCGCCGTGGTGCAGTACCGAAGCCCACGGCACCCAGCTAATCTGCCAGCCAGCCTTCGTCAGCCGGTAGCACAAGTCGGTCTCTTCCGTATACATGAAGAAGTCTTCGTCCAGTAGACCGACATCTGCCAGGGCGCGCCGGCGCAGTAGAATGCAGGCGCCCTGGACGACCTCGACCTCGAGCTCATGATCGGAATCCCACAAGGAACGTGGATAGGCGGCCAATGGATAGAGGCGATCCAGGTGGAAGAGGCGCCA
>DASWJQ010000191.1:0-8797 GCA_036397095.1 Anaerolineales bacterium
AAGAAGAACCGGCCCTTCATCCGGGCCCACAATGTGCAAGCCCTCATCTGGGGCGTCGTGTTCTATGTTGTGGTTAGCGTCACCAGTGCCTTCCTGATTGGGTTGTGCCTGTGGCCACTGGGACTCATCCTGCAGATCTATTGGGCTTACAAGGCCTACCAGGGCGAGTACATCTCAATCCCGGTCGTTTCCAACTTCGTCAAGAACCAGGGCTGGTCCTGATCCAATCACAAATGCAAGGGGGAGGGCCCGCGCGCAGCGCGGGCCTTGTTGTTTGCGCTCGATGAGTCTTCGATGGTTGCCACCACCTAGCATGCCGGCCGAGGTGGAGCGCGCCTTGTCCGGATTCACGCGCCCAATGCAGCAACTCCTGTTCAGCCGGGGGCTGGCGGATGAGGAGGCGGCGCGCCGATTCCTGGCGAAAGACTCGGCCGAGGCCCACGACGCCTTCCTGTTCCAAGGGATGCCGGCGGCCGTGAGCCTGCTGCGGCAGGCCATCGAGGGTCGTGAGCCGGTGGTGGTCTATGGGGACTACGACGCCGACGGAGTCAGCGGGACAGCCTTGTTGGTCGGCGCGCTGCGACGGGCTGGGGCAGACGTCGAGGCGTACATCCCCGACCGGTTTGAAGAAGGCTATGGTCTGAACCTGGGGGCTGTCGAGCGACTTCACGCCCAGGGCCGGCAGGTTCTAGTCACGGTCGACTGTGGTACGAGGGCCGTGGCCGAGGTGAGCCGGGCCAAAGAGCTCGGATTTCGCGTGCTCATCACCGATCACCATCACCCCGGGGCGATCCTGCCGCCGGCCGATGCGCTGCTCAATCCACGTCTGCCGCACGAGACGTATCCTTTTAAGGGGCTGGCCGGCGTAGGGATCGCGTACAAGCTAGCCTGTGCACTGCTGGACCCTGACGCCGCCAACGATTGGCTTGACTTGGTGGCATTGGGCACCGTCGCCGACCTGGCGCCGCTGGTGGACGAGAATCGCGTGCTGGTGTGGCGAGGGCTGCAGGCCATCAACGACAAACCGCGGCCCGGTGTTGCTGCTTTGATTGAAGCCGCTGGTCTGCAAGCCGGGCGGATCAGTGCAACCAACATCGCATTTGGCCTGGGGCCCAGACTGAATGCTGCCGGCCGAATGGACAGCGCCGGCGTCGCACTTGGCCTGTTGATGACCGAAAACCCGGCCGAGGCCCTGGCGCGAGCGACCGCTCTCGATCAGCTCAACCGCCAACGGCAGGACGAGACCAAACTGGTCGTTGAACGGGCCCGCCAGGCCGCACTCGAACGCGCCGAGCACGAGCATCTGATGTTTGCGCTAGATCCTGATTTTCACGAAGGCGTGGTTGGTTTGGCGGCAGCCCGGCTCATGGAGGAGTTCTATCGTCCGGCCCTGGTCGCCAGCGAAACGGATGGCATTATCCGTGGATCGGCCCGCAGTGTACCGGGCTTCCACATTACCGAAGCGTTGGAGGCCTGTGATGATCTGCTGCTCGACTACGGGGGTCATGCGGCTGCCGCCGGTTTCCAGTTGACGACGGCCGATCTGGCTGCCTTCGTTGCGCGCCTGGCGGAGCAAGCTCGGCGCTTTGTCGAGGAACATTCGCCAGATAGAAGTCAGCAGATCGACGCTGTCGTTCCACTAAACGAACTCGACGTGTCACTTCTCGATGACTTGGCGCGCCTCGAGCCATTCGGGCAGGGCAACCCGGCCCCTGTACTGGCCAGTTATGGAGCACAGGTCATAAGCTGGCGGCCGGTTGGCAAGCAGGGTGATCACTTGAAGCTGACCGTCGCCAGCCGGCAACGCTCGTTTGATGCCATTGCCTTCCGCAAGGGGCAACTGCCCTCGTTGCGCGGCCGGCCGATCGATCTTATTTTTCATTATGAGCTGGATTGGTTCCGGGGTGTGCCGAAGGAGCAGCTAAATGTCCTCGACTTGCGGCCAGCCGAGCGCAGCTAGTCCATGAAACGGTATCTGAGCAGGGCCCAAACGGCTTCGAAGGCGTCCTTCAGCCCGATCTTCTTGCCCTCATGGTATTCCCGCGGATTGAAGGTGATTGGCACTTCGAAGATGCGGACCTTGCGCTTGAGCAGCTTGGCTGTGATCTCGGGCTCGAACTCAAAGCGCCGTGAGCGCAAGGGCATGTCCTCGACGATCTGGCGGCGGAATACCTTGTAACCGGTCTCCATGTCCGACAGGATGCTGTCGTACAAGATATTAGTCATCAAGGTCAGCATCTGGTTGGCGACCATGTGCCAGAACATGGTAGTCCTTCGCGGAGCACCCATGAAACGGGATCCGTAAACCACGTCGGCCTTGCCCTCCTCGATGGGGCGGAGCAGTTCGGGGTAGTCGCGCGGGTCGTATTCGAGGTCGGCGTCTTGAATCAGGATCAACTCCCCCTGCGCCGCCTGGATGCCGGTCCGCACGGCCGCACCCTTGCCCACATTCTTGTCGTGGAGGTGCAGGCGGATCAAGCCATCTTCGTCGGCCAGCCGCTGCAGAATCTGGCGTGTCCCGTCGGTCGAGCCATCATCGACTACGATAATTTCATCCGCCAGACCAATTCGCTTGACGTTCTCGAGGATGGTCTCAACGGTTTGGGACTCGTTGAAAACGGGCATGATGACCGATAGCCGCATGGTGGGATTGTACATCCCGGCACGAGATGGGACAATCGATGTTTGCCGCCGGCGGTTGGGCTGGCTATAATCGGCGCGTGGCACGCCGTCTGCATACGGTGAATGAGATGAACGCCACTTCAATGAGCTGGCGAACAAAGAGGTAGCAGGAGGCCCTGCATGACCCTGCCAAGACCCGACGTTCGATCGAGTATCGAGAGCGGCCGCCCGACGACCTCCAGTCTGCGGTTCGTGCCGTCGCCGGTGAGCCGCGTCGAAGATACCGGATTGTCGGAGCTGTGGCTTCAGGATCTTGCCCTCAAGATTCTGTATTTTCGCGGCTATTTGACCGGGTTCAAGGTGGCGGAGGCAATGGCGCTGCCCTTTGCCGGTCTGGTCGACCTGATCCTCGAGGCCCTCAAGCGCGAGAAATTCGTCGAGGTGAAAACCCAGGTGGGGTTCGGCGAAGGCGCGTACCAGTACGCCATCACCTCGGCCGGTATCGCCCGGGCACGTGAAGCGATCGATCGCAGTCAATATGCCGGGCCGGCGCCGGTGCCGCTGGAAGCCTACAACGAGTCCATTCGACGGCAGAGCCGGGGCCGGCCGACGGTCCACGCCCGGACGATGCGGCAAGCCCTGGCCGAGCTTACGTTGTCGGAGATCACTTTCAGCCGCATTGGCCCGGCGGTAAACTCGGGCACATCAATTTTCCTGTACGGCCCGCCGGGCAACGGCAAGACTTCGATCGCCCGGGCGATCGGGCGCATGATCCTCGAAGAGGATATGTACATTCCTTTCGCGATCGATGTGGACGGCCAGGTGGTCAAGCTGTATGACAGCGTCAACCATGTGCTGGTCCCCGAGGATGACGCCACTGCCGAAGGCACAAGCTCGCTGCGCAGCGGCGCCAAGAGGGACCCGCGCTGGGTCCGGGTGCGGCGGCCGTTCATCATAGTTGGCGGTGAGCTAACGATGGCCGGCTTGGACCTGGTTTTCGACGATGTGAACAAGTTTTACGAGGCCCCCTTCCAGGTGAAGGCCAATGGCGGGGTCTTTCTGATTGACGACTTCGGCCGGCAGCAAGTTCGGCCGCGCGATCTGCTCAATCGCTGGATTGTGCCGCTCGAGAACCGCATTGACTACCTGACGCTGCACACCGGCCGCAAGGTCGAAGTCCCGTTCGATGTGTTGGTGGTTTTTTCGACGAACCTGCCGCCGAGGGATCTGGTCGACGAGGCTTTCCTGCGCCGCTTGCGCCACAAGATCGAGATAGAGGACCCGTCCTACGAAAACTACCGCAAGATCTTCAAACGGGTGGCCGAGTCCAAGGGCGTGGTGTACTCGGATCAGGGGCTGGCCTATATGCTGCAGGAGTGGTACATCAAGCGCAACCGCAAACTGCGGGCCTCCCATCCGCGTGACATTTGCGACCAGATCCTGGACATTGGACGCTACCTGAACGTCAGCCCCGAAATGTCCAAGGACCTGCTCGACCGGGCCGCCTCCGCCTACTTTGTTGAGCTGTAGTCAACTCAATCTGCCGCGATCCGGCCTGGGCGAAGGCGCCGTAGGCGAGTTCGTTTGGGCTGCCTTCCTGCCTGCCTCGCGGTTTGGCTGTCCCACTTGATGACCACCCCCGACGACTACACAATTGATGAGCTGATTTGCGTCTGCATTGCTCGCCAGGTGGTCGACGGCGAACTCCTGGCGCAGGGCTTGGCAACGCCGCTGGTTGCGGCCGGCTATCTGCTCGCTTGGCGGACACATGCACCGCACGTCTACTTTGCCTCGGCCATCGGCCAGACAGTGTGCCGGACGGGTGCACCGCTTGGCCTGGCGAGCGTCGAGGCGCTGTGGCTGGGCAACGCGATGAACACCTTCGGCTTCACACGGGCCGCCATTGATTTGCTGCCGGCGGCGCGGCCCAAAGAGTTTTTCCGGCCGGCCCAGGTGGATGCGCAAGGCAACTTCAACAATATCGGCTTTGGCCGCGATCACCGTCGTCTGCGCCTGCGCTTGCCAGGTACAGGCGGCATTCCTGATGTGACAACCTACATGCACCACGTATGTCTGTATGTCCCGCGCCACTCGCGAGTCACCTTCGTTGCTAAAGTCGACTTCGTCTCGGGGGTCGGCCACCGTTCCGACCGACGTCATGGGGCCGGCCCAATGTACCTGGTGACCGACTTGGGCCAGTTCGACTACGCCCACGGCCAGATGCGGTTGACTCACTTGCATCCGGGTGTCGAGCTTGGCCGAGTCCAGGCCAAGACCGGGTTTCCGCTCGAACACGCCGATCCAGTGGCGCGGACCGAACCACCGTCAGCCGAACAACTGCGGCTGCTGCGCATGGAGGTGGACCCGCTCGGTGTGCGCAGACTGGAGCTGCTTAGCGGCCCCGAGCGCCGGACCCTGTTGGGCGAAATCTTGCGCCGCGAGGCATTAGGCGGCAGCTAGCACGCCCCCATCGTTGGCCAGACGGGGCAAAGGTATACTTGTCCCGGATGCGCGCCTTCAACGTGTTCTTGAGCCTCAGCCTGCTGTTGGCCGGCCCCTTGCTTGGCGCCGGTCCATGGCCCGCGTCGGCCCAAACCCAGATCGAGACCGCCCAAGAAATCCTGACTCAGATGACGGCCGAGGAGCGGATCGGCCAGCTCTTCTTGGTCACGTTCCAGGGCAGTTCGGCACCCAGCGAAAGCGCGATTAATACGCTGATTCGGCAGCACCACGTGGCCGGCGTGGTTCTGCGGGCCGACAATGACAACTTTGTAGCGGCCCCCAACACGGCACTGGCCGTGCGCGAATTGGCGGTCTCGTTGCAGGCCATCGAGTACGACAGCAGCTTGACCGGTAACGTTCTGGATGCGGCCGGCGCCGAGCAGAGGCCGAGTTATATCCCGCTCTTTGTTGGCGTGAGTGATGAAGAGTCGGAGACCCCGATTCACCAATTCATCTACGGAATGTCGCCGTTCCCGCCGCAGATGGCGATCGGGGCTACCTGGAACCCAGAGCTGGCCGAGCAGGTCGGGCAGGGGCTGGGCGCCGAACTCCGATCGCTCGGGATCAACCTGTACCTGGGACCTTCCCTCGACGTGCTGGAGGAGCCTGGCCAGGCTGGTCCGGGCGATCTGGGCACCAGGACCTTCGGCGGAGACCCCTACTGGGTCAGCGAAATGGGGATGGCCTACGTGCGCGGACTGCATGAGGGTGCCGAAGGCAGCCTGGCGGTGATTGCCAAGCACTTCCCTGGGCACGGCGGCAGTGACCGGCCCCTGGCCGAAGAGGTCTCCACGGTCCGCAAATCGCTCGATCAGCTGCTGCAAATCGAGCTTCCGCCATTTTTCGCCGTCACCAGCGCGGCCCCGGGCAGTGACGCCGGAATCGTTGATGGCCTGCTGGTATCCCATATTCGGTACCAGGGCTTTCAGGGGAACATCCGGGCGACGACCCGCCCCATCAGCCTAGATCCGGACGCCTACGGCCAACTTATGGGGCTTGAGCCCCTGCTTGGCTGGCGCCAGGCTGGCGGGCTGACGGTTAGTGATTCGTTGGGATCGCGGGCGATCCGCCGGTTCCGCGATCCGCTCGAGCAGACGTTCCAGCCTCAACTGGTGGCGCGTGATGCCCTGGTTGCCGGCAACGACTTGTTGTACCTGGGCAGCATCCGCGATCCGGCCGATCCGGATGAGTTGACATCGATCCAAAACACGTTGGCGTTCTTCATCCAGAAATACCGGGAAGATCCGGTGTTTGCCCAGCGAGTCGATGATGCCGTGCTGCGGACTTTGCAGGCCAAGCTGCGGTTGTACGACGGCGCCTTCGTGCGCTCGCGTGTGACCCCACCGTCGGTGGCGCTGGAAATTCTCGGCACCAACGCCGACGTGGCAGTATCGGTATTCCGGCGAGGCGTCACCCTGATCAGCCCTTCCCAGGAGGAAGTGTCGGATCGGCTCGGGGGTGCGCCGGCCCTGAGTCAACGGGTGGTATTCTTCACCGACGTGAAACCCTTATACCGCTGCTCGACCTGTGCCTGGCAAACGGCAATGCAGGTCGACGCCCTTGAACGGCGCGTCAACAACCTTTACGGACCCGGCGCCAGTGGACAGGTCGGCACGTGGAATATGTGGTCCTTCACCACCGCCGATCTGGCTTCGTACTTGGGCCACCCGCCAACCAGCCTGCCGGCCACTCCGCTGACATCTGCCGAGGTTATCGACGAACCAATTCGGACCGCCGACTGGTTGATCTTCTCCATCCTGGATCCAACCAGCGCCCGCTATGGTGCGGATGCACTTGCAGTCCTGCTCAACGAACGGCCCGATCTGGTGCGCGACAAGCGGGTGGTGGTGTTCGGCTTCGATGTCCCTTACGGGCTGGACGCCACGGATCTAAGCAAGATCGATGTGTACTACAGTCTGTTTGGAGCTTCGGACCCGGCCGTTGATATCGCCGCGCGGCTGCTCTTCGAAGAGTTGACGGCACCCGGGGCCTCGCCGGTCAGTGTGCCCGGGATAGGCTATGACCTGATCAGCGCCTTGCAGCCGGACCCCGCCGAGCGGATCAGCTTGTCGATCGAGCCAGTCGTTGGTGAAGGCACGCCGGCGCCCGACGTTGAAAGCGGGTTCACCCAGGGCAGCCTCGTCCGTATCCGGACTGGAATCATCATCGACAGCAATGGTTTTACTGTGCCGGACCAGACGCCAGTTGAATTCGAGGTATTCCAGCAGACGGAAAACATCCGCCAGACGATCTCGGCGGTCACCAATGATGGTGTTGCCGAAATCACGTTCCGGCTGGACCGGCTGGGGTTGTTCATTATCCAGGCGCGGAGTGATCCGGCGCTGCAATCCGACGTACTCCAATTGAATGTCCAGGAGGGCGTGCCGGCCTTCCCAACCGTAATCGCACCGTCACCGTTTCCCAGTGAAACGGTGGAGCCGACACAAACGCCCGATCTGCTGACGCCGACCCCGGAAGGGGGCGGCGGATCGGCGTCGGCTCCGGGTGGAAGCGCCGGGATCGGCTGGTTCGACCTGGTGCTAGGCCTGCTGGGCGTCGGATTGGTCGCCGGAGGCAGCTACGTATACGTAGGGCGATCCGAGCGCTGGCTTGGCAGCCAGCAACGCTGCGCGCTGGTGGCCGCCGTGGGCGGACTGGTCGTTTACAACTACTTGGCGCTCGGGCTGCCGGGCGCCAGTGGGGTGATGGGCATGCTCGGCAACGCCTCGGGCCTGTTGGCCGGTTTGCTCGGGGGATTGATTGGATTGGGGGTGTACGCAGGTTACCGGCTCGCCTTGCTCAGGGCGCCGCTAGAAGATGGAGGCCACGGTGGCGACGATGATCAGTAGGGCCGCCGCCAGTGCCAGGCCGCGATCGACCCGATTTGCCGCAACCTGTCGGATGGCAGTCTCAAACCGGCGCTCAACGGAGCGAGGCACCCGGCGGCCGATTTCGAGAACTTGCCGCAGCTCGGATACGTCCTGTGGGCGGCCATCGGGGTGCAGCTCCATCGCCCACAAGACGGCTTCCTCGACGCCGGACGGGATGGCCGGATTGACTTCGCGAGGTGGAGTGAGCTCATTGGGCCGCAGGAAGCGCTGCTTGGCTTCGGGGGGCGGACGGTTGGTCAGCAGGTGGTACAGCGTTGCACCGAAGGCATACAGATCGCTGCGGGCGTCGGTATGACCCGTGTCGCCGCCGTACTGCTCGAGCGGCGTGTAGAGGGCGGTGCCTCGGCCCTGGATGACGGTAACTGTGACTTCGTCTGGGACCATCTGCTTGACAAGTCCAAAATCGACCAGCTTGAGCAGGCCGTCAGGCGTTAGCTTGAGATTGCTCGGCTTGATGTCGCGGTGGATGACCGGCGGATCCTGCCGGTGAAGGAAGCCCAAGGCGTCCATGAGCTGGCTGGCCCAACGCAGCACTTCGTCGACCGGCAGGAATTTACCCTGCCGGCGGGCGGCGTCCATCAGTTGTTTCAGGTCCTGGCCAGGCACATAATCCATCACCAGGTAATCGCGTTCATCGTCCGAAAAGTAGTCGGAGACTTTGGGCAGGTTGGGGTGGTCGAGCCGGGCGAGCACGGAGGCTTCGCGGTAGAACTGCTCCCGGCTTTGGGCCCGAAGTTCCGCCGGGATGGCTGGATCCTGGCGAATCTCCTTGATGGCGCATA
>DASWJQ010000192.1:0-2014 GCA_036397095.1 Anaerolineales bacterium
TGGTGCCGCCGGCCTGCGGAAACCCCTGGCCCAGCGCCAGGTGAATGCTGCCGCCAACCTTTTCGTCGAATAGAGTATCCCCGGTAACCCGGCTGATGGCGTAGTTCGTGCCTATCGCAAACTCGGCGATGATGCGGGCACCCTCGTCGATATCCAGCTGGCTTTTCAGAAACTCGCCGCCGCGATCGGCGCTGGCCTCGACAACACGTCCATCCTTAAAGGTCAATTCGATCCCGTCAATGATGCGTCCGGCCTGATAGGACGGATAACTGAACCGTATCCGCCCATTCAGGCTGTCTTCCACCGGACTCGTGAAGACCTCTCCACTAGGCATGTTGGTTCGACCGTCCGAATTGATGAACTTGCGGCCTTCAATCGACAGGGAAAGGTCGACGCCGTCCCCCTTGACCACAACCATCGATTTGCCCGCCAACCAGTCGACGATCCGCTGTTGGCGGCGGCGCAGGTCTAGCCACGCTGCCTGCGGATCCGGCTCGTCAAGCAGGCAACCGCCAAAGACGAAGTCTTCGTATTCGTAAAGACTCATTTCCGCAGTCTGGGCGCCGGCCTGTGTTGGGTAGCGCGTGATGGTCCAGCGCAGCTCGCCGGCGGCGATGCGTTTGAAGTAGCGTTCAATGGCTGGCCGATCGGCCGCGTGCGCCCGCGCCTGCCGGGCCGAGTCGGTGTTGGCGAACTGGCTCGGGTTTGTCTCGCCGCGAATGTTGATCAGTACATCCGCCTTGTCCATCACCATGGCCAGCGTCGGTGAAGCCCAGTCCAACTGGGCTTCGTCACCGTATTTGAGCTTCACTTCGTCTAGGTACCGATCGAGCAGAAGCACCTCTGGGTTTCCCCCGGCCGCCAGGGCGGCCCGGTAAACCTCCCTGGCCAGTGGCCGCACGACGTGGTTGCCGAAGATCACGACGTAATCGCCGGGCTGGACTGCGGTGCAGTAGCCGACCAGGAGGTCAGCATGGCGCGAAAGTCGCGGGTCACGCATAGTAGTCCGCCTCAGGAATGTGTCGAAGGTGGTGCCGGCTGTCAGAGTATGGCGAACTTGCCATTTTCGTAAAGCAGCTCATCGTCG
This sequence comes from Anaerolineales bacterium, assembly GCA_036397095.1. GTDB lineage: Bacteria > Chloroflexota > Anaerolineae > Anaerolineales > E44-bin32 > DASWJQ01. The sequence goes on from DASWJQ010000192.1 coordinate 1,088, forward strand.
ACCCAGATTTGGCCGCCGTCCCTCATATCCGTCACCATGTCCCAGTGGATGGAACTGGTGTTGGTGCCGCCGGCCTCGGGCACGCCATGGCCGATCGCCATGTGGACCGAACCCCCGATCTTCTCGTCAAAGAGGGCGTCGCCGGTTGCCCGTTGAATCCCGTAGTTGGTGCCAATGGCGAATTCGCCGATGCGGCGTGCGCCTTCGTCGGTGTCAAGTTGGGAGAGCAGATAGTCCTCGCCTTTGTCCGCCTTGGCCTCGACGACCTGACCTTCCTTGATGATCAGTTCGGCGCCCTCAACCTTGCGCCCGCCTTCGAGGGACGGGTAGCTGAATCGGATCCAGCCCTCCACGCTGCCCTCGACCGGGCTGGTGAAGACCTCGCCATCGGGCATGTTGTCATCGCCGCGACAATTAATGAACGGCCGGTCGGCGATCGACATCTGCAGGTCGAGGTGTGGACCCTTGGCCACCAACTTCTTCTTCCCCTCGAGCCAAGCAACGATCTTGTCCTGGTCGGCCTGTACTTGACGCCAGGCCGCTACCGGATCTTCCTCGTCAACCATGCAGGCCTGGAAGACGAAGTCCTCGTATTCCATCAGGCTCATTTCTGCTTCTTGGGCATTGGCCTCCGTCGGGAAGCGGGCGATGACCCAGCGAAGATCGCCGGTGCTGGCTCGTTTGATGTAGTTCTCGAACATCGGTCGGGCTGCCGCCCGCATGGTCGACAACTTGGAGGGGTCGGCGCTCGACAACCGCCGGGTGTTGTCGGTTCCCAGCACCCTGAACAGAACATCGGCCTTATCCAGGGCCATTTCCTGGAGCGGCGACACCCAGTTCAACTGCTCATCGTTGCCAAGCTGCACCCGCAGAAGACCGCTTTCAGGATCGCTCAACACAATCTCGGGGTAGCCGCCGGCCTCAAGC
>DASWJQ010000193.1:0-3647 GCA_036397095.1 Anaerolineales bacterium
GTAGTTGACGCCGCTGCCGGCGTTGCCGCCGCCCCCGCCGCCCCCGCCGCCGCTGCATCCGGCAAGGATGCCCAGGACCCATAGACCCTTGTAGCGCCAGGTGATATCCCAGGTTCGTTTGAGAATCGCTCCGTAGTCCATTGACTTTGCTCCTTCGGGCGCCAATGAGCGACCCGTTCACTCCCACTCGATGGTGGCCGGCGGTTTGCTGGTGATGTCGTATACCACTCGATTGATACCGTCGACCTCATTCACCAGCCGGCTGCTGATCTTGGCCAACAGGTCGGCGGGCAACCGTGCCCAGTCGGCCGTCATGAAGTCCTCAGTGGTCACGGCGCGCACGGCAACCGTTTCGCCGTACGTTCGGCCGTCCCCCATCACTCCGACGCTGTGCACGGGCAGTAGGACGGCAAAGGCTTGGTCGGCTGAATCCGATTGGCCCTCGGTTGGCTCGAGGCCGAGCCATCCGGCTGCAGTCAATTCCTGCAACAGAATGGTATCAGCCGCCCGCAACCGCTGCAGGCGATCCAGCCTGACATCACCCAGACAGCGGACGGCCAGGCCGGGGCCCGGAAAAGGTTGGCGCCAGACCAGTTGAGGCGGCAGCCCAAGCGCCAGGCCGACGCGGCGAACTTCATCTTTAAACAGGTAGCGCAGTGGTTCCACCAATTCGAAGCGCAGGTCGTCCGGCAGGCCGCCCACGTTGTGGTGGGTCTTGATGCGGGCGGCCTGCTGGCGCTCGGGGCCGCGCGACTCGACAACATCGGGATAGATCGTGCCCTGCACCAGGAAGTCGATCTGGCCCAAGACGGCGGCCTGCTCTTCGAACACCTGGATGAAAGTGTGGCCGATCGCCAGCCGCTTGGCCTCGGGGTCGGTGACGCCTTCCAGCGCGGCCAGAAAGGCCTCGCTGGCATCGATCGCCACCAGCCGGGCCCCGAGCGTTTGCCCGAAGGTCTGGGCGACGCTTTCGGCCTCTCCAGTGCGCAGCAGGCCGTTGTTGACGAACAAGCAGGTCAGCTGGTCGCCGATGGCGCGGTGGACCAGCGCCGCCGCCACACTCGAGTCAACGCCGCCGCTGACGGCGGCCAGGGCCCGGCCGGCGCCCACCTGGGCGCGGATGGCCTCGACCTGGCTGTCAATGATTGAAGCGGGGGTCCACCCAGCGGAGACCCCGCAGACAGTGCTCAGGAAGGCTTGCAGGATGTGGGGCCCACCGGGTGTGTGATGGACCTCGGGATGGAATTGGAGCCCGAAGCGCCGGCGATCTCGGTCGGCCATGGCGGCGACCGGCGAGTTGGCCGAGCTGGCGATGATCTCAAAGCCCGGCGGAGGCAGCTCGATTCGGTCGCCATGGGACATCCACACCTGCTGCGGGCCGGCGGGCAAGAGTGGGTTGGGGGCAGTCGGCGTCACCTCGGCTGGCCCATACTCGCGGGTGCTGGAGGCGGCCACTTTGCCACCCAGCGCGTGCGTCAGCGCCTGCATGCCGTAGCAGATGCCGAGAATGGGGAGGTTGGACTGCAAAACATAGTCTGGAACCCGGGGTGCGCCGTGCTCGTACACCGACGCCGGCCCGCCGGAGAGGATGTAGCCTTTGGGGTCGAGTGCCTGGACTTCAGCGGCGGGTGCGTCGAAGGGGAACAATCGACAGTAAACACTGGCCTCGCGCACGCGCCGGGCGATCAATTGGGCGTACTGGGACCCAAAATCGAGGATAGCAATCGCGTCCAGCGGGCTACTCCTCGAACACGATCTTGCCGTCGTCCATATCGGTGATCACGGCCAGGGCCTCAATCGGCACGCCCAGCGTGCTGAGCAGCTGGCGACCGCCTTCGAACCGTTTTTCAATAAGCGCACCAATCCCCACTATGCGGGCCCCGGCGGCACTGGCCAGCCGGACCAAGCCCATGATGGTCTGGCCGCTGGCCAGGAAATCGTCGATGATCAGCACCCGTTCCTCGCCTCCTAGATACTCCGGCGAGACGATCAACTCGACCTGGCGCCCCTTGGTGTGCGAGGGCGCCAGCGTAAGGAAAATCTGGTCGGGCATGGTGACCGGCTTACTCTTGCGCGCGTAGACGACCGGCAGGCCGAGGTGGGCGGCCGTGGTCAAGGCCGGGGCAATGCCCGAGATTTCGGCAGTCAGGATCTTGGTGGCTTCCACTCCAGCAAAGCGGGCAGCCAACTCCTGGCCGCAGGCGTCCATCAGGCCGGGGTCAACCTGGTGATTGATGAAGCCGTCGACTTTAAGGATGCCATCACCCAGGTTCGAGCCGTCGGTCAGGATGCGGAGTTTGAGCTGCTGCAAGGAGGCCTCCGATGGGTCGTTCGTGAGGAATATTGTAAGGGATTCAGCAAGGAGGACGATGGACGATGGACCATGGACGCTGGGAACCTCAGACCGCCGACGGCGGACGGCGGACGGCAGACCGCGCCCGAGGCGATGATAGGAATCCCCGTAGGGGCGCATGGCGATGCGCCCTGGCGAACCAGTTGGATGGGCTATGGTATCCGAGGTCGCCGGCCCGCCTCGGGAGTAGGCTGATAGGCCGATCAAGTGAAATGTGAAACGTAAATGTGAATAGCTCCTTCAGCGATAGGATGTCCACGAGCGTCGGCGGTCCACCGTCCATCGTCCACGGTCTGTCTGGCCGTCAACCGTTCAACGCCTGTGCGAGCTTGACATAGAACGCATGTTCCGCTAAAATGCGAACAAGCGTGCGGCAGCGGCGGACAGGGGGCGCCCATGCCCAAACCGCCAGGAGGCATGCATGACCAAGGGAAAGCTATCCGATCGGCAGCGGCGAATGCTCGACTTTATCGTCGGCTTCAGTGAAGACAACGGCTACCCGCCGTCCATCCGCGAGATCGGCACGGCGGTTGGCATTTCCTCGACCTCGGTTGTCAACTACAACCTGAACCGGTTGGTCGATGAGGGCTACCTGGATCGCGACCAGAATGTGTCGCGCGGCATCCGCCTGACCGACAAGTTGGTGCGGGCCACCTCCCAACTGGCCGACGTGATCCGCATCCCGCTCGTCGGGCGCATTTTCGCCAGCGAGCCAGTTCCGCTGCCCAGCACCGATGCGGCCGTGTTTGGCACCGATGAGGCGATTGAAATCACGCGGGATCTGCTCAGCGGCGAAGAAGGGCTGTTCGCTCTCGAGGTCAAGGGCGACTCGATGGTCGATGCCATGATCGGGGATGGCGATATCGTGGTCATGAAGCGCGCGCAGGAATGGCGCAACGGCGATATGGTAGCGGTCTGGCTTAAGGACCGTGAAGAAACCACCCTGAAGCATATCTATCGTGAGGGACCGCGGGTTCGGCTGCAACCGGCCAACCCAACCATGGGGCCAATCATGATCGACAACCCGGAGCACCTGGAGGTGCAGGGCAAGGTCATGCTGGTCCTGCGCCAGATGAACTGACGGAGACGTCCTACAGAAATCCGAGCCGCCCAGCGATGGGCGGCTTTTGCTTTAAGGATGAGGCGGGGCTGGAGATAAGTGATACGAATTAAGGGAAAGGTGATATGGAAGAACAGTGAATGCGAACGGTGATCAGTCCGCGCGCCCGACGAGTTTACCGATGGGAAACCCACTTGTAGGGGCGCATGGCGATGCGCCCGAGGGATTCATCCC
>DASWJQ010000194.1:0-2114 GCA_036397095.1 Anaerolineales bacterium
AGTTTTCGATCCTGGAAGGATTTCATCCGCGCCAACATTTCATCCTTGCTTGCTATGGAACCTCTGTTCACCCGATCCCCGCGGCGAATAAAGTGGGCTGTATCATATCACAAGGGCTGAGCCGCTAGGCGTGATCTGGGGGTCTTTTGAGTTACGCCGGACCAGGCGAAAGGAAGGCGAGCGGCAAGTGTAGCCTCTGGCCGTGATGTGGGTACTGTTTCCAGGTATCGTGCGACATTCTACCGAGCGAGGAAAGTCCGGAGATTAGAAAGGTTTCAAAGAGCAGCCAGTCAAGGACAATTGACAGCTTTGCTATTGCGTTACCGAATTCTCGGAGGTAGGATAAGCTCTCAACCAAACAAAGGCGCCGGTTGGAAGGAGCCGTAAGGGGACAGGTTCAGAATCAGCTTCGCGATCAGGCTTTATATTGAAAGGGATCATGAACGAAGCAGAATTGGCAGCGGCGGGCGCGGGTATGAAGGGTATTGTTGTGCACACTGTTGATCGCGCGTCCGGGACGATTGTCGGGTCTTATGGGCCAGCAGCAGCGCCGATCTTAGGCGCCCGCTGGACCGAGCGAGTTTGGGGCATATTCGATAGCGGACTTCTCGAGTTTGGCTTCCAGTCGCACAAACCTAGAGGCAAGACTTTCCTTATATAAGGAAGGAGATCTCATTACCATGCACATCAACCGCAAGTTCATGTGGTGCTGCGCCACCGCTGCCGTCGTCGGCCTGGCTCTGATCGGGCCCGCGCCGGTGATCGCGGCGCCGGGCGATCCGCTCGTAGCGCAGCTGAACCTCCCGAACCCCAAGTTCGGCGTCAGCGTGGCGGTAGACTGCCGCGGCAATGCTTTCTACACCGGTATCACCGCCATCGGCCAGATTCCGAGCCTGCTACATAGCACCGACAAGAACGGCGCGGACCTCGGCACGGTCCCGATCACAAACGCGGCGGGCGGTAATCCGGTCGGCATCGACGAGATGGCCTGGGACGAAGGGCGCCAAATGCTGTGGGGATTGCAGCATGCCCAGGGCAATCCGATGAAGGTCTGGCAGGTCGATCCCAACACCGGCGTCGCAACCTTCCAGTTCGTCGCCAACCAGAGCAACAGCCCGGGAATCTTCCGCGACGGCATCACCTATGACGGCACCGACGACACGCTTTACATCAGCGGCGACGTCAGCTTGACGGTCGAGCAGTACACCACCGGCGGCGCCTTCATTGACCAGATCACGCCCAAGGCCGACCTGGCCGGTACACCGCTCAACAACATCAGCGGCATCACCGCCGGCACCGGCGACATCCTCTACGTCGGCACCAACCCGTTCCAGCAGCAGACCGTGATCGTCACGGTTCGGAAGAGCAACGGCGATTTTCTAGCCCCCTTCGTAACCGGTGACGACCGGGTGGAAGGGCTGGAGTGCGACGTGACCAGCTTCGCACCGCTGGTCGCTCTGTGGGTGCGCGACTTCGGCGACTCCAATGCGGGTGTTCCGAGCCACATCAACATCTTCGAAGTCGAGCCCGGCACCTGCCAGTGCGGCGGCGGCATCACCGGCGACGACGACGATGACAACGACGACAACGACGACGACACCCCGTTCGACTGCAGCAAGCCGATCGATGCTCTGACCATGATTTGGGACGGCACCGAAGCGGTCAAGATCGTGGCCCACAAGGGCGGCACCAGCGCGACCGTGCTCGCCACCATCGACAACATCCAGATCGGCGACGAGGTCACCGTCAGCGGCATGGGCGGGACTCCCAACGATCAGATCTGGGAGGTCTTCCGGGCCGGCACCAACACCAAGCTCGGCGACTCGACCTTCCACATCTCGTGCTCCGACAGGGATATGGACAGCTCGGACGACTGTGGCAAGCGCCAGGGCAACGGCAAGCAGAACAACGGCGGATTCATCAACGACTGGATCCTCGAGGGGATCGTCGACAGCGACCAGATCCTCGACTGCACGCCGTAGCCTGCGTTCTCCCCAAGGCTCAGGGCTGAAAGGCCCTGAGCCTTTTTTGTTGCTGGCGCCGGGGGCGGTGCTCCGGCACCGCTTCGGCGCTCGCTCGGGCGGGGTCAAGCCCCGCCCCTACATTTGCTGTGG
>DASWJQ010000195.1:0-113996 GCA_036397095.1 Anaerolineales bacterium
GGCCGCTGCCACAATGGCATGACGGCCAAGGGATTTCTCGACATCACCAGCTATGACACCGTCCTGACCGGCGGCAACTCGGGCCCCGGGGTGGTGCCGGGCAATCCCGATGCAAGTGAGCTGATCCGCAAGCAGATGCGCGGAGGGCATTACGAGCAGCTGACGGACGCGGAGTTGGAGGCGCTGCGGGCCTGGATCGCCGCCGGCGCGCCTAACGAGTAGCCCGACCTAGACTTCCCGAAAGTCCTCTCATGAGCCATTTCAACTACGCCGCGCCGGGTGGCTCTTGGCCCCCGGTGCAGTTGCCGGACGTCAGACTTTCGGGTAGTCCCTCTGCAGCAACCCGGGGGGCGAACCTCGCAGGACAATCGCAATGCCCCTCAGCGACAATTGTCACTTGAGGAGACCAGCGGTCGCCTATATCATTGACCGTACAACTGAATAAGCGTACAGGCTGGGTGCCCGCTCCCCCGGATGGGAGGGCACAATGGCGAAGCCGGTGACGATCCAATCGGATCCAGGCCGGCGCTGACCCGCAACTGTGAGCCGCTTCGGCGGCGAGCCAGGACGCCCGCCCGGTCTGTGTTTTAGCCACTCTCGAGGAAGGGGTGACGAACGCTGATCTTTGGACCCAACCCCTGCCCGACAAGGCAGGGGTTTTTGTTACCGGCACACAAGATCGATGTCCGTGGGAGGACACCATGAAGAAGCTTGTGCTCTTGATTGTCCTTGCGCTCATCCTGGCAGCTTGCGGCTCGCCGGCCCCGGCGGCCACACCCTTGCTGGCCACCGACCCGCCGGCGGAACCAACCGCCGAGCCAACCGAAGCGCCGCCACCAACCGAAGAGCCGATCGTCGAAACCGACGGCTTGGGGCGAGAGGTGACATTGGCCAGGCCGGCCCAGCGCATCGTTTCGATGGCGCCGTCCAACACCGAAATTCTGTTCGCTCTCGGTGCCGGGGACGAGGTCGTCGGGCGCGATGACTTCTCCGATTACCCGCCCGAGGCCGAAGCCGTCGCCAGCATCGGCAGCACTTATGGGGACTTGAATACCGAGACGATCGTCGGGCTCGAACCAGACCTGGTGCTGGCTGCCAGCATCACGCCGTCCGAGCACATCGACGCGCTCGAAGCCGTCGGCCTGACCGTGTTTGTCATGGGCAACCCGGCGAGCTTTGAAGATCTGTTCGCCAATATCGTGCTGGCGGGCCGCTTGACCGGCCGGCAGGCGGAGGCCGAGGCGTTGGTTGCCGATATGCAAGGGCAGTATGAAACGGTAGTTGCAGCCACGCAGGGCCTGGAGCCCGTTTCGGTCTTCTATGAGGTCGACGGCAGCGATCCGTCGGCGCCGTGGACGACTGGGTCCGGCACCTTCCAGCAGATGATGTTTGACATCGTCGGCGCCGAAAACGTGGCGGCCGACATCGACGGCTGGGGCCAGATGAACCTGGAGCAGATCGTGGTGCGCGATCCGCAGGTCATTATCTTCGGCGCCGGCCCGTTCGTCCCGACTACGGTCGAATCGCTCAAGGAGCGGGCCGGCTGGGGCGGCATAGGGGCCGTGACCGAAGACCGTGTGTATGCCATCGACACCGATCTGCTCGACCTGCCTGGCCCACGTCTGGTTGAGGGCTTGCTGCAACTGGCCATGGTCCTTCACCCGGAGGCCTTCGCCGAGTGAGCGTAGACAGCCTGCCAGCGCCAGCCGCCGATCGCGTTCGGCGGCTGGCACCGTGGCTCTGGACCAGCGGCTCGCTGCTGCTGGCAATCGTCATGAGCGGTGCCGTCGGGCCGGTCACCATCCCGCCCGGCACCGTGGTCGGGCTGCTGTTGGAGCGCTTTGACCTGCTGGCCGAAGCCATTGAAGCACCCGAGACCTTCCGCACTATCCTGTTCGAAATCCGGCTGCCCCATGCCGCGCTGATGGCCTTGGCCGGGTTGGCGCTGGGTGCCAGCGGCGCCGCCTATCAGGGCTTGTTTCGCAATCCGCTGGCCGATCCTTACATCCTGGGCGTGGCTTCTGGAGCAGGATTGGGGGCCATTCTGGCGATGACCGTCCACTGGCCGACGACCGTCTTGGGCATGGCGACCATCCCGCTGGCCGCCTTTGTGGGGGCGATTGGCACGGTCAGTCTGGTATATGCCGTCGCCCGCGTAGGCCGCGCCACCCCGGTGACCACGCTGCTGCTGGCCGGTGTAGCCGTCGGCACCTTCGCCTCGGCCATCACCAGCCTGATCATGCTGTTGTCGACCTCGGAACTGCGCCGGGCGATTTCATGGCTGCTGGGCGGCTTCTCGCTCGGCGGTTGGGAGCCGGTGCTGGCCTCGATCCCCTACCTGTTGGTCGGCGTCGGTGCGCTGGTGGCGCTGGGCCGGCCGCTCAATGTGCTCCAGTTTGGCGACGAAGAGGCGCTCCAGCTGGGGCTCAATGTCGAGCGCTTCAAGCTGGTGATCGTGGTGGCGGCCTCGCTGGTGGCGGCGACGGCGGTTGCCTTCACTGGCATCATCGCCTTTGTCGGCCTGATCGTGCCACACCTGGTGCGCATCCTGTGGGGCCACGACTATCGGCGGCTGATCCCGCTGGCGGCGCTTGGTGGTGCCAGCGTGCTGCTGGTGGCCGACATCCTGGCCCGGACCCTGCTGGCGCCGCGTGACCTGCCGGTCGGTGTCATCACCTCGGTGGTCGGTGCGCCATTCTTCCTGTGGCTGCTGCGCCGGGCCAAGAACGAGGTGTTCTGGTGAGCGCCCTGTTGACGTTTGACCAGGTCGCCGTCGGCTATCCGGGCCGGCCAGTGCTCGAAGGGCTGTCGATGGCGCTCGAATCTGGCCAGATGACGGCCATCGTCGGCCCCAATGGCGTCGGCAAGTCGACCATGATCAAGGTCGCCAGCGGCGCCCTGCGGCCCGACCACGGTCGGGTCATGATCAATGGTTTCGACGTGGCCGATCTGGAGCCGGCCGAGCGGGCCCGTCACCTGGCGGTCGTGCCGCAGGCGACGCGTGTGCCGCCGGCCTTCACCGCCGAGCAAGTTGTGCTGATGGGGCGAACTCCCTACCTGGGCTGGCTCGACCGCGAGGGACCCAGCGACCGGGCGGCGGCCGCCGAGGCGATGGCCCGCACCCGCATCACTGAACTGGCCGAGCGGCCGATGGGTGAACTGTCCGGTGGGGAGCAGCAGCGGGTGTTGGTCGCCCGTGCCCTGGCGCAATCGGCCAGGGTGTTGCTGCTCGATGAGCCAACGGCCCACCTCGACCTGCGTCACCAGGACGAGACGCTGAAGCTGGTACGGAGTCTGGCCACCGAACATGGGCTGGCTGTGCTGATCGCATTGCATGATCTCAACCTGGTAGCGCGTTTCTGCGACCGAGTAGCCCTCTTGTCCAACGGCGGCGTCAAGAAGCTGGGCGATGCTCGGCAAGTGCTGACCCCCGAAGTTCTGGCCGAGGCCTATGGTCTGGAGATCCATGTGATGGACCACCCCGTGCACGGCACGCCGCTTGTTCTGGCTGGATGAATTGGGTGAAACGATGAGCGCTAAGGCCGTGATGTGTCAGGGGACCGGTTCGCACGTCGGCAAGAGCGTGGTGGTGGCCGCGCTGTGCCGGCTGTATGCGCGCGACGGCTACCGGGTGGCGCCGTTCAAGGCGCAGAACATGTCCAACAACTCGTTTGTCACGGCCGACGGCGGCGAAATGGGCCGGGCCCAGGTGTTTCAGGCCCAGGCGGCCGGTGTCGAGCCGGTGGTCAACATGAACCCGATCTTGCTCAAGCCGGATGCCGACACCCGGGCCCAGGTGGTCCGCCTGGGCCAACCGGTCAGCGCCATGCAGGTGCGTGAATATCACGACTACCAGGCGCTGGCCTGGCCGGCAGTGACCGGGGCTTACGACCAACTGTCCCGCGAGTATGACTTGATCGTGCTGGAGGGCGCCGGCAGCCCGGCCGAAATCAACCTGCGCGACCGCGACATTGTCAATATGAAGATGGCTCAATATGCACGCTCACCGGTCATCCTGATTGGCGACATCGAGCGCGGCGGAGTGTTTGCCTCGCTGTATGGCACGGTCGAGCTGCTTGATCCGGACGAGCGCCGAATGGTCAAGGCCTTCCTTATTAACAAGTTCCGCGGCGATGCCAGCCTGCTGGATTCCGGCTATGAGAATCTGGCGGAAAGAACCAGCATCCCTGTGCTGGGGACGTTGCCCTACGTCTTCGGCCTGCCGGTCGATGAGGAAGACGCCGTCGTCCTGCAAGCGGCTGGCGGTCGGGTCGGCACCGGCGTGCTCGACATAGGCGTGATCCATCTGCCGCACATTTCGAATGCGACCGATTTCCAACCACTGGCGACCGAGGTCGACGTCACCATTCGCTACATCGAGTCGGCCGAGTCCTTTGGCCGGCCGGATGTCGTGATCCTGCCCGGGACCAAGAGCACGGTGGCCGACTTCGAGTGGATGCAGCGCCAGGGGCTGGCCCGTCTGGTCGAAGCCCATCGGCAGCGTGGCGGCTGGACAATTGGCATTTGTGGCGGCTACCAGATGCTGGGCGAGCGGATTCTTGATCCGGAAGGCGTTGAGTCGGGCCGGAAGGCAGTGCCGGGCTTGGGATTGCTGCCGGTCGTAACCACCTTCAAGGCCCGCAAGCGGCTGGTGCGGGTCGAAGCGATCAGCCGCTTGCCGGGGGTCGAGGCGCCGGTGCGCGGCTATGAGATACATCAGGGCCGGACCGAATCCGGCGATTTGCCGGCTGCCTTTCATCTGACGCGTCAGTTCGACGAGCCGATTGACCTGGCCGATGGTGCCGCCCAGGGGGTTGCCTGTTTTGGCACCTATCTGCACGGCTTGTTCGACCACGGTGGGTTCCGCCGCGCCTACCTGAATGCACTGCGGCAGCACAAAGACCTGGGACCGCTGCCCCCGCACGCGTATGACACCCGGCCCAAGGATTTCGATCAGCTGGCAGACTGGCTGCTGGACAATGTCGACCGGCCGCTGCTTGAGTCGGTCGTTGGACTTTCGTTGCGCAACTAGACCGGCGGCAATTGTTTGGCCGCCCGAGGAGACCCCCGAATGGATACTGTTGAAGAGATCGCCATCGAGATCCAGGCCCTGGATCAACAGGCAATGGAGTCCGCCCGGCAGCGGCAGCTGCAGCTGACCAAACCGCCCGGCAGTCTGGGCCGGCTGGAGGCGCTGTCAATCCAGTTGGCGGGCATTACCGGCCAGGCCCAACCGCGGGTCGATAGCAAGGCAATCGTGGTGATGGCCGGCGACCATGGCGTGACGGCCGAGGGCGTCAGTGCGTATCCGGCTGAGGTCACACCGCAGATGGTGCTGAACTTCCTGCACGGCGGCGCCGCCATCAACGTGCTGGCGCGCCAGGTTGGCGCCAGGGTCGTGATTGTCGATATGGGTGTGGCCGCACCGCTCGACCCGCACGATGACTTGCTCGACCGCAAGGTGGCGCTGGGCACGGCCAATATGGCCCAGGGTCCGGCCATGACGATCGAGCAAGCCGAAATGGCCTTGGCTGTCGGCAGGGACCTCGCCGCCCAATTGGCGGCGGAGGGTGTGCAGTTGCTCGGCACCGGCGAAATGGGCATTGGCAACACGACGCCGTCGTCGGCGCTGACGGCGGTGCTGACCGGCGCCCCGGTGGCCGATGTCGTCGGCCGCGGCACCGGCGTGGATGATGACGGGCTGGCGCGCAAGGTCGAGATTGTCGAGCGGGCGCTGCAGGTGAACCGGCCGGCGGCCGACGAGCCGCTGGCGGCCCTGGCCAAGGTCGGCGGTTTCGAAATCGCCGGTCTGGCCGGCTTGATCTTGGGAGCGGCCCAAGCGCGTGTTCCGGTTGTGATCGATGGTTTTATCACCGGTGCCGCCGCCTTGGTGGCGGCCCGACTGGCGCCGGCCGCGGTCGATTACATGATCGCTTCGCATCAGTCGGTTGAAATCGGCCATCGAGTCATCCTTGAGAACCTGGGTCTGGTGCCGTTGTTCAAGCTCGATCTGCGTCTGGGCGAGGGGACCGGCGCTGCGCTGGCAATGCACACCATCGAAGCGGCCGCCCGCGTGCTGCGCGAGATGGCCACCTTCGAATCGGCCGGGGTGAGCGACAAGGCGTGACCGGGCTGCGCTGGGCGCTTGGCTTCCTGACGATCCTGCCGGTCCGGCCCAAGGGCGAACTCGAGCCGGGCCAACTGGGCCGGGCGGCGATCTGGTATCCGGCGGTCGGGCTGGCCCTCGGCCTGTGTCTATGGGCGGCGCACGGGCTGTTGGGAATAGTTGTGCCGGCCGCGCTGACGGCGGGGCTGACCCTTGCGCTGTGGGTCGGGCTGACCGGCGGCTTGCACCTGGACGGGGTGGCCGATTGCGGGGATGGGCTGTTGGCCTCGGCCACGCCCGCCCGCCGGCTTGAAATCCTGTCGGATGTGCATGTTGGCGCTTTTGGTGTCGCCAGTTTGATCCTGGTCCTGCTGGTCAAAACCCTGGCGATCGGCTCCTTGGCGGCCAGCACCGGGCTGCTGCTGGCGCCGACGATTGCCCGCTGGACCGTGCTGCTGTTGGCCCGGGCCAAACCAGCCAGGGACGGGGGTCTTGGTGGTCGGCTGCACGCCGAACTCGGCTGGCCTAGCCTGCTGTGGGGGCTGCCGTTGCTGGCTGCCTGTGCCTGGCTGGGGTGGCAGGGAGTGGTCGCGCTCGTGCTGGGGCTGTCGACCACTTGGCTCCTTGGCCGGCTGGCGATGGCCCGGCTCGGGGGTCAAACGGGGGATGTGTTGGGCGCCTCGATCGAGCTGGTGGAGGTTGCTGTGCTGGTGGGCTTTTCCCTGCGCTGGGGAGGCTGACCCCGGTGCGCCTGGGAACCACATCCTACATCTTGCCGGCCGACATCCTGCCCAACGTGCAGTACCTGGCGCCGCGTGTCGACGACGTTGAGTTGGTCCTGTTCGAAGTTGACGACGGTCAGAACAACCTGCCGTCGACAGCCGTGGTTGGCGAACTGGCGGCGTTGGCGTCAGAGCACGACCTAAGCTACACGGTTCACTTGCCGCTCGACCTGCGCATGGGGGACGATGGCTCGACCGGTCACGCCTCGTTGGAGAAGGCCCAACGGGTGATCGAGCGCACCAAAGCGCTGGCACCATGGGCTTATGTGCTGCATCTTGAAGGCAAGCACATGACGGATTACGAAGCTTGGATCGACCAGGCCGCCTGCTCGCTGGAGCTGACCGCCGCCTGGGCGGGGGCCCCCGAATTGCTGGCCGTCGAGAATCTGGAAGGATACCCGCTGGATTTCATTGACCCGGTGCTTGAACGGGTGCCGGTTAGCCGCTGCCTGGACATTGGCCATCTGTGGGTCGATGGGCACGACCCGGTTCCATTCCTCGAGCGCCACCTGGCGCGGGCGCGGGTTATCCACTTGCACGGGCTGGGCAGCCGCGACCACCAATCGCTGAGCCACGCCGATTCGAAGGAGCTTGCCCGGGTGCTGCGGCCGCTGCTGGATCATGACTACCAAGGTGTTCTCACGCTGGAGGTTTTTGGCCAGGCCGACTTTGAGAGCTCGGTCGGGGCGCTGCAGGCGGCGGGGGTGCCATGGCCGGCCGGCTGACGCTGATCCTGGGAGGGGCCCGCAGCGGCAAGAGCAGTTACGCCGAGGCGCGTGCCGCCGGCGCAGCCAGCGTGCTGTACGTGGCCACCGCCCAGGCGCTTGACGACGAGATGGCGGCTCGCATTGCCGCCCACCAAGCCAAGCGGCCGGCGGCCTGGCGGACCCTGGAGGCGCCGACCGCGCTGGCAGCGGCGATCGCCGCCGCCGATGGCGTCTACGACACCCTGTTACTCGACTGTCTGACGTTGCTAGCCAACAACCTGTTTGCCGCCGGCGACGTCGATGATCCGGCCGCGCACCAGCGGGCTGAATCCGAATTGCTGCAAGAAATCGCGGACCTGGTGGCGTTGGCCGGCGAGTCGGACGCCGATTGGCTGGTCGTGTCAAACGAAGTCGGCCAGGGTTTGGTGCCGGCCTATCCCCTGGGCCGGGCCTACCGCGACGCCCTGGGTCGGGCAAACCAGCGGCTGGCGGCGGCCGCCGACGAAGTGGTGCTGCTGGTGGCTGGCTTGCCCATGTGGTTGAAGGGCGAGCGGTCTGCCTAGCCCATCGCCGAGCTAGATCCCAGGCTACCGACACCGAAGATCGGACTTCCCGGAAGTCCCGAAGCTGGACTTCCGGGAAGGCCGGTTTGTCTGCGCATGCACGATCCTCCACGCAGGCTGTCAGGCAATTGCACCCCAGAAGACGACCGGTTGAATACTCCAGCACAAACTGGGCGGCCATACTGCCGCCCGGCTTGATTCTCGGTTGGTGATGAATGTCATGGTTTTTGTACGCCAGTTGCGGACAAGAATTTCGGCCAGAACATGGGACAATAGGGGCACTTGTGAAATCCGGAACTAATACCGGATGCAAGCTATCGGCTTTCGAAGGAGGCCACCGTGTTACTCGTGCATTTGCTCATCGGAGCGCTGGCGACGGCAGCCCTGCTCGGGCTGTTCGACCTGGCGCGGCGCCGCCGGCTGGTCGTCCCGGTCTGGGCCTGGGTCCTGACTGTGCTCGGCCTGCTGTTCGGCGTGTTCGTGATCGAAGTCGTCGCAACCCTGCTGGCCGAAGGTGCGCCCCAGGCGGCGCTCGTGTCGGGCATCCTGCTCGGCCTGATCGCCGTCATCTGGGGCGTGCTGCTCGGCCGCTATGTTTTCGCCAAGCCAGTCACGGCTGCGGCGTAGGGAGGTATTAAATGTCTACCACGAAGGATCTAACTCGCCGCGATTTCGTCAAATCGCTCGGTTTGGCTGGCATGACACTGCCGGCTGTTACAGTGATCGGTCGGATCGGGTCCGATGAGCTAGTGACGTCGGAGGCCTTCGGTGGTTTCCTGATCAGGCGTCACGCTGCAGCCGATCCGCCCTACCAAGTCGACGATTCGATCTACCGGAGGTTTAACCAACACAACGAGGTATTCAGCCGGGCCGTATGGGATAAAGAGATCGTCGATGCCGAGGCACCCTATGCCAAGGTCCCCCTCGATCACATCATGGCCAATGATCCCGGCTTCAATCGGATGGATTACGCCTTCTACACAGCTTCCTGGACGGTGGCTACTGTTCAAGGAAACGGTGCAGGTGCGGTCGGCGGATCCAATGGTGGTCTGTACTCCTGGCAGCCTTTGCCCGGGTCTTTTCTGTCGCGTGCCCGCTTGACCGAAATGGGCCCGTGGGATATGGCCGGCTACACACCGCGCGAAGTGACCGATATCGTCAAGAAGGCGGCGCTGTTCTATGGCGCCTCGATGGCCGGCATTGCCGAACTTGATGAACGGTGGATTTACTCCCATCGCGATACAAAGGGCTACAGTGATCCGCCGAATATCGTGGCCCCGATCCTGTTCGAGGATGTCGATGTCCCTGAGGAGCGTGCGGACAAGACCCTGGTCATCCCGCGCTCGATGAAGTACGTCATCTCGATGGCGTTTGAGATGGACTACGACGGATACCAGTATCCGATCGGTGGTCCAGCCAACGCGGCCACGGGCAATGGCTACTCCAAGACGGCCTTCACTGCTGCCAGCCTGGCGGAATTCATCCGAGGCATGGGCTATCATGCCATCCCAAGCGGCAACTGTACTGGATTGAGCATTCCGATTGCCGTGGATGCGGGGTTGGGTGAACTTGGCCGCAACGGCATGTTGATCACGCCTAAGTACGGCCCTCGCGTCCGATTGGGCAAGGTCATTACGGATATGCCCTTGACGCCGGACAGCCCGATCTCGTTCGGCGCCACAGAGTTCTGCGAGATTTGCGGCAAATGCGCCGATACCTGCCCGGCGGGTGGGATCATCAAAGGTCAAAATCAGCGAACCTATGATGCCCGCAATATCTCCAACAACCCGGGCGTGTACAAGTGGCCGGTAGACGTCGTGGCCTGCCACATGGTCTGGTCTACCAGCGGCATGAGCTGCCACAACTGCATTCGAGTTTGCCCTTTCAATAAGCCTGAAGGTTGGCTGCACGACGCCACTCGATCACTTATTGGCATGCGCAGCGGCGCAGCGGATCAAGCCATCTTGGCGCTGGATGATGCCAGTCAGTATGCGACCGAAGAGGACTCGCGCGAATACTGGAAGAAGGACAACTTCATCCACATCAAGAACGCCTGATCCTGCCGAGTTCTGAAGAAGAAGCTACTTCCGGGAAGTCCGAACTACGGACTTCCCGGAAGTTCGCTTCTGGCGGATGGTAGGATGAAGTCATTGGTTCCGGGAGAAGGAGATCCCCAATGAAGTTCGCCTCGTTGAACCCCAATCAGCTAAGCAAGCTGCAAGAACTCGAATCCCAGGTGGGCGCCACGGTGGTCGCCTACGAACCGGTGGCAGTGGTCGCTGAACTGAGCGATGAGGACCTGCAAGTGCTCAAAGCGATGGAAGCAGAGAGCGGTCTGGTGCTGCTGGCCGTCTTGAGCGACTAGGTACAGCCCTCAGCTTCCAGCAAGAGCAGATAACACAAAGACACGAAGACTCAATTGCCTATGATCTCCTTCGTGTCTTTGTCTTTCCGTTTCTTTGTGACTTCGTGTTACCGATCTTGCCGTCCGCCGTCTGCCGTCTGTGGTCAGATCACCTACTCGTAACGTGCGCTGACGTCCGGTCGTTCGTCGGCCACACCAGGCTCCGGTGGAGAGACAATGACCGTGTCCACCGTCAGCAGGGCTGCCGCCACGCTCACGGACCGCTGCAGGGCAGCAACCACCATTTCCATTGGATCGAGGATCCCTGATTCTGAGGCAGGGCCAACCTGGCCGGTCAACGCATCATAGGTGCTGCCGGCCGGCGCCTGCCGCACGGCCGCCAGCACCAGCGGGCCGTGCTCACCTGCATTGCGCGCCAGGCTGAGCAGGGGCGCCTCGAGCGCCCGCTGGACGGCCCGAAAGCCAATGCGGGTCAGGTCATCGGCGGCCGGGGCCGAGCCAACGGCCAGCCCAACCCGCGCAAGGGCGGCGCCGCCGCCGGGCAGCAGTCCGCCCCGCAGAGCCGCTTGGGCCGCCGCCACCGCGTTGCGAACGCGAACCACCTTCTCTTTGACTTCCAACTGGCTGAGACCACCTACTTTAAGGACGGCGGTCTTGCCGAGGATGGCGCCAATGCGCTCGGTTAATTCACGCCGGTACTTGTCGGTCTGCGCCTCGGCGGCACCATTTCGCAGAATGGCCATTCGCTCAGCGACGCGCTTGGGGTCGGCCCTCCCGCCAAACACCGTCGTCATTTGTCGGTTGGCAACAACCCGGTCGGCGCGGCCCAAATCCTCGATCGTGATGCCGGCCAACGTACGACCCGTTTCATAATTCGGCAGCACGGTCGCGCCGGTCGCCGCTGCCAACTCCTCAAGTTGCTCTTCCATGCGGCCACCCAGCCCAGGCGCTTTGACCGCCAGCACCTCCAAGTTGCCGCGCTCCTTGTTCATCGCCAGGCCGGCCAATGCCTCGCCGGTCACATCTTGGGCGACCACCACCAGCGTATGGGCCTCGGGCAGAATGCGCTCCAAGGCCGGCAGGATATCGTCAACCCGCTCGAGCTTTTCAGCGGTCAACAGCAGGTAAGGGTTCTCCAAGACGGCTTCGACCTTGACCGGATCGGTGAGGAAGGCCGGACTGATGGCGCCGCGGTCAAAACGGAACCCTTCGATGACTTCATGCTCGACCGTTCGCCCCTGGGATTCGAGCGCCAGAAATGCGCCATCGGCCCCGAGGTCCCACACCAATTCTCCGACAACCCTTCCTAGCTCTGCATCCTTGGCCGCCAGGCTGGCCACCGCCGCCAATTGGCCGGCGTCCGCCACAGGGCAAGACATGTCCCGTAGTTCGTCAACGGCCAAGGCAGCGCCGCGGGCCAGCGCACGGCTCAGGGCCATCGGGTCGGCGCCACTGGCGAGCAGCGGCTGGCAGGCCCGAATAAGCGCCTCGGCCAGCAAGACGGTTGTGGTGGTGCCATCGCCGCAGGCCGATCGTACTTTCTCGGAGGCGTCTTCCAGGAAGCGGATGGCCATATCGGCGAACGGATCCCACAGCTCCAGCTCGCGGTTGATCGTGAAGCCATCGCTGACCACGCTGGTGCCGGCCCAACGGCGGTCCATCAGGACTGTACGGCCGATCGGCCCCAAGGTCGGGGCAACGGCGCTGCGCAGGATCGATGTTCCCCGGCTAAGCGCCTTCTGGGCACGGCTGCTGTTCAGGATCCATTTGGCCATTGATTGATACCTCTGGTGGGCAGTCTAGCTGACGGGCCCTCCGCTTCCGAGTGACAAATGGCACGCGCTGGCAGGGCCGAAAGCAAGACCCGGGCGCGTGAGGCGCCCGGGTCTCTGGTTCCAGATGGAGGGTCGTCTTGCGGTTGGTCGGTTAGCTTGCTCGCACTGGACGCAGGGCGGCGAAGCCCATGACCACGGCCACGAGGGCCGCCATGCCGAACAGCAGCCAGCCGGCGGCGGCCGTGCCCTCGGCTAGCGAGGTGCCCAGTGCGCCGACGCCCAGCAACAATAGGCCGGACGCCAGGATGAGCAGTGTCCACTGCCACCACTTGATGGTCCAGCCCTTGTCCTGGGCCCATGCGTAGAAACCGACGAAGGCCAGGGTCAGGCCGATGCCGGCGATCAAACCTGCGGTCATGTTATGCCTCCCCTAGCGGTGTGTCGCTGAAGCTCTTGATGAAGTCGGCCGTGCGGAGCCAATCCGGCTCGTCGTGCACGCCCTTCATCTCCGGCGCCAGCCACAGGGACGGATCGCGTCGTTCGTAGACCGCCCGCTCAAACTGAAGCGAGAAGTCGTCGGCCAGACCGGTCGGGTCGTTGGCCACGAACGAGCGCACACTGTTGTGCAGCCAATTGGTGCGGCGGTACCACGGGCAAACCGAGATGCAGGCGCGGCAGCCGCGCAGGCCGCCACCCGGTGCGTTCTCGGGATAACTGTCGCCGCCGGAGACCTGGTTCCAGCCCATGCTGCAGGTGAAGCCGTTGACGTCCCAGCGCAGCACGCCGGCCTCTTCCCAGTTGGGCTCGTCGTCCATCGAGATCGAGCCGGTCCAGCAGTACTCCGAGCAGATCTTGCACTTCTTGCAGAAGTCGGCAACGCCGGCGTTGATCGGCTTGTCCATGGCCAGCGGCAGGTTGGTCAGCACGACGGACTGGCGGAAATTGCCGCCCATATCGGGTGACACGCAGTTACAGGTGCGGGCCAGCTCGCCAAAGCCGGCGTCGACGGCGAACGGCACGACGAACATTTCGTAGCCGGCCATCGGGGCCTCGACGCGAGAAGGATAGCCCAGCGCCTTGATGCTGCGGGCGACGTGGGTCGCCACATAGGTGCTGGGGTTGTAGCCCGAGTACGAGTTGCCGAAGTTCGGATCGGCGCCCAGGGCGTCGAACTCCATCGGCCGGGTGACGACGATGGCGTACTTCCACCACGGCCGGATTTCGAATTCGTCCCCGATGGCCACATCCTCTTCGACGCCGCGCAGGCCATTGGCATAGAACCAGGCCGGTTGGGCTTCGGTGATGCGGCACAGAGTCGCCCCGAAATTGGCTGCGATCCCCTTGATGAACTTGGAGGCCAGCTCGGGCGATTTGAACTCACCGCGCACTGTGCTGACTTCCTCCCAGTCCGCCTCTTCAGGCGGGGAGCTCGGCCGCGGGTAGGAGAAGTCCTGGTAGGCGATCGACCAGGCGGCGGCCAGGAAGCCCTCGCCGGTGGTGGCGAACTCGGTCCGGCGCTCGGCGCCGGCTTCGACGATGGCCTGCTGCGGTGGGTACCACTCATCACGCAGCATGCGGTCAGTGTCCGGTTGCGGCAATCCATCGCCGTCGGCCGGATTCTTGGCATAGTAGTCGGCCCAGAACGGGTCGCCGGCGTCGTACTTGGTGACGGCGTCCTCGCCGCGCTGGTGCCCGCCGAGGCGGGCGCGCGAATCGTAAACGCGTGTGTCACGGCGCTTGAGGGTACCGACAACCTGGTAGCTCTCGGGCTTGGCGACTTCGAATCGACTTCGATCAAAGTATTCCGTACCCCGGCGGTTCTCCCAGCCGGCGTAGGCGCTGGGGGCCTTGGCGGCGGCCGAAGCTTCGGTGAAAACTGCGGCTACCGAAGCCACGGCGCCGGCGGCGCCCAGCCCTTTGATGAAGTCTCGTCTCGAGACTTTTGAATCTGCCACGGTTTGCTTTCCTTTCCTCATGATGACTTGATGTGGCGGCGGAACCATCTGGATGGGGCCCTTGGCGAAGGGCCCAGGCTGCTGCGTTGTACGCCGTCTCCTCCTTCACTGAAAAGGGTCAATCAAGCCCATCTTGCGCCATTTCTCACAATGGCTGGCATCAGTGTAGTCAAACTAGCCTTTCACCTTCGTCGGGAGAATCTAGACAACTTGTAGGGGAAAAGCGCCGCTAAGAGCCGCCCAATAGATTTGCGCGCGATCGGCCCTGATTTGCCCGTCAGACCAACTTCGTTGGTGGGCCGACCTGCGGAGTCGTGTCACGAACCGTCGAGCGCTCCCTCCGGGGCACTGCGAGGGGTCAAGCACAAGGATTACGGCCTAGACGCTGGCCGGTTGCTGGGCAAGCTGTGGGGAAACCCCCTACAACTTGGAGGACTCTTCCTGATAGTCGCCTATCCGCATAACTTCTAGCATGTAACTAAATCTGACCGACCGGCGCGGGAGCAGGGCTCCGGCCGCCGGCGGCAAGGAGGATTTCCATGAGTGAAACAGAGACACGTGTCAGTCGCCGAGACTTCCTGCGTTTGGCAGGTCTCGGGGCTGGCGCCGGGCTGGCGGCTCCCAAGCTGGCCGGCACGGGCAAGAAGACGGCCTACGGTGCCAAGAAGTTCACCGATCCGGCCGGACGGCCCCAGCGAGCCTGGTGGGTCAAGACCGTCGATGAGCCGACCACGGAGGTCGACTGGTCCAAGGTCGAGCGCTACAACGAACGCACCGGCACCGTGCGCGGCCCGGGTTTCGCCAGCTACGTCGGCGAGGATCGAGCGGAAGCGCTGGGTCTGGTCCAAAGGGAACTGACCTCAGAGCGCATCAGAAACAACGTGCCGGGCTACACACTCAAGGATTACGCGCTCGACGCCGGCCAGGATCAGCGGCTGGGTATGAGTTTCATGGGTCCGCAGGAGACCGATACGCCTGAAGATCGCGGTGTGCCCAAGTGGACCGGCTCGCCGGAGGACGCTTCCCGCATCATCCGCGCCGCCATGCGCCACTACGGCGCCGCCCGGGTTGCCTTCCTGGAGCTGGACGACAACACTCGGAAGCTGATCTACTCGCACGATCCGGATGGCAAGGAACTCATCTTCACCGATGAGCAAGTCGCCTCCGAGACCGAAGAGGCCCGCTACATCCCCAACAAGTGCAAGTACGTCATCCTCTACCTGGTCCAGATGTCGGAGGAGACGCTCAAGCGTGCCCCGACCATGCTGGCCTCACAGACGACGGGCCTCACCTACTTGCGCGGCCGCCAGATCCAGAACTCGACGCAGGAGTTCCTGCGGGGCCTGGGCTATCAGGCGCTCGGCGAGTCAAGCACCAACGCCTTGGCGATCTCGCCGGCGCTCGGCATCATGGCGGGCCTGGGAGAACTATCGCGCTTCAATCGGCTGATCTCGCCCGAGTTTGGCCCGATGGTGCGCGTCTTCAAGATGCTGACCGACCTGCCGGTCGCCACCGACAAGCCAATCAACGCCGGCATCCTCGAGTTCTGCAAGCACTGCAAGAAGTGCGCGGAAGCTTGCCCGAGTGGTGCCCTGAGCTTTGAGACCGAACCAACCTGGGACATCGTCGGTGGGTTCAACAATCCGGGCCATAAGGCCTGGTTCGACGACGCCGTCAAGTGCATGACCTACTGGCGCGAAGGCGCCGCCACCAACTGCGGCATCTGCTTCGCCGTGTGCCCGTTCGCCAAGAAGGACCAGGCATGGGTGCACAGCTGGGTCAAGGCTGGGATTGCCACCGTGCCCGCCATGGACGGCTTCTTCCGCAGCATGGATGACGCCTTCGGCTACGGCGCCCAGAAGGACAACGAAGAGTGGTGGTACCTGGATCTGCCCGAGCTGGGCGTCGACAGCACCCGGCCGGTATCGGAGGCCTAACAATGACTGACAAAACCTACAAACTCGAAGTCGCTCGCCGCCCGTGGTACGAGTGGCTGGCCTGGATCGCCTGGGCGTTTGCGGTGGTCTTCACCCTGCAAAACGCCATGGCCAGCAGTGCCGAACTTGAGCCCCGCGTCGCCAGCATCCTGTGGGTGGTGGGGATCATCCTGCTGCTGGGCGGTGCGATTGTCTACTTCGTCCGCCGCCGAATCCTGAGCGCCTGACCGGCGCCAGCGATCGAAACGAACCGAACGCGGCCCGGGGGAAACCCCGGGCCGCTCGCTGTACGGACAAAAGGTACCGAAGCGCCGCCCACTTAGTGATGCATGTCACTAATCGTCGCGGGTGCGCCCAAAGATACTGAAAGCATGCCGTCTGTAGGGAATTCCCCGAAAGGAAAATCCGTGCGATTGCTTCCACAACGGCATGTACGCGCCTGGTGGATTGCTCGGATCCGCCGAGCGCCGCGGGGCATCCAGTCATGGGCGTTGGGCGTGCCGGTTAGGGTCAAGATCGGCGGCATGGTCCTGCTGCCCGTGCTCATTTTCGGAATTGCCGTCAACTTCTGGGTGCGCGGTTCGCTCAGCGATTGGCTCTCGTGGTTGCTCGATTCGGAACGCGTTGCCATGGCCATGCAAGCCGGTGGCCGATCGGTGCTTGTGGTCACGGTCCTGGCGGCTGGCCTTTCGCTCTTTCTCACCTCGGCGTTGATGCTCTTGTTGACCACCCCCATTCTCGAACTCAAGCGGGTGGCCGACCTGGTTCGGGGGGGGGACCTGGATGAACGCGCCCCGGTCTATTCCGGCGATGAAATCGGGCAGGTGGCCGAGGCTTTCAACCGGATGGTCGATGAACTGGTCAACAGCCAGCGTGAATTGGAACGCAGCAACCGGCGATTGGGCGCTGTCTGTCATGTGTCAGATTCAGTTGGCCGTGGGCTCGATCTGGCCATTGTGCTGGAGGCCGCCCTCAACAGCACGCTGGATGTCACCGGCCTGGAGAGCGGTTGGATCTACCTGACCGATCCCGAGAGCGGCCGCTTCTACTTGGCCTGTGCCGTGGCGCCGCCGGGCGTCGTCGAGGCCGAACCGTGGTCGTCGCCGGACGCTTTCTGTGGTTGTCAGCGTGCCCTGCTAGAAGAGGGTGAATGGAACGAGCCCGTGCAGCGGGAATGCAAACGGCTGGCACTGGCCGCAGCTCAACCAGGGGGCGATCATCCACCACACCTGTCTATCCCGCTGCGGGCCCGGGGCCGCGATCTTGGGGTCCTCAACCTGTTGTGGTCCAAGGAGGCCCCGGCGCGCGACGAGGAAATTGAACTGATCGGCGCCCTGGGGGTTCAGGTCTCGGAGGCGGTGGCCAACGCCCGGCTGCATGCCGACCTGCGCGACAAGGAGGCCGGCATGGAGGCCTTGCTGCACTCGCTGGTCACGGCCCAAGAGGATGAGCGCGCCGTAATCTCAAGCGAGCTGCACGACGGCGCCGGTCAGGAATTGACCAGTGTGCTGTTGCGCCTGACGTCGCTTTCGGCCAAGGACGACATCAGCGTCCTTCAGGCCGGCATCTCGGATCTGTGTGTCGAACTTTCGGATGCCATCGAGCACATCCGCAGCCTGTCACACTTACTCCGGCCTCCAGATCTGGAGCAGTTGGGTTTGGGACCCACTCTGCGCAACTTGCTAACCGACATGCTCGGCCAGAATGGAATGCTGGTCGTATTTGACTCAAACCTGGACGGTGAGCGGCTCGATCCAACCCTGGAAATCACGCTCTACCGCATTGCGCAAGAGGCCCTGACCAATATCGCCCGCCACGCGTGCGCCCAACAAACCAGCCTGTCGGTCCAATTGCTGGACGACGAACTGCTGCTGGAGATTGAAGATGACGGGACCGGCTTTGACCCCGATCATCTGGTTGTGGAAGGCGTCGCCCACATCGGCCTGGCCAGCATCCAGGAGCGAGCCGAACGGCTGGGCGGCAGCTTCGTAGTTCGGACGGGGCCGGGCCAGGGGACGCATTTGACAGTGCGCATCCCGCGCATGGAGGTGACGGCATGACGTCCATCAAAGTGCTGCTGGTCGACGACCATGCCGTATTGCGCGCCGGCCTATGCGCCTTGCTTGAGGAGCAGGACGACATCCAGGTTGTGGGACAGGCAGAGACGGCCGACGAAGCGCTGCAGCTCGTGCCGGCGGCATCCCCCGACATTGTCGTGATGGATTTGGGCATGCCTGGTATGACGGCATTCGATGCCATCCGCTGCATCCGGCAGGACCACCCTGACATTGGTGTGATTGTGCTGTCGATGCACAAGGGCAACGAGATCGTGACCAAGGCGCTCGAGTCCGGCGCCGATGGCTATGTGCCCAAGTCGTCGGCGCACACCGATTTACTGCGGGCAATTCGCACCGTCAACAGCGGCAAAGCCTACTTGCACCCATCGGCGACGACGGTCCTGGTGCGGTCGATCCGCACGGCCGGCAACGCGCAGGTGCTCTTGAGCACGCTATCGGACCGCGAGCGCGAGGTCATGCGCTGGACCGCCCGCGGCTACAGCAGCCGTGAAATTGGCAACATGCTGGCCATCAGCGGCAAGACGGTGGACACGTACCGTTCGCGCCTGATGCAGAAACTCGATCTGGAGCATCGGGCCGAGTTGGTTGAATTGGCTTACAAGGCCGGCATGTTGGGTAACGAGGAGATCGAGGTCTGACCGGTGGCGGTTGGGCGTTGAAGTATCGGGAGAGAGTCGATGGACGCTGAACTTTTGAATGATCTGGTGCAGCAAGGCATGCGCGTACAGGCCGCCCACGAGCGGCTGGCGGCGGCCGAACGCCAGAACAACCCGTATGAGCGCCAGGCGGCCCTTGCCGACCTAGCTGCGCTGGAAGAAGAGCAAGCCCGCCTGGAGAACGCCATCGCTGCCCTGGACCGGTCCGTAGCCGAGGCCGAGCAGGCCGGCGACCACGCTGCGGCGGTCAAACATTTGATGCAAAAAGGGACTCTGTTGACGCGCATCGAACGGCGCCAGGATGGCCTCACTTGCTACGACCGGGCGCTTGAGAACGCCAGGCAGAACATGCCGGCATTGGTGGAAGACGTTCAGTTAGTGCGGGCGAAGGCGCTCGGCGAGCTAGGTCGCTTGCCCGAGGCCGAGACTGCCCTCGACGAACTGCTGGCCGGGGTCGAGCGGACCGACGGTGCCGGCCAAGCCCGGCTGCTGGCGCACAAGGGCGAGCTGTTCCTGGCCGGCGGGCAGGATGAAAAGGCGCAGGCCGCCTTCGTCCAGGCGCTTGACGGACGGGGCGCCGAGGCAGAACCGGCGGAAATCGTCCGCTTGCGGTTGGGTCTGGCTCAGTCACAGTTGAGGCAGGGTCAATACGAAGCGGGGGCTGCCAACCTGCAGTCGGCGTTCTCGCAGGCACAGGCGGCCGGCGATGAAATGCGCCAGTGGGACGTGCTGCGCGAACTGCTCGAGGTGGATCTCGGCCTCGGCCGGCTGGAGGATTACCTCGAACACTGCCAAATGGCCCGGCGCCTGGCAGAGCGCCGCGGCGATCACGTCGAAGCCGCCATCCAGCGGGAGAACGCGATTACCGCGCTGCTCAACCTGGGGCGCCATGACGAAGCACTCATCCTGCTCCATGAGTCACTCGACTACGTCCGGCGCCGCGGGCCCCGGATGAAGAAGCTGGTGCTGATGATGCAGTTGGGACGACTGTACTTCGACCTCGGCCGCTTCGACGAGTGTGAGGCGGCCTACCAAGAAGCCCTCGAAGAGGCGCGGGAACAAAACAACCCGCGCAGCATGACGGTGGCGCTGGGCCGACTGGGTGCACTGTATGCCGAGCAAGGCCAAATGGAAGCGGCTCGCCGCTACGGGGAGCTAGCCGTCGAAAAACTCGAAGCCGAGCATGAGCCCGAGATCGTTGCTGAGCAGCAGGTGCTGCTGGCGCTGACCTACCGGGATTTGGGCGAGGATGAGCTGGCGCGGCAGGCGGCCGGGATGGCAGCCGAGCTTTACAAGCGGGTTGGGCAGCAGGACATGGCTGAGCGAGCGCGCCAACTTATCGGCGAATTGGCGCCCGATCTGTAGCGGTGCTTACCTGTCTGGAGAGGCAAGCTGACCAGCCGAATGGTGATTTTCGGCACTAATGGAACGTTGGCGGGACGATTATCTTGATGACGCTGGGCGCCCGGCCGTGTACTAGCCGGTAGCCCACGAGCGGGCCGACCCTAGGCACCCTTGGTGGCAAGCGAGGTAGCCAATGCCGATTTACGAGTACTTTTGCCCGGACTGCAGGGTGACCTTTGAGCTGCAGCGTTCGATGGCCGACCGTGAGTCTCGGGCGACGTGTCCGCAGTGCACCGGCCATCAGACTTCGCGTGTCATGTCGACGTTCACTGCATTTGGCAGCGGCCGGGCGTTGGCCGGCGGCGGTTGCGGCACTTGCGTGCCGACGGCAGCAGGTGGCTGCGCTACTTGCGGCGTCAAGCGCTGATCGAATCGGATTGGGAGGCCGGAATTCACGTGGCAGAGGCGGTTGAACGAGGTAGGGGTGTGACGGTAACGAAAGACATGCTGGCAGCGAGCCAGGCGGCGCGGCCCCGGGCCCGGCGTAAAGACAAACGCACCCAGACGATCGTGACAATCGTGGCAGGCGTGGCCCTGCTGACCGCCTGGCTCTTCGGCTACCTGCAGGCCGGCAGCGACATCGCCCCCAGCGTTTCGAATGTGTTGCCCGGTGCCACGCATATCGAACAGCGCGGGGACGTCTTTTTCGGCTATGCCGAGCAGGGCAACCCTACCTCCGGTCAGCTGATCGGCTATGCCGGCACCGGAACGGCGACCGGCTATGCCGGACCCATCGAGGTGCTGGTCGGCGTCAATGCCGACGGCGCCATCATCGGGGTTGAGATCATTGAGCACCGCGAAACACCCGGCTTCTTCCGCCGCTTGCTCGAGGCCGACTTCTTCCGCCAGTTCCTGGGCATGGACTACACGAATGAGCTGCGGCTCGGTCAGGATATCGATGCGGTAACCGGCGCCACCATCAGCTCAGAAGCTGTCGCCCGCGCCGTGCGTGAACAGGCGCGAGCCCTGGCCGCCGGGCCGATCGGGGCCCGAGTCCCGGCCGCGGTCGAGCCGATTCAGTTTGGTGCGCCCGAGGCGTTGCTGCTGGCGCTATACATCGTCGCCTACTTCGGTCACCGGTCACGCCAACCGCAGGCCAAGAAGTGGATCCGCCGGTTGACTCTGGTTGGCGGTGTGATTGGCATTGGCTTTCTGTACAACAAGCCGCTGACTGTCGCCCACTTCATCTCCCTGCTGTCGGGCTATTGGCCCGACTGGCATTCCAATTTGTACTGGTTCTTGCTGCTGGGCGGTCTCCTGTTCGTGACGACGGCCCAGGGCAAGAATCCGTACTGCTCCTGGTTCTGCCCCTTTGGCGCCGTTCAAGAAGGGTTGGGCAAAATCGGCGGGGCCAAACTGTTCCGGCCGCGCCAGTGGCACAGCCGGCTGCAGTGGCTGCAGCGCGGTCTGGCCTTGAGCGCCATCTTGCTTGGCCTGGCCCTGCGCCAGCCGGGACCCGCCAGCTACGAACCATTTGGCACCCTGTTCGATTTCACCGGTGGGACCGCCCAGTGGATCTTGTTGGCGATCATCATGTTGACGTCGCTGGTTGTGCTTCGGCCATTCTGCAACTACCTGTGTCCAATCGACCCCATTGTTGACTACATCGGAGAGGGCCGGCGCATTGTAGATACCACCATCAAGAAGGTGCGTTCATGAAGGTAAAGGAGATACTGCTGCTGGTTTTCATTGCCGTGTGTTTGGTGTTGATAGGCGGGACGATCCAGTCGGCGCTGGCCGAGAGCTCGGAACCACAGCGAGGTGCCCTTGGTACGCAGCAGCCTTACCAGGTCAGCATCGTGATGCCGACCGCTACCAAGTCGGCCCCGCTGCCGACATTGCCGCCGGATTTCACCCCATCCTTTGCACCGGCGCAGCATGATGAGGGCCATCAGGAGCCGACATCTACCGTCACCCCCTTTGCCACGGAAGCGATGGATCGCGGGCCGACGTCGGACAACTAACAATCCTCCGACTCAACGGTCGGGACGGTAAGGAGAGAGCTGTGGGAAGCACGACGGTGACAGACAAACGAATCAGCCGGCGCGGTTTTATCCGGATCACGGCGGCGGCAGCCGGGATCGGCGCGACCGCCTGGGCGGCACGCGCCCTGCTGGACGGTTCGTCCCCGGCGCGTGTCGAAGAAACGCGGTTGCTGATGGGGTCGGTCGCCAATTTGACCTTGCTTACCAAGGATCGCGATCTGGGTGAACGGGCGTTGGCCGCCACCTTCGACGCCATGCAGCGCCTCGAATCGGTGCTGAGCCGCTACCTGCCAAGCAGCCAGTTGTCCCAACTCAACCGGACGGGTTATCTGGCCCAGGCCGACGCGGCGCTGGTCGCGGTTGTTGAGCGGGCGGTCCTGCACAGCCAGTTGACGGGTGGCGCTTTTGACATCAGCGTTGAGCCGGTGTTGGCTGCCTATCGTCAAGCAGCCGAAGCAGGCAAGTCGCTGACCGCCGGCGAGCGAGCGAGCTTGACCTCGCTGGTCGACTACCACAACCTCCAGGTGGAGGGGGCCGCGCTGCGCCTGACCAAGCCAGGGATGGCCCTGACCCTGGACGGCATTGCCAAGGGCTACGTCATCGACCAGGGAGCAGACAGCCTGCGAAGCTGGGGATTCGACCAGATTTTGGTGGAAGTCGGTGGCGACCTGATGAGCGGCCGGCGGGTGGACGGGGACTGGCAAATCGGGATTCGGGACCCCCGTGCCGGCGCCGACCATCCTTGGGTCGGGGTCGCTCGCTTGGCCCAGAAGGCGATGGCCACTTCCGGCGACTACATGAACACCTTCAGCCAAGACTATGCCAATCACCATATCATCGATCCGCGTCAGGGCGTTTCACCGGCCGAGCTGGCCAGTGCCACCGTGCTGGCGCCGACCGCGATGGACGCCGACGCCTTGAGCACGTCGCTCCTGGTCTTGGGTCCGGCCCAGGGACTGGCGCTGGTTGACACGCTGCCAGGTGTAGATGCCCTGATGGTGGGCAAAGACCAGCAGGTGCATGTATCAAGTGGCTTCAACTGGGATCCAGCCTGAATGCCGGTGGACCCAGCGATCAATGAGACTCATTCGCGCGGCGGCGATGTGCCGTCCAGGAGGTTGTGATGCTTAGGTTGGGACCGCCAGAACTGATTATTCTGCTGTTGATCTTGGTTCTGCTGTTCGGCGTTGGCCGCATTGGAAAAGTCGCCGGCGAGATGGGGCAGGGGATCCGTGCCTTCCGCCGTGGCCTGCAGGACGATCCGAAGGAAGAGACCGAAGAAAGCAGCGAGGCGCCAGAGGCTTCCTGAAGGCTGGTCGCCCGGCTGATAACCCAGGAATGAGGGCAAGAGCATGACAGCCGTCAAGCCGTCCGATTTCCCGTGCGCTACGTGTCCATTGCGAGCCAGGGCCGAGAAGAACCCGACCGGTTTGTTGGCCCGGCTGTGGAAATGGCACACGGGCTGGTGTCCTGGATGGAAGGCCTACCAGGGAGCGCTGGCGGCGCAATCGGGGCAATCTTAGCGAGCTCAAGACCTTCACGCAACGCGATCCACCGTAGGGGCACGAACTATCGTGCCCCTTCCATGAGGGCGAATTTGTCAAGGGCACGGGGACGTTGCGCGACTGGTCTGCGGCCTGCTGGAAGCGGCCACTGGTGAAGAAGCTCAGCTCTCTTTCTCCTTCGTTGGGCCCCGGTGTTCGGCTCTTTAGGCGACTGATCTACCGTCCAAGCTCGTTCGTCTCGGACAACCTTCCAGCCGTGCTGGCCGGGTTTCGCCAGACACCCAATTCTGCGTTCGCCAAAGCCGCACAAACGGTCATGGCGGGCGAGCGGCCTCCATCTACGGAACGGTCTTCGAGAAGACCCAGGGGCACGTCGGGCCGCTCACCCATGGTCTGGTCGTCGGGGTCTAGAGGGATAGCGGCATGAGCTGGGCGCCGGCGGGAATCTCGCCGTGCTCCAGGTAGCGCCAGAAGGCGATCAACAGCTTGCGTGCCAGCGCCACGATGGCCACGCGGCGCAGCCGGCTGCCACCCTGACCAAAGCGTTCCGCATACCACTGGCTCAGCTCACTGTCCGGCCGGTAGCGCAGCCAGGCCCAGGCGATCTGGATCAGCAGCGCCCGCACGTAGACGTTGCCGGCCTTGCTCATCCCCAGTTCGTGGACCATGTCCCCCCTCTGGTAGGGGGTTGGGGTGACGCCAGCCAGGGCTCCGACCTCGCGAGCGTTGTTGAACTTGCGCCAGCTGAAGAACTCCATCACGAACGTCCAGCCGCTGTTGACGCCGACCGACTTCAGCCGCATCAGATCCCGCGCCATCTGGACCCAAGGGTCTTCTGACTGGCGCAGGATAGCCAGGCGCTCGGCTTCAATCTCTTCGATCTGGCCTTCAACGGACAGCTTGCGTTGGTACTCCCGCTTGAGCCTGGCCTGCAGAAATGGCGGCAGCGGCTCGCCTCGCCAGGTACGGGCCCCTCCCATTTCTTTGAGGAAGTTCTTGCCGACCGCAAGCCGCACGCCCTGTGCAGCCAGCAGGCCTTTGATCCGGTTGATGTGTGCTGTTCGCCCCTTTCGCAAGGTGGCCAGCTCACGGTGCAGCTGGCGCCGGTCTTCATCGTCCTCCCCAGGGACATGAACCACACTCCATACCTTTCGTTCTCCTGCGTGATGCCGCAGCAGCAGCTTCATCAGTTTGGCCAGGTCCATTTGATCGGTTTTGCGTCGCCGGTGACGCCGCGGCACTTCGATGCTGGAGGAATCCACCACCAGGTTCTCTATTCCCCTGGAGGCCAGATGGCGGTGCAGCCAGAATCCATCGCGTCCCGCTTCGTAACAGCTGAAAACCGGCGCCTCTGCCGCAATCTTGAACCGCTGCTTTGCCAGCCGGATCTCCCGCTCCAAAGCGCTCAAATCCCGGGCTGAGATGACCCGCTGTCTTGGCGATTGCCCGATCCCGGTCGAGAACACGAGCTTCCAGTGAGCTTCGCTCAATTCGAAGGCGAGAAAAAAGGGCCCGATCCGGTGTAGACTGTACGTGGGTCGCTGCCGTATGCATGGCTCCACTCCTTTGCTAAAAGGGTTTCCTGGAGCTTATACGCAGCGGCCCCTCCTTTCCAGCCCCAGCCCTGCATAGTATCTACGGAGTCTTGTGGTGATCGCCTGTCGGATCCGGGGGCTCCTTGTCAGTGACGGTCCGTGGTAGGGGCGCATCGCGCTTCGCCCCTACGTGTTGAATGTGTGTTCGGCCACGACTCACAATGACACAGGTGCAGCTGACCTCCGAGGTCGATATGAGGCTCCGCCGCCCCGACGGCTGATCGGTAGACCTCCGAGGTCCATACATTGGTGGATCTCCTTGCCGTCGCCCGGCGAGAGGCCTAGAATGACGGCTATCATTGTTGCGGCGGTGCCCGGCTCTCAGTCCGGGACGGAGAAGGAGACCTCAGGTGAGACGATCACTATTTTTGACGTTGGCGGCGTTGGTCTTGGCCTCGCTGGCCTGTAGCACGCTGTTCGGCGGTTCGGAAGGAGAGGCGCCTGCCTCGGACGGGGATGACGGCTCTTCGGCTGCCACGCCGACGCCGGAGGACTCAGGCGACTTGGAACTGGACGACCTGGAAGGAATGATCCTGGAAGGGCTCGATGAAGGCCTGGGAACGGGCGCCTTTCCGGCCGAGTTCCCCCTTCCAGAGAGTATGACCATCAGCTCGGACTACGAGCTGGATAACACAGTCAACGCCATCCTTGAATACCAAGGAACCTGGGAAGAGGCAGTCGCTGCTTTCGAAGAAAGCCTGCCGGCCGGTGGCTGGACTATCGATTCCCAGGACAACCTGACCACTCCGGTCGGGGAACAGGTGACTCTCAATATCAGCAGCGCCGATTCGTCCGGCTATGTCACCATCCTGGCCAGCGAGGTCGGCATCGGCATCCAGATTACCCTGGAGCAATAGCCGCAACGACAACGCCCAGCAACACAAACCCGGCATCCACACGGATGCCGGGTTGCGTTTTTCCCTGGAGTTGAACCGTCAGCGCTTCTTGATCGGCGTGTAATCCCGCTCGTCGGCGCCGAGGTATACCTGGCGCGGCCGGGCAATCTTTTGCTCCGGGTCCTCCAGCATCTCCTGCCACTGCGCCAACCAGCCGGCGGTCCGGCCAATGGCGAACATCACCGGGAACATCTCTGTGGGAATGCCCAGCGCCTGGTAGATGATCCCCGAGTAGAAGTCGACATTGGGATACAGCTTGCGCGAGACGAAGTAGTCGTCTTCGAGGGCTGTCTTTTCCAACGCCACGGCGATGTCCAGCAGCGGGCTGCGGCCGGTAACCTCGAAGACTTCGTCGGCCGCCTGTTTGATGATGGCGGCCCGCGGGTCGTAATTCTTGTAGACGCGATGGCCGAAGCCCATCAGGCGGAACTCGCCTTTCTTGACCTTCTCTACATACTCGGGGACCCGCTTGGCGTCGCCAATCTCATTGAGCATGCGCAGGACGGCAGCGTTGGCGCCACCGTGAAGGGGTCCGCTTAAGGCGGCAGCGGCCCCGGCCAGCGAACTGTAGGGGTCGGCCTGGCTGGAGCCGATGGCCCGCATGGTGCTGGTCGAGCAGTTTTGCTCGTGGTCGGCGTGCAGCACGAACAGCAGATCAAGCGCTCGTTCGATTACCGGATCGGGCTGGTACTTGGCCTCCGACATCTTGTACATCATGCTCAGGAAGTTGCCGGCGTAGCTCAGGTCGTTGTCGGGGTAGACGAAAGGCAGACCCCGGCTGTGGCGATAGGAAAAGGCGGCGATCGTCGGCACCTTGGCGATCAAGCGCACAATCTGGCGCCGGCGGGCCTCTGGATCGAGTACGTCATACGCCTCGGCGTAAAAAGTCGACAAGGCTGCCACCGAGCTGACGAACTGGCCCATCGGATTGGCGTCGTAGCGGAACGACTCCATCAGCACCCGTAAGTTTTCGTGCAAGAAGGTGTGGTGCGTGATTTCATCAATCCAATCATCAAGCTGCTGCTGGTTGGGCAGCTCGCCCCACATGATCAGGTAGGCAACCTCAAGGAAGGAGCTGTTCTCGGCCAACTGCTGGATCGGGTAGCCGCGATAGCGCAGAATGCCCAGATCTCCGTCGATAAACGTGATCGTGCTGCGAGTCGAGGCCGTGTTCTTGTAGGCCGGGTCGTATGACATCATGCCAAAGTCTTCGTCCTTCAACTTGATCTGACGCAAACTCATGGCCGGTATGGTGTCGTGCTCGATCGGCACTTCGAAGGTTTTCCCGGTTCGGTTGTCGGTGATCGTGAGTGTGTCGCTCGGCATGGGGCTCTCCTGGCGGGTGTCGGGCATGGTCAGGCTTTGGCTGCTCATACTAGGCTCCTGGGGCCTGGCTGCAGAGACCGCCGAGCAGACCCAAACGCCCGGCGCAACCGGAGTGGTCTGCAACGTGCAAATCTGTGCATGTATATATTGAAGCACAGCATAGGCGGAATCAAGGGCCAGAACCAAGCGCTAAGCATCCCGTGCCCATGGTGACATCCGTCCCAAGTATCAGAAAGAAATGGGTCCCGCAGGCTCGTTTCGTGTCTGCGGAGTGCCCACTTGCCAAAAGAAAGGCCGCCCCGGAGGGCGGCCTTTGGGAAAGCTAGTCTTCTTGTATGTTAGTCGCCTTGCGGGCCGCCGGGCTGGCCGGCCCACGGGGGCTTGCCGCGGCCGTTGCCATTGTTTGACGGCCCGGCCGGCTCACCGGTCTCGGCGCCGCCGCAGGTCCCGTAGGGGTCGCCATGCTTGGACCAGTAACCGCAGGCGTTGGGCGGTGGTCCGGGATCCTTGCCATTCAGCAACTGGCGAATGTGGCCCACGCCGAGCAAAGCGGGTTTGCCAAACTCCTGGAACAGCTGCCCCAGGCCCGTCCCGCCTTGGAAGGCGGCCACTAGGCTCTCCAAGCTAACCGCACACGGGTCGGCTGCTCCTTCTTCCAGTCCTTCAGGAGCACCTGCCAGGCAAGCCTCGGCGGCGGCGTCGGCCATAGCCATCAGCTTGACGATCACGCCAAACCCCATTCCGTCCTCGTGGAGCGCGGCGATTTGATCGCCGGCATCAACCACGAACACGGCGTCATCACCCAGCCGGAGCATCCACTCGACGTTGAGCCCGGCCAGCGCCTCCATCCAGGCGGCAGCCTGCGCCGCGTCCTCGACCAGGATCACCACGCTGGTTTCCGTGCCCTCGGCGTTGCTGTACACAATCTCGACTTCATACTGACCCTCACCGACCTCCGTGACGCCCACCACTCGGCCGCTGACGGTGTCGTCGCCAGCCTCGGCCAGGCTGCAAGCCTCGCCCTCAGGACAGACAAGGCTGACTTGCAGCGCTGCCAGGGCCTCGGCCAGTGATTCGGCACTCATGTCATTGAAGTAGGTGCCAAGCAGCGAAGTGATCGGGTGGTCGTAGCCAGCGCTCAATTGGACGGTGCACATTGTGCCGTCCGACAATTCGACGGTGATCGTCTGGCTGGCCTCATCCACTGCGACTACCGTACCGGCGACATTGTCGCCGCTGCAGGCCGCCGGCGGCTCGCCCTCTTGGGCAATAGCGCCGGAGAAGGCCGCCAGGCTGAACACGGCCACGGTGAGCAGAGTCAGTCCGGTTTTCCTGAGTTTCATCGTTTCCCTCCGTTTGTACCAAGCGTGATTTCACGCCCGGAAGCAATCAGTAACCTACGGCTCTTTGCTGTGAGCCGGCAGGTAGATATTCGAAATTGGGGGGAGTTTGTTACAGTCCGGAGGCTGGGAGGTTGGTCCTAGCGCCCTATGCCGGGCCGCCAAACGCGGGTATGTTGGTAACAATGTGTGCGGGAGAGGCTGTGTGAAGCGGGCCCTTTGGATCCTGCTGGTTGCACTGGTGCTGGCGGCCTGCACGCTGCCGGCAGTTGGCGGCGGAACACCAACGCTGGCGCCGCCGCTGGCATACCGCGGGTTGGACAGCAGCATTCTGGGGTCTCATCAGGCTGAGTTCCGGCTGCAGTTCGATGGAGACCAAAGCTGGTTCTATCGTGTGACGACCCGTGTCTCCGACCAACTGCTCGAGCGCAGCCTGCACATCGAAGGCGTCGAAGGCGCCCGCAACCCGGGCGACGTGCGCCTGGTCAGTGATGGGCAGGTCAGCCGAATGATCGGGCCGGGCACCAACGAGGGCTGTCTGCAGTATCCAAGTGACCTGGATGTGAGCGTCAAGTTCCTGGCGCCGGATGACGTCCTGCCGGTTGACGATTTTCGTGAGCCGCTGGTCAGCCTCGGCCAGGAGCAGGTTGCCGGCTGGAACACGATCCACTTCGTCATGATCCAGGCGGAATTGGACGGTTGGCAGGACGTAACCGTAAGCTTGTGGCACCAACCGGACTTCGAGGCCGTGCTGCGCTACGACCTGGCAGCCGAGGGCTGGGATCCCTTCTTCGAAGCCGGTTACGGCAGGCTGACGGGCAGCTATCAGGTGATCGAGCTCGGCCCGCAAGCGATCGAGCCGATCACGGGCTGCGAGCCCGATCTCCCCTTGCCCGCCGACCGGCAGCGGCTGGTGATCCTGCCCGGCGTTGTCGCCTTCGAATCTGGGATGAGTCTGGAGGCGCTTTCCGCCCACTTCCGCCAGCAACTGCCGCAGGCGGGCTGGCAGACGTTGGTCGAAGAAGACCGGTCCAGCGGGGCCGTGGTGCTCAGCTATTGGCGCGAGGGGGAATCGCTCGATGTGACTATCCGCGATATGGGTGATTTCCGCCGCGTCGAGTTGTTACGTGAGTGAACCACCAAGACGCGAAGGACACGAAGTGAGAAAAAGCGGGGTCACAAAGGGGGAGTTCCATGATAGAAACCAATCTTTGTGTACCCCTTACCCCTTTGTGTCCTTAGAGACTTCGTGGTTAGGGGTTCAAACCGTGGCGAGGCTGGCTGATAGAATGAAGCTGATTGTGGCTGATTGATCTAAGGTGAGTAGCGTGGCTTCGAACCTGATCTCGGAAAGCGACATTCAGATCGCACCCGACCGACCGCAGCGCCGGCCTGCGTGGATAAAGGTGCGGGCACCGGCCGGCGAGACCTACGAATGGCTGCGCGACATGATGCGGTCCAAGGCCTTGCATACCGTTTGCGAGGAGGCCCGCTGCCCCAACATCGGCGAGTGCTGGGGCGCCGGCACCGCCACCTTCCTGCTGATGGGCGACACCTGCACTCGGTCGTGCGGTTTCTGCGACATTAAGACCGGCCGGCCCGGTGCACTCGACTGGCTCGAACCGGAGCGCGTTGCCCGCTCGGTCCAGGCGATGGACCTGCGTCACGCTGTCATTACCAGTGTGAACCGCGACGAGCGGGCGGACGGCGGCGCGCCGATCTTTGCCATGGTAATACGGCGCATACGCCAGCTGCAGCCGGGCTGCTCGATTGAAGTGCTCATCCCCGATTTCAAGGGGTCGATCGAAGCACTGCGCATTGTGATGAAGGCCCGTCCCGAAATCCTCAATCACAATGTTGAGACGGTGCGCCGGCTGTTCCGCAAAGTGCAGCCGCAAGACCGCTACCAATGGGCTGAAGCCACGCTGCGCAATGCCAAGGAACTGGATCCGGACGTCCTGACCAAGTCGGGCATCATGGTTGGGCTGGGGGAGACCTTCGACGAGGTTCAGGAAACCATGCGCGACCTGCGCTCGTGGGGGGTCGACATCTTGACGATCGGTCAATATCTGCAGCCGTCAAAGAAGCATCTGCCAATCGAGCGCTACTACACGCCGGAAGAATTCGATGCGTTGCGCACCTTTGGCCTGCAAATCGGCTTCCGATGGGTGGAAAGCGGGCCCCTGGTCCGCTCGTCGTACCATGCGGAGAAACAAGTCCGGGCGTTGAGCCGGGTGCATAAGGAGCTATACGGGGGATAACCACCAAGGCACCAAGGTCACCAAGGGGCATTTGGGTTCACAAAGGGATGAATTCGCT
The DNA here is from genome assembly GCA_036397095.1 of Anaerolineales bacterium. Taxonomy (GTDB): domain Bacteria; phylum Chloroflexota; class Anaerolineae; order Anaerolineales; family E44-bin32; genus DASWJQ01. Next base: position 31,295 of record DASWJQ010000195.1, read on the forward strand.
GATGGTGCTGACCCCCAAAAGTTGGACCCAGGCACTTTGTGGATCTTAGTCAATCCGAACATGTTGTACGCTACGGGCATGGCTGGGCCACGAAGGAGGCACACGCCATGGCCAAGAGCACAAAGCCCTACCCGCCGGACATCAAGTTGAAGGCAGTTCTTGATGCCTTGACCGGCGAAAAGACAATTGAGCAGATCGCCAAACATTATCAGGTCCACCCCAACTCTGTTTTGCTCTGGAAGCGACAGCTCATCGAGCGAGGCGAGGATATTTTCCGCCAGGACAGCACAGCCCGGGAGTATGAACGGCGCATCGCGGACCTGGAACGCTTGCTGGGAAAGAAGGAAGTAGAGATCGCGCTGCTAAAAAACTTCTTGAGCCAGGACGGATGACCACGGAGGTCAAGGTGCAGCTGGCATCTCAAGCCAGGGGCGACTTCGGCCTGCCGGCCGTTCTGGCTGCCTTGGGGCTGCCCCGCTCGACCTGGTACTACCATCAGCAAGATAAGGTCAGCTACACGGACAAGCATCGCGATCTACGGGAGCCGCTGGAGAGCATCGCCCGCAAGCATCCCGAATACGGCTACCGGCGCACGAAAGACGAACTGCAGGAACTCGTCGAGCGAACGGTCAATCACAAGGTGGTCCAGCGACTGCACCGAGCGTGGGACCTGCCCTTGATGCGGGGAACCCGTTCCCCGAAACCGAGCGGGATCCGGCATGTGATTGCCATTGCCGGTGATCGGGTGAACCTGGTAGCTGGCATGGGTCAGATCGGACCGCTTCAGGTGCTCTACACGGACTTCACCGAGCTCCGCTATGCGAACGGGCGGCGAAAGGCCCAACTGATGCCCATCATCGATCATGCGACAAAGTTGGTCTTGGGCTGGGCCGTCGGGGAGCGTGCGGTGACCGAACTGGCGCTGCAAGCCTGGACTCGGGCGACGGAAACACTACAGGCATATGGTGTGTCGCCGGAAAGGCTCGTTGTCCATCATGACCGGGATCCGGTGTTCACAGGTTATGGCTGGACCTCACAGCTCCTTCTGAAGGATCGGGTCCGCATCTCCTACGCGCTGCACGGAGCGCGGGACAATCCCGAGATGGAGGGTTTCAACAGTCGGTTCAAGAGCGAAAATCGCTCACTGCTGCTAGACGCCCGTTCGCTGGCGGAGCTGCAGGCGGTGGTTGCGGAAAGGATGGCGTACCATAACAACGAACGAAGACACTCAGCGATTGGGAACAAAGCACCGGTAATCTATATCGCGACGCTGCAGCCATGGCCGTAGCACCACAAAGTCCACCACAATAACTGTCCAAGAATTGGGGTGCACCACCGATAGGATATCAACCCCTTTGTGCCCTTAGAGTCTTGGTGGCTCACACGCAGCGGGGCAACCACCAAGATACGAAGGACACCAAGAGCTAGCAAGGTTCACAAAGACTGGTTTCGCTGAGGGGAAGTGTCCCTTTGTGACCCTAGGGTTCACCTTCGTGTCCTTTGAGACTTCGTGGTTAGCGCGCTTCACCGAGTAGGGCCTACGCATGGTCCAGCCAGCCAAGGAAGAGCGGGTTCCGGGGTATCGTCTCGATCAGACTCTGACGGCGGTTGGCCGCTTCCGCCAGAGCTGGAACCGCTATCATCGGCCCGACGACGTTTCTCACTTGCTCCGCCTATTCCGCAAAGTCAGTTTGCAGCGTGGTTATGAGCTTGACTATTTGCCCATGCGCCGCGGTGACATGCGCTGGATTTGGCCCTTTGCCCGCTTGAGCCAACCCGGCAGCCCAACTGAGCCCCCACCAGCCCTGCGCGCCATCCCGCCCGACCGACTAGCCGCCGAGAAGCGAGGCGGCAGTTTGCACATGATCGAGATCGAAACGCTTTATCGCCATCTCGCCTACGAGCACAGCGCCGAGGGGCTGGCCGAATATGCCTTCTTCCTCAACGAACTGTGGGCGACCAAAGCGCCCGAACGCGAAGCGGCCTGGCTGGCGATCGAGCCCTTGGTCGTGCGGCATGCCTTCGACGCCGTGCTGCGGCGTGAAGCCAAGAACCTGGTGCGGGTCGCGCGTCCGGTCGCGTTCGACCCGCTGGCCATTCTGGGCGAGGCCGGCGGGACGCTGTCTTTCCTGGCTTTCGAGGCCGGTCCCTGGAAACGGATCGTGCGGATCGAACTGACGGTCGAGGCCGACGGGGCGGTAGCGTGGGAACCGGTCGAGGTAGTGGCCAGTCTGAAGGGGTGAACCACAACGACTCAAAGGGCACTAAGGTGACCAGGAGGGATCAGAAAGGGTGATTTCACGTCATCGGCACCAATCTTTGTGGATCCACTTACCCTTTCGTGCACTTTGAGCCTTCGTGGTTAGGAGGTCCAACCTTGGGACACAAGATCAATTGGGATGACTTCGACAAAGTCGAGATGCACGTCGGGCGGGTGCTGACAGTAGACGAGTTTCCCGAGGCCCACAATCCGTCGTACTTGCTGACTATCGACTTTGGTCCCAGGCTCGGGGTGCGCCAATCGTCGGCGGCGATCGCCGCGCTGTACCCCCGCGATGAGCTGATCGAGCGGCTGGTAGTGGCCGTTACGAATTTTCCACCCAAACAGATTGCCAACCATCGTTCGGAGGTGTTGGTGCTGGCGGCGGTGAACCCCGACGGGTCGATGCGGTTGCTGCAACCGGATGCCCAGGTCGAACTTGGCGCCCGTATTCAATAAGATTGATAACGCGAAGACACCAAGACACAAAGACAAAGGTTCACAAAGGACATCTGTTTAAGGGAAATGAAGAGGGTCTCACTTGAGACCCTCTCTTTATGTGCTCGGCAAACCTTCGTGAACTTTGAGTCTTTGTGTTATGAGCCTTATCTCAGGATGCGCGGGGCGAGCCAGACCGCCCCGTTGCCCGCCGGGGAACCGTTGGCATGGACCGACAGGACGAAGGCCACGCTTTGACCGGCGTAGGCGCTCATGTCGAGATCGATCGCTTGCAGGTCGCCATCGTGGACCTGGTGCCAGGTGCCCAGGCTGGTCGTGTTGCCATCGATCCGCACGTGCAGTTGGAACTCGACGTCACAAGAGGCGGCGCCGGCCAGGCAGCCGACCGTCGCCCTGAAGTGGTCGCCAGCGGCTAGCTGGAAGGCCGGATAGGCCCCCTGGATGTAGCCTACGGCGGAAGCTTCGGGTTCGGTTACCAGACCGAGCTGGCCATCGGCCGCCCCGGCCTCGGTGTTAGGGGCGTTCAGCGTGTAGACGGCCCCGTCGGTGTCGCCGGGGTTTCCGGGGCACGGCAGAGCGCCGGCCTCGTTGCGCCAGTCCGCCTGGCAGGCCTCCTGGCCGAAGCTGTAGGCGACCTGCGGCTGCGGCTGCGGCGTGTTGGTCGCTGGCGGCGGCTCGGTCGGCGTCGGCGTTTCTGTCGGAACCGGGGTATCCGTCGGCGGCACAATCTCCGTGGCGGTTGCCGTTGGCGTGGCCGTTTCGGCCGGTTCGGTCGGCGGCGGTCCGCTGGTGGCGGTCATAGTCGGCGTATCGGTCGGTGTGACCGTCGCCGTGGCCGTCTGGCCGACCTTAGCCCAGGCGACGTGCACCTGTGCGCCGCCGGACCGCTCGTAGTATTCGATCTTGACGGTTCGGCTGCCGCTTAGCACGACCTCGGCGGTGTAGGTCTGGCTGGCGCTGTCGTCATGCCATTCGTCGATGATCAGCTGGTCGCTGACATAGACGCGCAAGCCATCGTCACTGCTGGCCGTGAAGCGGTAGGTGCCCTGGCTGAACTCGACCTTGCGTGTCCAGCGCGCCGAGAACTCGTCGCGCGGCACACCGACGGCCGGTGCACCGCGGCCCCAGTTGAAGTCGACGGCGTTATCGTTGCGGATCAACACCGGCGCCCCGCTCAGTTTGCGGTTGGCCCAGTATTCACCCTTCCAGTCGGAGAAGGAGGGCGAACTGACCTTGGTCCAGCTCAGCTGGATGCGGGCGGCGCCGGCCCGCTCGTAGAATTCGAGGCGGATGTCGTGATTGCCGCGCGCCAGCGGCACATCGGCCGTCAGCTCGCGGTAGCTGCCGTCGCGCCATGAGTCGATGATCAACTGATCGTCGACCCACAGGCGGGCGCCGTCATCCACCTGAACCCGGAAGCGGTAGCTGCCCTGGTCGAACTGGCCCTTGCCCGTCCAGCGCACCGAGAAATCGTCGGCGCCGAGCGGCGAGCCTGGCGATTGCGAGCCCCAGTTGAAGGCGATGACCGGGTCATTGCGCACGAAGCCGGCCGTGCCCTTCAGATCGCGCCGGGCGAAGTACTCGCCGCGCCAGGTGCCGGTGGTGGTTGTGCCCAGGGGGCCAACGATGATCTGGACCCAAAAGGGTGCGTTGGCGTTGTCGCCCAGCCCAAACAGCACACCGCTGCTGTTGCGCAGCATCCAGTAACCGCGGTACAGCCCGGTGTCGGCCGGGGCTTTGAGGCGGATGGTCAGATCGACGGTCTCGCCGGGCGCCACATTGCGCGGCAGCGTCCTGGCAGCGGCTCCGCTCAGGCTGCTGCCGCTGACAAAGACCAGGTTGTAGCCAGTCGTCCAGGTGCAACTGCCGTTGTTGCGCAGACGCCAGGTCTTGTCAAAGCTGCGGTTGGCGTCGAAATGCGTTGAGTCCGGCACGCTGACATCGGCGACGAAGGTCGCCCGGTCGAGGCAGGCCTGGGGGCCGGCGCTGGTCGGGGCCGGGGCGGGCTCGGTCGATGTCGGGCTGGCGGTGGGCACGATGGCGGCCGAAGCCCGCCCGAAGTTAACCAGCCTTGTTTCATTGCTTTCGCGCAGGGTGACCGTGATTCGGCTGATGCCCATGCCAAAAGAGGGGTGGGTCCAGGGCGCGTCGCCCAAGACAACGCCGTTGCCGGTCAGCCCCGGGTCGACCGAGATGCAATAGGTCCCAGCCTGCAGGCCCTGCACCAGATAGGTGCCATTGGCGCTGGTGGTGGCCTCGGTGAAGCCGATGCTGGGGCACTGCCCCTGGCCGATCTGCACCATCACGCCTTCCAAGCCGGGCTCGGTCGGATCTTCGACCCCATCCGGCAGCAGCTCCCCATCGACCAACTGGCATCCACGGCCGTCTGAGTCACAGCGGTCGGACCATAAGCGGCCGGCGATGATGCCCTGTGGAGGCGTGTCGGTGGGCGTGGCCGTTGGGGCCAGGCCGCCGGGCGCACAGCTTCCAAGCAACAGCGAAACGGCGATGACGAGCGCGGCCAGCAATTGGCCGCGCGCCGGGTACAACTCGCGAACGATCATCGATAGGCCCTCGAGCTGAGTAGATTGGCCGCCAGCCGGGTGAAACCCGGGGGGTGGCTTGCTACTCAGCAGGTTGAAGAATGGCGGCCGGGGACCCTCCCCGGCCTCGACGGGTAGACGTTGTTTTCATCCCAAATGTTCCGGTTGCTAACCACAAAGACACCAAGGACACCAAGTCCAGATCAAGGATCCCAAAGGGGGTTTCCCTTACATCGATCCCAGCCTTCGTGCCCCCTCCTTTCCCCCTTTGTACCCTTCGAGCCTTTGTGGTTGCCCTACTTGAACTTGAGCACCTTCAGGATCTGGCCGATCTCCACGGCGTGCTGGTCGCTGCGGCGCAGCGGCAGGCTGGCATTGACCGTGTAACGGTTCTCGCGGCCGAAGCGCTCACGCTTCACGTAACCGGCGCCTTCCAGGTCCTTGATGATGCGCAGCACGGTCCGTTCGGTGATATCCAACTTACTGGCGATCAGTCGGGCCGTGATTTGCGACGTTTGTCCGATCATCCCCAGCACAGCCCCGTGATTGGTGATAAACGTCCAAGGTTTCCGTCCCATATGCCTTCTCCCCGGTTACGACAGAGATTACATGACAATTATGACAGGATGGGGCGACTTGTCAAGGGTATGAGCAACAAAAAAGGGCCCCGGGTTGCGGGGCCCTGGGGGGGTTCCTGTGGGACCTAGTTGTGGACTTCGATGCCGCCAAAAGCGGCGAAACAGTTGACCTTCAACCCAGGCCCTACCGCTGAGGTCTCTGCGCTCAACTGGGTCTTGTTCTCCCAGCCGCCGAAAATCGGCAGGCCGGTGACGTGAACGGGCCAGCCGGAAGGCACCGTGATTTCGACGCCGCCGAACGCGGCCGTCACATCCAGTTGGCCGCCCTCGGCCGCCAGCTGGGCGCCGCGCAAATCGACCTCGGCGCCGCCGAAAATGGCCGTGACGCTGCCCCCGAGGAAGCTGGTCGATTCGTTGCGCGCATTGGCCCCGCCGAACATGACGAAGGCATTGACATGGTCCGCATCACTGACCGTCTGGCGGAAGCCGCGACCGCGGGCCAACAGCAGGTACAGGCCGATCGCCACCAGCGCCAGGGGCCAGATGTAGCTCCAGGTGTTCGAGGGGAGGAATTCGAGGGTGATCGCCTGGAAGACGAGGCCGACCCCTAGCACGATCAGGCTGCCGATGACCGGCGCCGACCGTGTCACCAGTTGAATGGCGGCGATCAGGATAAGAATCATCGGCCACCAGGTGGCGAAGATCTGACCGAAATCCATCACGCCGGCCCGGTCAAGCAACAGGCCGCCTCCGATTGCCAACAGCAGGATGCCAAAGAATGCTCGTCCCGACATGATTGCAGTCTCCTTGCCACAAGGGGTCGAATGATGCCGCTGCTTCATTATACTTTTGCTGAATGGCGGCCCGAGTACAAACATCACCAGCCCAAGCGTGTTTCGTCATTCCGGCGCTCACAAGCACATGGCCAATCCCGTCTCGCGGCACCTACAGCAGGACATCAACGATCCCAGGCTGATCGAATGGGTCCGCCTGTGGGACCGATTCGAGGCGCTCATCATCCGCCTCTACCGCCAAGGGGCAGCCGGCCCCGGGGACCGTTTGCGCTATCGCTGGTTGCGCTGGCGGCTGCAGCGCGGCTATCCTCGCTGGCGGCCGGCGCTGGCGCGTTATTGGCCCGGCCGGCTGGCCGGCGGGGAACGACTGACGGCCGACCCATTTCAGCAGCTGCTCGACCGACACTCCGCCAGCGCTTTCACCACGGATTGGTCGGCGCTGCAGTTGCTCCCGGCGGGCCGCGAGGCCATCAACGCTTACTTGCTGGTGTTAGCCGACGAGGCGTCGGGCCAGCAGGTCTGAACCACGAAGGCTCAAGCAGAGCGGTAAGCGACTGGAGTCTAGCAACTAGCATTTGGCAACTAACCTCCTCTACCTGATAGTTAAGTAGACAGGCATCGCGCAGGAGACCGGGCTGCCGAGCACGCCGGAAGTTCGGGGACGATAGCCCACACCTTGTGAGAGGCCAGTAGCTAGCCGCTAGTGGCTCCTCTTTGCGCCATGGTGGTTAGGCTTGTGGAGTGGAGTGCAGGCCAGGCGTTACAATAAAACCGGCTCACCGCCCATCGGTCACACACCTAAGGAGATGCGAAACGATGCTGCCTTGGATCCTGGGGGCACACAACATCATGCGCTGGCTGGTCCTGCTGGCCGGCACCTTTGCCCTGATGCGCGCGTATCGCGGCTGGCTGGCCGCTGGCGGTTGGCAGCCACAGGACGATCTGGCGGGCCGGCTGTTTGCCATCAGTTTTGACATCCAGTTCCTGGTCGGGTTGTTCACCGCCGCCGTCAGCCCCATGATCCGAACCGCGCTCCAGAATCCGGCGACGATCAGCGCCAGCCAATCGATCCGCTACTTCGCCGTCGAGCATATTCCGCTGATGGTCGTCGCACTGGCCGCCGTCCATATCACAAGCAGCCTGGTCAAGAAGGCAGAGGTCCCAGCGGAGCGCCACAAGCGGGCAGCCATTGGTTACTCCCTCGGCTTCCTGTTAATCCTGATGGCCATCCCCTGGTGGAGACCCTTGCTTCCGTCGCTCTGAGCCAGTCAATGGACGACTTCCGTTTCTGGCATGAGGTCGAGGTGCGCTTTGCGGACATCGACTCACTGGGTCACGTCAACAACGCCATGTATTTCACCTACATGGAAACGGCCCGCGCCGCTTACTTCGGCGCCCTGGAATTGTGGGACCGCCAGGACATGCAGAGCCTGGGTGTGATATTGGCCCATGCCGCCTGCGATTTCCGCCGGCCGATTGGATACGGCCAATCCATACGGGTGGGTGTGGCCGCCAGCCGGCTGGGAACCAAGAGCTTTGACCTCAAATACCGTTTGACCGCACAAGACGGCGAACTTTTCGCCGAGGGGGTGACAACCATGGTTCATTACGACTACCAAAACAACCGTTCGGTCGCCATGCCCGACCGCTGGCGCCGCACGTTGGCCGAGTTTGATGGACTGCCCACCGCCGCGGGCGAGGACGGCTCGTGAGCGCCAAACGCAAGGGCGGCAGGAAGACGGCCAGCCGGCGGAGCAAGCCCAGGATCAAGGCGGGTGAACCACTGGCACCCGAGTTGCTCTACCAGGCGGTCGATCTAGACAGCCTGAAATTCGAATCAACCGAAGACCTGAAAGACTTCAAGGGCGTGCTTGGCCAACCGCGGGCCGTCGAGGCCGTCGAGTTTGGGGTCGAGATTGATGCCGAGGGCTACAACCTGTTCGCCCTTGGTCCGCCCGGCACCGGCAAACACTCACTGCTCGAATCCTTTTTCGCTGGGCGGGCCCAAACCAAGCCCATCCCCGACGATTGGTGCTATGTCAACAACTTCGAGCAGCCGCACAATCCGCATGCCATCCGGCTGCCGGCCGGGCGCGGTGCGGTCTTCGTCAAGGACATGGATAGCCTCGTCGAAGAAGTGCAGACGGCGCTGGAGACCGCCTTCGAGGGCGAGGAATACCAAAACCGACGCCACGAAATCCAGGAAAAGGTTCAGTCCGAGCAGGAGAAGGCGCTCGACAAGCTGCGCGAGCGGGCCGACGCCGAAGGCTTCACCCTGCTGCGGACGCCGTCCGGGCTGGGGTTTGCCCCGGTGAAGGACGGCGAGGTCGTCGAACCGGACGCCTACAACGATCTGTCCGAAGAAGAACGCCAGGCAATCGAAGGCAAGGTCACCAAGCTCCAGTCGGAACTGCAGCGCCTGATGCGCCAGCTGCCGCGCTTGCAGCGGGAAGCGCAGGAAAACCTGCGTCAACTCAACAAAGAAATCGCCCACCTGGCCGTCGGCGGTTTGATCGAAGAGCGCAAGGGCAAGTACGAGGACCTGCCCGTCGTCGTCGGTTATCTGGAAGCGGTCGAAGACGACATCATCGAGAACGTGCGCGATTTCCTGCCCCAAGACGAGAGCGACGGGCAATCGTCGGGCGAGGCAATGTTGACATCCTTCGGCGTCAGCCGCGGCCAATTGGCCCGCCGCCGCTACAAGGTCAACCTGATCATCGACCACAGTCAGTCGGAGCACGGCCCGGTGATCACCGAGGACAACCCGACATATGCCAATTTGATCGGGCGTGTCGAGCACGTACCGCAAATGGGTGCGCTGCTGACCGACTTCAACCTGATCAAGGCCGGTGCACTGCACCGGGCCAACGGCGGGTACCTGCTGCTCGACGCCCGCAAGGTGCTGCTCCAGCCGTATGCCTGGGAGGGCCTCAAACGTGCCTTGCATGCGCAAGAGATCCGCATCGAGTCGCCGGGCCAGGCCTACGGGCTGATCACCACCATTTCGCTCGAGCCCGAGCCGATCCCGCTCGACGTCAAGCTGGCGCTGGTGGGTGACCGCAGTCTGTATTACATGCTCGACGCCCTCGACCCCGAGTTCGGCACCCTGTTCAAGGTGATGGCCGACTTCGACGGCTCGATGGACCGCGACCGGTCGAGCCAGCGCAGCTATGCCCGGCTGCTGGCGCGCCTCGTTCGCAAGGAAGGGCTGCGGCCTTTCAAGAAGGACGCCATCGGCCGCGTGATCGAGCGCAGCGCCCGCATGGTGGGCGACTCGGAGAAGCTGTCCACCCAGATGCGTCTGATCACCGACCTGTTGCGCGAGGCCGACTATTGGGCCGGCCACAATGGCAACGGCATGGTGACGGCGGCCGACGTGCAGAAGGCGCTGGATGCCAAGATCCACCGGGCCGACCGGCTGCGCGAAAAGTCGCAGGAATCGATCCTGCGCCAGACAATCCTGATCGACACCAAGGGCGAGAAGGTCGGCCAGGTGAACGGCTTGTCGGTCATGATGCTGGGCGATTTCGCCTTTGGCCGGCCAAGCCGCATCACCGCCCGGGTGCGCATGGGATCGGGTGAGGTCGTCGACATTGAACGCGAGGCCGAGCTGGGAGGCCCGCTGCACGCCAAGGGCGTGATGATCCTGGCCGGTTTCCTGGGTGAGCGCTATGCAGAACAGCAGCCGCTCTCGTTGTCGGCCAGTCTGGTCTTCGAGCAAACCTACGGCGGCATCGAAGGTGACAGCGCCTCCTCGGCCGAACTGTACGCACTGCTCTCGGCCATTGGTGACCTGCCGCTGCGCCAGTCGCTGGCCGTCACCGGCTCGGTCAACCAGCGCGGCGAGGTGCAGGCGATCGGCGGCGCCAACGAGAAGATCGAAGGCTTCTTTGATATCTGCCAGCAACGCGGCCTGACCGGCGAGCAGGGCGTGCTCATCCCGACGGCCAACGTCAAGCACCTGATGCTGCGCCAGGACGTGATCGACGCCGTCAAGGCCGGCAAGTTCCATGTCTATCCCGTCGAGACGGTGGACCAGGGGATCGAGCTCTTAGCCGGTCTGCCGGCCGGCAAGCGCGGGGCGGATGGCGAATACCCAGCGGACAGCGTCAACGGCCGGGTGCAAGCAGCCATCACCCAACTGGCCGAACGGCGCCAGGGCTTCCTGCACCCGGACGGGCGCGAGCCATCCTGACCATGAGCCAAGCGCCGGTAGGTCAGGACGGCCCGACCGTCCGCCGTATTCTGGTGGGGATCGACGCCTCGCCCAGCAGCCTGGCGGCGCTGGAGACGGCCCTCAACCTGGCGGTCGAGCAGAACGCCCAGGTGGAGGGCTTGTATATCGAGGACCTGAACCTGGTGCGGCTGGCCCAGCTGCCCTTCGCCCGGGAAGTGGTCCACGTTACGGCCCAGGTGCGCACCTTTGCTTTGAAGGACTTGGAGCGCCAGTTGCGGGCCCAGGCCGACCGGGCGCGCGGCGCCATCGCCGAGCAAGCCGGCCGGCGCGGCGTGCGCTGGCGCTTCGAGGTGGCACGCGGCGACATTGCCCGCGAACTGCTGCGGCGAGCCGATGAGGCCGATCTGGTGATCCTGGGGCGGTCGGGCTGGTCGGGCAGCCATGCGTTGGGTTCGACGGCCCAAGCCGCGCTGCTCATGGGCCAGCGGCCGACGATGCTGCTCCAGTTTGACGCCCGTCTCAACCGCTCGGTTGGCGTGGTCACCGACGGATCGGAATTCGGCCAGCGGGCGCTGCAGGCCGCCGCCGACCTGGCCCAGCGCCACGAGCGCGGGCTGCATGTCTTCGTGCTTGCGCCCGATCCGGCCAGCGCCGAAGAACTGCGGGCCGAGCTGGCGGCGGCCATGCAAGCCCGCCAACTGGCCGCCACATTCGAAACGCTGCCGGCCGAAGGTTGGCAGCGCCAACTGCGGCGGGCGGTGGCCGACCGGGATTGTCTGCTGGTACTGCCGGTCAGGCTGACCGGCGTTGCGCCCGAGGCGCTGCTCGAGCTGGCTAACCGGCTGAGCTGCCCACTGTTCATCGTCCGCTGACATCCGAGACGAGATCTCATGCTGCTTGATGCCGGCCTGGTGCCGGACAGGCTGTCCCAGGTCCCAGAACTGGCCCGTCAGGCCGAAGCCTTTGGCTTCGACGGTGTGTGGACCAGCGAGACTCAGCATGACCCGTTCCTGCCGCTGGTCCTAGCCGCCGAGCACAGCCAGCGGTTGACGCTGGGCACGGCCGTCGCTATTTCGCTGGCGCGCAGCCCGATGACGGTGGCCTACACTGCCTGGGACCTGGCGGGCGCTTCCGCCGGCCGCTTCATTCTGGGCCTGGGCACGCAGGTGCGGGCCCACATCCGGCGCCGCTTTGGCATGCCCTGGCCCGAGTCGCCGCCGGCCCAACAGCGCGAGTTCGTCGAGGCCCTGCGCGCCATCTGGCGCAGCTGGTCGGATGGCGATCCGCTCGACTTCCGCGGCCAGTACTACAAGCTGACCCTGATGACCCCCTTCTTTCGCCCGCCGCCAATTGACTCGCCTGCCGTTCCCGTCTACCTGGCGGCAGTCAACCCGGGGTTGGCCCGGCTGGCCGGCGAGGTGGCCGATGGGCTGCATGCCCACCCGCTGCACACGGCCGACTACCTGCGTCAGGTGGTGCGGCCGGCCATCGCCGCCGGCGCCGAGACCGCCGGCCGTGATCCGGCGCAGGTGGCGCTGTCGGTGACCGCATTCGTTGTTGAAGATGAAAACGAAGCCGGCGAAGTCCGGCGCCAAATCGCCTTCTATGCCTCGACGCCGGCCTATCGGCGTGTGTTGGCCCTTCACGGTTGGGAATCGGTTGGTGAACGCTTGAGCCAGCTGGCCCGTCGGGGCCAATGGGCGGCGATGGGCGCCGAGGTGCCGGACGACATGCTGGAACAGGTGGCGGTCGTGGCGCCGGCCGAGGAACTGGGCGCCGCCCTGCGCCGGCGCTATCAGGGCCTGGCCGACCGGTTGACGATCTACCGGCCGTTCCGGGCCGGCGAGCGTGACGAGGATTGGCGCCGGCTGCTGGCAGGGTGGCAATCATGATCGTGGATGGGCACGAAGACCTGGCCTGGAACATTGAGACCTTTGGCCGCGATTACACACGCTCGGTCGAGGCCACCAGGGCGCTGGAGGCCGGCGGCCCGACCGTCGAGCACAACGGGCAGGCGCTGCTCGGTTGGCCCGATTGGATCGAGGGCCAGGTTGGGCTGACCTTTGCCGTCCTGTTCGCCAGCCCTAAACGCTGGCAGATGGGTGCGTGGGATCACGTCATTTACGAGGACAGCGCCCAGGCCCACTGGCGCTACTGGGGCCAGCTCGATCTGTATGAGCGGCTGGCCGACGACCACCCCGACAAGTTCCAGTTGATCACCAGCCAGACCGGCCTGGCGACGCACCTGGCCGCCTGGGAGGCGAAGGCGGACCAACGCAAGTTGGGCTGGCTGCTGCTGATGGAGGGCGCCGACGGCGTGCGGGCGCCGCAGGAACTGGAAGAATGGTACGGGCGCGGCCTGCGCATCGTCGGGCCGGCTTGGGACCGCACCCGCTATGCCGGCTCGTGCTACGACCCCGGCCCTTTCACCCATGAGGGCTTTGCCTTGCTCGAGGTGATGGCCCAACTGGGCATGCTGCTCGATGTCAGCCACTTGTCCGACGAAGCCGCCCGCCAGGCGGTCGACCGCTACCCGGGCTCCTTGCTGGCGTCGCACGCCAACGTCCGCCGGCTGGTGCCCCACAGCAGGTACCCCGAGCGCCATTTGCATGATGATGTCATTGGCGGCCTGGTCGAGCGCGATGCCGTCATCGGTGTCGTGCTGGCCAACAAATTTCTCAAGGACGGCTGGCAGCCCGGCGATCCGCGTGAGCTGGTGACGATCGAGCACGTGGTTGACCACATCGACGCCATCTGCCAGCTGGCCGGCGACGCCCGGCATGTGGCCCTCGGCTCGGATTTCGACGGCGGCTTTGGCCTGGATCAGGTGCCCGTGGGGCTGGACAGCATTGCCGACCTGGGCAAGATCGGCCAGGCCCTGTTGGCCCGTGGCTACCAGGAAAGTGATATGCTAGGGGTCCTTGGAAACAACTGGATCCGCCTGCTGGAGCGAGCCCTACCCCCGTCGGATTGATGCCGCTTAGCCCGCTGACTACCCGCCAATCCCGTTGGGCCCGCTATTGGATGACGCTGGCCCTGCTCGGCCTGCTGCTGTTTTTGGTCGGCGTCGAGCCGGATTTCATCGGCATGGACCGCAGCCCGGTGGTGGGCTTCGTCCAGATCGGCGTCTGGCTAGTGGGCCTGGGGCTGCTGCTGTTGAGCGGCACGCTGGCGGTGCGCGTCATCCGCAACGGCCATCCCAACAGTCTGCGGGCCGACATTGGCCTGCGCCTGGTGGCCACCGGCTACGTGCTGGCGGCGGTGGCCTCGCTGGCCGACTTCATCTCGATCGGCGCCCACCGCATGCCGTTTGTCTACTTTGGCCCGGTGCAGACGCTGGGCCTGGTGATCGGCATCGTCACCAGCCTGCTGGGGGTGGCGCTCTACTGGCCCTACAGTGCCCACCGAACCCAGCCGCAGGACGCCGGTTCCGGCGGCCCGCTGCTGGCCGGTTCGTCCGGCGATTGAAATCTGAGATCGTCTGATCTAATATAGGAAGACCTCGTTCGGCCCATGTGAGGGGGACATGGCGCAAACGACACCCGATCCACCCCAAACGACACCAGCCTGGCCAAGCGCCGTCCGTTCGCGCGCTCCTCTTTATTTGCTTTTGGCGTTTTTGCTAGCCTTGCTGGCTGGCATTGCCACCTACCTGTACCTGGAAGACATCCGCCAGCGCAGCATAGCCACCACCGAGGCCATCGTAGCCTTGGTCGAGCTGCGGCCGGGAGCGGCGATCCAGGCGGAACAAATCGAGGCGCGCGCCGTGCCCCCTGGCATCCTGCCAACAGGTGCGTTGGTCACAGCAGAGCAAGTGAGCGGCCGGGTTGTGGTTAACCCGGTCGCACCCGGCGAGATCATCCTGGAGCGAGACTTGGCAGGCAGCGGTGGCGGGGGTCTTTCGGCTCGCCTACCGGACGGGCGCTGGGCAATGGTACTGCCCGCAGGTTGGCTCGTAACACCCCTGCCGGAACTGGATCGGGGTGACCGCTTGGATCTCTTGGCCTACGCCGTCAGCCAGCCCGCCGAGACGGCCGGGGTGGTCGTCGAAGCGGTCGAGATTCTGGTGGCGCCAAGCAGCGGCGGGGGCAATCAAGTCACGCTCGCCGTGACGCTGCAAGAGGCGATCGCCGTTGTCTACGCCCGGGCGAATGGGTTTCAGCTGTTGCCTCTGCTGCGACCACGAGGCGGGTGAGGGATGCCCACCATCCTGCTTGTTGGCGCCAAAGGCGGTGTCGGCACGTCGATGCTGGCCGCCGGTCTGGCGCGAACGCTTGCCCGCCGGCAGCCGGTTCTGTTGGTTGATGCTGTCCGGGTTGCTGGCATCGCTGACCTGCTCCTTGATGTGCCGGTCGCACACGACTGGTCCGATCTGCTGCGGCTGGCCCCGGAGCTAACCGGCCGGCACCTGGCGGCCGTCGCCATTGAAGCCGGGCCCAACCTGCGCCTGCTGGCGGCGCCGGCTGACTGTGGTCCGTCAATGACGGGAGAACTCCTCACTTCTCTGGCCGGCCTGGGGGGGTTCGTGCTGGTTGACACCGAGCGATCGGCCATCAGACCCCAGGGAGCCCTGGCCGGGCTTGCCGACCATCTTTTGCTGGTTACGACGACCGACCCGGGTGCGCTGCGCGCTGCCCGCCGGTTGGCCGACGAATGGCCGCCGGCGGTTCGGCAGCGAGCCGGGTTGGTTGTGAACCAGTGGTCAGCAGGGACCCCGCTTACGCCAGAGCAGTTGGCGGGCGGTTGCCAGTTGCCGCTGGCGGGCGTTATTCCGGCTGCCGAGCACCTGGCGTTTAACAAAATTCACTTTGGCCAAGTGAGTGGAAGCCAGCGGACCTGGGGGCCGGCTGTCGAGGCTCTGGCCACGCGAGCCGCTCGTGCGCTGGCGTCGGAGGCAGCCAACGCATGAAGGATCGTCGGGAGCATTCCTCTCAAGACGACCGTCAGCCCGGTGCGGTCGAGGCCTGGCTTCACCGGACCATCATCGACCAGTTGGAAGGCGCCCTTGAGCCGGGCGATCTGGCAGCGGTGCCCGACAAACCCGCATTGGCGGCACACGCCCACCGAATTCTCGCTCGGCGCAATCTGCTGTTGACCGAATCCGAGCTTGAAGATCTGGTCCGAACGGTGGTCGATCGCATCGACGGGCTTGGCCCATTGCAGCCATTGCTCGACGACCCTTCAATCACCGAGATCATGGTCAATGATCCCGACCATGTGTTCATCGAACGTGACGGGGTTCTTGTGCACACCGATGTGCACTTGGCCGACGACCAACATCTGTTGCACATCATCGATCGCATTGTCGGACCCATCGGCCGGCGGATTGACGAGGCCTCGCCGTTGGTCGATGCCCGCCTACCCGACGGCTCGCGCGTCAACGCCATCATCCCCCCGTTGGCGGTTGGGGGACCGGCGCTCACCATTCGCAAGTTCGGTGGCGACCCGTTTACCCTGGAGCGGCTCGTTAGCCTGGGGACGGTCAGCCAGCAGATGGCCCGCTTTCTGGACCGCTGCGTGCGGCAGCGGTTGAGCGTGATCATTTCAGGCGGGACCGGCTCAGGCAAGACCACAACGCTCAACGCCCTCAGTCTGTGCATTCCGGCCGGGGAGCGGCTCATCAGCATCGAAGATTCGGCTGAATTGCAGCTGCGCCATAGCCATTGGATTTCGCTCGAATCCCGTCCACCAAACCTTGAAGGAGAAGGTGAAGTCAGCATCCGGCGCCTGGTGCGCAACGCCCTGCGGATGCGCCCCGACCGGATCATCGTGGGAGAGGTTCGGGGCGAAGAAGCATTTGACATGCTGCAGGCAATGAATACTGGTCATCGCGGTTCGCTGACAACCCTGCATGCCAATTCTCCGTCGGATGCGTTAACCCGGCTCGAGTCGATGGTCTTGATGGCCGGCTTTGAAATCCCGGTCAGCGCCATTCGCCGCATGATCGGCGGCGCTGTGGATTTGATCGTCCAACAAGACCGCCGGGCCGATGGCCGACGCGTGTTGACTTCGATCACTAGGCTGCGCAAACGCACGCCCGAGAGCCTGGAATTGGTTCCACTCTTCAGATTTGACCCCAAGCAAGGAGTCCACCAGGATTTGATGGGTGGGCTTGGATGAGGATGAGGCGTACGGCATTACGCGGGTGGGGGACCTCCAGCCTGGCATCGCTCCTGCTGATGGCAGCAGTCACGACGATTGCCTACTGGAACCGGGATCAGTTGGTGGCCTGGCACACTGCCGAGCCGCATCTGATGGTCGCCCTGGTGATTGGCGCCTTCGTGTGGCTGCTCGCCGGACTTGGATTGCTCGGTTATGAGCGATCCATCATTGGTCGGGCGTGGCGAGCAAGACTGGTGGCGCGAGCCGGCTATGCCGAGCAGGCCATGGATTCCCCTGTTCGTCGCTGGCGCCGACGAGTTGGGGATCCCCTCGAGTTCCTGACTGGCCCGCTGTTGCGCACTGCTTGGGGACGAACGAGGAGCGCCGAATGGCAGTCGGCCGGTTTCGGCGACCGAGCCTCTCGCTATTTGCTGCTCTTGGGGAGCGCGTTGGTCGTTGGAGCCCTGGTGGGGTATGCGCTGGCTGGTCCGCTACTGGGACTGGCCTTTGGCCTGACTCTGCCGCTGGCACCAGGCAGTTGGGTCAGGCGCCGGGCCATCGCAGCCGAGCGGCGCTTCGACGAGCTGTTGCCGGAGGCCCTGGATGCCATCGCCTCGGGCCTGGCTGCTGGGCTGGCATTTGAAGGAGCCGTCGGCTATGCAGCCACTGAACTACCGAAGCCAGTGGCAGCCAGGTTGGCTCAACTTGCCCGACGTCTGTCCCTGGGGATGCCCGTCGATGAAGCCCTCGATCGGTTGCTTGAAGAACAACCCGGCGAACAGTTGGCATTGATCGTAGAAGCCATCCAATTGCAGCGCAGGCTTGGTGGCAACCTCATCGAGTTGCTCAAGGAGATGGCCGGCTTGATTCGTGAGCGGATCGAGTTGGCCAAGGAAGTGCGGGCCGTAAGTGCGCAAGGGCGACTGTCGGGCAGCGTAATTGCTGGACTGGTTCCGGTGTCGGCGGGCATCCTGCTCTTGTTCAACCCGCGCTACATCGACGTGTTGTTCGAGACGTTGCTCGGACAAGTGCTCTTGGTCATTTCATTGCTATTGCTGCTTGCGGGGTGGGCAGTGATGTCCATGCTCATTCGAAGGGCGGTGTAGATGGGCCCATTGCTCATTGGCGGCCTGGTTGGTTGCGCCTTCGGTCTGTTGGTGTACAGCCTGATCCACCGGCTTGGCGCTCGCCGGCCACTACTCCCGAAGGCCAACTGGGGATCAAGCGCGGCCGGTTGGCTGAGACTGGTGCCCGTTCCCGGCGCTCCTGCCCGCAGATGGTCTGGGGACCAAATGGATCTGCGGCTGCGTCGGGCTGGCCTGCCCTGGCCGGCGGAAGCGTTTGTCGGGCTGCGCTGGCTGGGTTGGCTGGTGGCGTCGCTGGTTGCTCTGGCGTCCTGGCGCTTTCTTGGCCGCGGAGTCATTGCCGGGTTTTTGGGATTGCTCGTGCTGGTGTTGGGAATCTGGGGGCCGCAACTTTGGCTGCAGGCCCGCCAAGACCGGCGAAGGCAGGAGGTCGAAGCCGACCTACCTGCCTTGCTCGACCGGCTGATCCTGTCCCTGGAGGCGGGTCTCGGATTTGAGACTGCCTTTCGCCGTGCCGCTTTTTCGTTGGATCGGGCCCTCGGCGTTGGACTACGCCGTGCTCTGTTCCGGCTGGACGCCGGTCTGACCAAGGGAGAGGTAATGGGACGTCTCACGCTCGAGCTGCCCTCAACCGATCTGCGCAGTTTCGCCGCCTCTGTCCAGCAGGCGGAACGTCTCGGAACTTCGCTGGCCAAGACCCTGCGTGTCCAAGCCCGGTTGCTGCGGGCCGAACGGCGGCGCCGGGCCCAGGAAGCCAGCCGGCGCCTGCCGGTGCTGATCGTCTTCCCGCTGGTCCTGTTCTTCCTGCCGTCGATGCTCATCATTTATCTGGCGCCGCCATTGCTCCACTTATTCTTGGGGCGTTAGCTTGAAGCAGGGAAGTCCGGCGGCCGGTGACCGGTGCGGCGGACAGGCGCTTGTCGAGTTCGCCGCCGTCCTGCCGGTCTTGCTGCTGGTGACAATCGGGCTGATCAATTTGGGCCTGCTGATGGCGGCGCAACTCGAGCTAACGCAAGCCGCCTGGGAAGGTGCCCGGGCTGGCGCCACAATTCTGAACCCGGCCGTCGGCGATGCCGAAATTCGCGGTGCCATCGACGGCTCCCTTTACCTGCTCGACCCCTCAAGGCTGGCGGTGTCGATCGAGCCCAACCAGGACGAATGGCCGCGCACCGAACCATGGCCCGAGCCGCGCGGCCACCCGATCCGAGTGACGCTGTCCTATGACTATCCGCTGTATCTGCCGGGTACGCTGCAGGTGCAGCTGCAGGCCCGCGCCGTCAGCCGCATCGAGTACCAGAATCCATGAACAACAGGGGCCAGGTGGTGGTGGTCGTGGCGATTGTCTTGATGGTCGCCTTGCTGCTCCTGGCCCTGGGAGTCGATGGCGGGCGGCTCTATTTGGCCCGAGCCGAACTGCGGCGGGGAGCGCAAGCGGCGGCCGATGCCGGTATCGGTTATGTCGCCGACGCCATGGTGACGCTGGCTGTTCCGCGTCAAACAGAAGCGGCAGGCTTGCCACCATGCGTCCCCGACGGAGACTTCGGTGCAGACGGCGGCGTCTGTACGGCCACGCCTGAACCGGCGGCAATCCAGCATTGGTTGTCCGACGACGACCGGGCGACGCTGGCGGGCCCTGAGGTTCAGGCGACGGCCCAGGGGATTGCGGCCAACTACGCCAACCTGAACAGCATTGTGCCGGGGGAGGCGGGGGTCGAGGCGTTGGATCTCGATTACCCCCAGCACTACGAACCCGAGGATGAGCGACTGACCTTCTCGGTGACGATCACCCGCCAGATGGTGATTCTGCTGGCCGGATTGCTCGACCGCGAATGGGTGCAGCTTCAAGTCGAAGCCCGGTCCCAAATTCCGCAGCGATGACCGCGTCTACCAGGCAAGTTCTGGGTCTGGCCACCGGCATTCTGCCATTGGCGGCGTTGGCCGGAGCCGGCACATGGCTGGGTGCCCGTCTAATCACGCGGATGCCTGGCGTGCCGCCGGCGCTGCCTCTGCTGTTGGCGTGCCTGGCGTTTCTGTTGCTGTCGCTCGGTCGCAACCAGCGGGCAGGCTGGACCGTATGGGCCTTGCTCGGATTGGCGCTGGCGGTGGGCCTGGTCACCGCCACCCTGGGCCTACCGGAAGCGCCAAACATGCCGGCGACGCTTGGCCTGGCCGGCGCGCTGCTGGCAGGCGGATTGGCATTGGGCCTGAGTCGCTGGCCCGGCTGGCTGTGGGCTCGGTTGGCCGGCGGTGCGGGTCGCAGTCTGTGGCCCCGCGTTCTGTGGCTGGGGACCTGGGCCTACCTGCTGGGTTGGATCGCCGTCTGGCTGCTGGCGGCGGGACCCGGAATCCGACGGTTGTGGGCCGGCGTAGGTCTGCAGTTGTTCACCGGCCTGACCGCGCTGTGGGCCGTGGGGCTGGATGTCCACAGTGGTCCGGCCGCAGTCCGACCGCCGGAGTCCACCCGGGGAGGGTCGGACGGAGCGCCTGCCCAGGTGGACCTTCGAGGTCAGACCGAGTCCCCCGCGACCTGGAACGCCGAGCTGGTAGGGGCGGCCGCCGATCTGTACTTGCTCGGCCTCAACCTAATGCTGGCGGCGGGGGTGCTGCTGGCGGCATGACGGCTTTTCCGCAACCCCGGGGAGTCAAGTACGAAGCTTGACCTCCGAGGTCCACACGAGGAGGTCCAGAGTTCGACTAGCGCCGTGTGGACCTAGAAGGTCACGCCGAATGCGCGCCGTCTAGGGTTCGGGCGTGGCGGTGCCCGTCTCGGTCGGGGTGACCGTCACCGTCGGCGAAACGGTGAAGGTCGGCGTTATCGTCAAGGTAGGCAGCGGCGGGCTGTGGTAGCGCACGACCGATTCCCCATCCCAGGTCGACTCGAAGCCAAACACCTCGAAGAAGGTCTGCCCGGGCCTGAGCGCCAACGGCCGACCGTCCTCATCGAACAACCGCAGTGCGGAGCGCTCCGACGACCAGGTGATCGGATAGCGCCGGCCGTCGCGGAAAACCAGGCCAAAGCGCGCCGGCACGAAGCGCAGCTCGATCTCGATAATCGTGCCTTCCAGGTTCTGCAGTTTGTGGTCGGCGAACAGCACCACCAGGTTGTCGAAAGCCAACTGCTGGCCGGTCAGCCGGTCGATCTGCGGGCCAAGCTGGCCGTTGCCGTCGACCATGTCCTGCCAGCGCAGGTAGCGGCCGGAGGCGGAGTCGTAGGTCCATTGGAACTGGGCAAACAGGTTGTAAATCAACGACAGTTCGAGCCCGGGCGACCCACCGGCAGGGATGCGATGGTCGAACGATAGACCGGCGTAGCTGGCCGGCTGGGCCGGGTCGAGCGGCAGGCCGGGCAGATCGGCCAGCCGCAGCCCGGCGCTGTTGACGTCGTCCGGGTTGAGGGCGTTGACTGTCAACTGCTTGCCCAACTCGGGCAACACCTGGGCCGAAGCGGCCCGGGTGACGATCAGGCCGCCGGGGTAGAAGGCGCGGATGTCATCGAAAACGACCCGGCCCGACCGGATCGGGCCGATGACGAAGTCGTAAGGCAGGTCGGCGCCGGGGGCCAGCTCGGACAGCCGCTGCGGGTAGTCGCCGAAGTACACCGCCAGGAAGCGGGTCAACCCCTGACCGATCGAGGTCTCCCAGACGTGGTCGGCCTGCGACAGTCCGGCTTGCGGGCGGGCTGATGGCGGGAAGTTGGTGATCGACACCAGCAGCGGCGCCCGGCGGAGCAGCCTGGGGCCGATGGGGAGCCCGGTCAGCGGGTTGTAGCCGGGAAAGTAAGCCGGCCCGACCGGCCGCGGCGTGGCGCTAGGCGGCGGGGTTGGGCTCAAAGTGGCCGACGGCGACGGTTGGGCCGGCCGGGTTGCCGACGGCCGTGCCAGGCGCACGGTGGGTGTGGCAGAAGGCTGCTGGGCCGACGGCTGGCAGGCGGCCGCCAGCAGGCCCAGGGCAACGGCGAGCACGGTCCATGACTTCTTCATCGGTCGGCGCTCATCCTACCCGCTGGCTCCGGCCGGCGAAAGACCCACCCCGGTCCTGTCCTTGGTAGAATGAACCACAATTACTGGTAGCTGGAGGGGGAAGGTAGGCAGTCGATGTTCACGATTACCGAGGCCGCCCAGGAGAAGATCCTGGCGCGCATGGAAGCCGAAGGCAAAGCCGACCGCACGTTGCGCATCCGCATCGTGGGTTGGACGGCCGACGATTACCAATACCGGTTGGAGGTTATTCCGGCCGACGCCCGCGACGAGGGGGATGTCGAGGTGAGCAACGGGCGCCTGCCGCTGCTGCTGGCCGGCGACAGCGCCGAGAAACTGAAGGGCGCCACGCTCGACTTCGTCGAGAGCGCCCAACAGCATGGCTTTTCGATCGACAACCCCAACCCGGTGTGGACCGACCCGCTCGAGCTCAAGATCCAGCGGATCCTCGATCAGAAGATCAACCCGGGCGTCGGCATGCACGGCGGCCAGGTGCGGCTGCTCAAGGCGGAAGACGGCGTGGCATATATCAGCTTTGGCGGCGGCTGTGTCGGCTGCGGCATGTCGAATGTGACGCTCAAGCAGGGCGTGGATCGCATGATCCGTGAAGAGGTGCCCGAGATCACACAGATCGTCGACACCACTGACCACGCCAGCGGCACCAACCCCTACTACCAGCCTAGCGAAACGGCTGAGGCCGAATCGCCACTGGCGTAAGCCACATCACCTAACCTCCAAGGCAACCCCGGCGGTTGGCTGGTACCAGACGCGCCCGAGTGCACCTTGGAAGTCGGGTCGATCAGGGCGGTGTAGGAGTCAGCGCCCGGCCCTCTGCTGCGCGAAAAAGCCCCCTTGTTAATACTGCTGTGAATGAATGCCGAGTTTGCCGGCCTTCGCTCAGGCGACGGCTGCCCCAGGCTTTGGGCTGGTTGCCTTCGGCCGACGCAGGAGCAGAACGAGGCTCCATGGCAGGAACACCAGCACCAGTGGGTAGAACAATGCCCGCTCAACCCCGCCAACCCAAGGGTAGGTAACGGCGGCCCCAGCGCCGCTTGCGACGGTCACCAGGCTTGCCAGCTGGCTGAGGCGGCGGCCAACAAGGCCGATCTGCCCGGCGCGCCACACAACGAGGGCCAGCCCCACCAGGGCCAACAGCAAGAACAATGCAAAAAGCGGTTCGAGCCCGATGCCCACGGTGGCCGGGAATGCGGTCGGCGCCGGCTCGCCGGCGGCAACCTTTGCGGCGGTTGCTGTCGTCAGTGTCGATCGACCGATGATTTCGGCTAGCCAAACGCCTGCCGCCAGGATCAGCAACACCCGGGCAGAAGCTATCGGGGAAGAGTTCACCTGCTGCATGAAGCTGGTCAATTGCCACAGCGCAGCGACCAGCATGAGAAATCCGACGGCAGTCAGCACATTGCCGAGCTGGTAAGCGGAGGGATTGTTGGCGATGGCTCGATACAGCTCAAGCGACGTCACTTGCTCGAAGGGTTCAGCAACGATGGTGCCGGCGCAGAAGAGCAGCACGCCGATGAGCAGGACGAGTGCGGCCGAACGCGAGGGTGCACTGCCAATCATGTTATCGCTCGTTTTCAGAGGAGGGACCAGCTCAGAGGCGCGGTCTATTATCCTAAGATTGTAGACCGTAATGGTCCGATTTACTGTAGTGGATTGGACCACGGGTATTTCCGGCGGCGCTTTGCCGGGGCACGGCATTTGCTGGACCTACCAACTTCCGAGGTGCACTCGACAACCACGTTGCGCCAAGCTCGCCCGAGTCCATCTCGAGGGGCGTGCTTGCTTCCGCGGTCTCATCCGCCGCATCGATGGACGCCTCCGACCTGACCCCGACAGTCCTGCGCGTAGCAGTGGTTGCCGCCGGCCCGCTGGCGCGGGCCTGAGGGCTGAGTCGAGCGGCTCTCCGCAGGGATGAGGGGTTGGCGAGGGGACCGCCATCCAGCCGCGGGCAGTGTGAAGAACGATCGCGCTTAACGGGGTTGGGGACCGATTGTTGCCCACCTTACAAGCAACCTACAGGCTCTGCGCACCCCTTCGCACTAACCACAACCTAACTATAATCTAACCGTACCCTAACTCATCCGGGACAAACCTCCACTGTTCGGTCGGGGGCCGCCCCGGGATAACCCGAGAGGTTGGATGATAGTTGGGACGGTCTTATTGCATAGGCTGATGCTGATCCTGACGTTGGTAGGACTGACGCAGGCAGCCGATCTGATTCCGGTCACCGGTGCCCCACCCGATCTTGGTCAGAGTTTTCTGACCGCTCGGGGACGGCTGGACGACAGCGCCGTGCCCAGCCTGGCCGCCTTCCGGGCTTCCTTGCCGTCGGATGGGGGCGGCAGCTTGGCCGGGGTGCACGTCGCCGGCCGCCTGGCCCTGCGCGTGCTGGCCCAGCCGGCCGGGTCGCCGGGCTTCGTCACCGCCCAGCCAGACGCCGCCAGCCTGTTTGGCATGGCGCTGGCCTACGGCACCACCGGATTGATCGCCCACAATTACCTGGCGGGCGAGGCCTTCCTCGACCTGGCCAGCGGCGACCGCATTGTGCTCCTGTATGCCGATGGTACTTCGCAAACCTACCAGGTGGAGTCCGTCCGCAGCTTGCAGGCGCTCTCGCCGTGGAGCCCGACTTCGCAGTTCGTCGATCTGGCGGCGCCGGGTGAATCGTTGTCGGCGGCCAGCTTATTCGGCCAGGTGTATGGCGGTGACAATCCCCTGGTGCTGCAGACCTGCCTGACGCGCGGCGATAACCCGGTCTGGGGCCGTTGGTTTGTGTTGGCCCAGCCGGCGATTGATCGCCTGGCGGCCGGCCGGCTGATCAAACTGGCCGACTTGATCCAGGAGCTCGGCTAGCCCCGCTCCGCACGTATTCCTGGTGATTCATTCGAAGGGCAGTTCGCCACCACCCACCGCCTCGTCGGCCGGTTCGGCCACGATTAGAAGGCGATGGGTGTTGCTCTCGTACGGCCAGCAAGTCACCAGCGTTAGCCGCTCGGGGCCGCCGGGCTTAATCCATTGGGCGTTCTCCAGGCGGGTTTCGGTGGGCTCGTATTTTTCTTTGAGGATCAGCCGCCGCGTCACCAGGTAGCGGTGGACCGCTTCCGATCCAAACACGTAGATGATATCGCCTGGCTCGAGTTGGTCGAGATGGCGAAAGACTTCGCCGGCAACGTTGTGGTGGCCGTTGAGCACCGTGTTTCCCCCGGCGGCCAGGCGAGCCGTGTCCTGGTGCCAGCCGGCCGCATACATGTTCGGCGCCTGCCATTGGTACAGCCGCTGTGCGCCGATCTCGAGCATCGACAGGCCGGCGCCGACAACGGGCGCGTCCAGGCCGATAGAGGGGATCACCAGCCGCACCGGCGCCTCGCCGACGACTGCGGCCCAGCCGGCGTGCGCCGGTGCGGGGTCGGGCGGAGCCTGGATCCCTGGCTCCCTCTGCCATGCGCTGGAATCTGGCGCGGCGGCCGGGGAGTCGGCCAGCATCGGCGCGAAACCGGCCTCCACCAGGTCGGTGACGGGGACGGCCACGGGCAGTTCCTCGGATCCGGCGCCCTGCCATCCGGCGGCTGCCCGCACAACACCCGCGCCAAGCAGGACCAAGCCAAGCGCCATCATCAGGCGTATACCCCAGGCCTGCTTGCTGCTATCGGTGAGTGTCAGGTCCAGATTCATAGGGGCGCTTCGCCAGCCGCCTCGAGGAGGGGCGGCCGATCGGCCGCCCCTCCTCGAGGCGGCTGGCGAAGCGCCCCTATGAATCTGGACCTGACACTCACCGATAGCAGCAAGCAGGCCTGGGGTATACGCCTGATGATGGCGCTTGGCTTGGTCCTGCTTGGCGCGGGTGTTGTGCGGGCAGCCGCCGGATGGCAGGGCGCCGGATCCGAGGAACTGCCCGTGGCCGTCCCCGTCACCGACCTGGTGGAGGCCGGTTTCGCGCCGATGCTGGCCGACTCCCCGGCCGCCGCGCCAGATTCCAGCGCATGGCAGAGGGAGCCAGGGATCCAGGCTCCGCCCGACCCCGCACCGGCGCACGCCGGCTGGGCCGCAGTCGTCGGCGAGGCGCCGGTGCGGCTGGTGATCCCCTCTATCGGCCTGGACGCGCCCGTTGTCGGCGCCGGCCTGTCGATGCTCGAGATCGGCGCACAGCGGCTGTACCAATGGCAGGCGCCGAACATGTATGCGGCCGGCTGGCACCAGGACACGGCTCGCCTGGCCGCCGGGGGAAACACGGTGCTCAACGGCCACCACAACGTTGCCGGCGAAGTCTTTCGCCATCTCGACCAACTCGAGCCAGGCGATATCATCTACGTGTTTGGATCGGAAGCGGTCCACCGCTACCTGGTGACGCGGCGGCTGATCCTCAAAGAAAAATACGAGCCCACCGAAACCCGCCTGGAGAACGCCCAATGGATTAAGCCCGGCGGCCCCGAGCGGCTAACGCTGGTGACTTGCTGGCCGTACGAGAGCAACACCCATCGCCTTCTAATCGTGGCCGAACCGGCCGACGAGGCGGTGGGTGGTGGCGAACTGCCCTTCGAATGAATCACCAGGAATACGTGCGGAGCGGGGCTAGCCGAGCTCCTGGATCAAGTCGGCCAGTTTGATCAGCCGGCCGGCCGCCAGGCGATCAATCGCCGGCTGGGCCAACACAAACCAACGGCCCCAGACCGGGTTATCGCCGCGCGTCAGGCAGGTCTGCAGCACCAGGGGATTGTCACCGCCATACACCTGGCCGAATAAGCTGGCCGCCGACAACGATTCACCCGGCGCCGCCAGATCGACGAACTGCGAAGTCGGGCTCCACGGCGAGAGCGCCTGCAAGCTGCGGACGGACTCCACCTGGTAGGTTTGCGAAGTACCATCGGCATACAGGAGCACAATGCGGTCGCCGCTGGCCAGGTCGAGGAAGGCCTCGCCCGCCAGGTAATTGTGGGCGATCAATCCGGTGGTGCCGTAGGCCAGCGCCATGCCAAACAGGCTGGCGGCGTCTGGCTGGGCGGTGACGAAGCCCGGCGACCCGGCCGGCTGGGCCAGCACGCGCAGGGCCAGGCGGCCGGCGACGTGCACCCCGGCCAAGCTGCCGCCCCCATCCGACGGCAAGGAAGCCCGGAAGGCGGCCAGGCTGGGCACGGCGCTGTCGTCCAGCCGTCCCCGAGCGGTCAGAAAACTCTGACCAAGATCGGGTGGGGCACCGGTGACCGGAATCAGATCGGCTGCCTGCGTCAGTCCTACCAACGTCAGGATCAGCATCAGCCTATGCAATAAGACCGTCCCAACTATCATCCAACCTCTCGGGTTATCCCGGGGCGGCCCCCGACCGAACAGTGGAGGTTTGTCCCGGATGAGTTAGGGTACGGTTAGATTATAGTTAGGTTGTGGTTAGTGCGAAGGGGTGCGCAGAGCCTGTAGGTTGCTTGTAAGGTGGGCAACAATCGGTCCCCAACCCCGTTAAGCGCGATCGTTCTTCACACTGCCCGCGGCTGGATGGCGGTCCCCTCGCCAACCCCTCATCCCTGCGGAGAGCCGCTCGACTCAGCCCTCAGGCCCGCGCCAGCGGGCCGGCGGCAACCACTGCTACGCGCAGGACTGTCGGGGTCAGGTCGGAGGCGTCCATCGATGCGGCGGATGAGACCGCGGAAGCAAGCACGCCCCTCGAGATGGACTCGGGCGAGCTTGGCGCAACGTGGTTGTCGAGTGCACCTCGGAAGTTGGTAGGTCCAGCAAATGCCGTGCCCCGGCAAAGCGCCGCCGGAAATACCCGTGGTCCAATCCACTACAGTAAATCGGACCATTACGGTCTACAATCTTAGGATAATAGACCGCGCCTCTGAGCTGGTCCCTCCTCTGAAAACGAGCGATAACATGATTGGCAGTGCACCCTCGCGTTCGGCCGCACTCGTCCTGCTCATCGGCGTGCTGCTCTTCTGCGCCGGCACCATCGTTGCTGAACCCTTCGAGCAAGTGACGTCGCTTGAGCTGTATCGAGCCATCGCCAACAATCCCTCCGCTTACCAGCTCGGCAATGTGCTGACTGCCGTCGGATTTCTCATGCTGGTCGCTGCGCTGTGGCAATTGACCAGCTTCATGCAGCAGGTGAACTCTTCCCCGATAGCTTCTGCCCGGGTGTTGCTGATCCTGGCGGCAGGCGTTTGGCTAGCCGAAATCATCGGTCGATCGACACTGACGACAGCAACCGCCGCAAAGGTTGCCGCCGGCGAGCCGGCGCCGACCGCATTCCCGGCCACCGTGGGCATCGGGCTCGAACCGCTTTTTGCATTGTTCTTGCTGTTGGCCCTGGTGGGGCTGGCCCTCGTTGTGTGGCGCGCCGGGCAGATCGGCCTTGTTGGCCGCCGCCTCAGCCAGCTGGCAAGCCTGGTGACCGTCGCAAGCGGCGCTGGGGCCGCCGTTACCTACCCTTGGGTTGGCGGGGTTGAGCGGGCATTGTTCTACCCACTGGTGCTGGTGTTCCTGCCATGGAGCCTCGTTCTGCTCCTGCGTCGGCCGAAGGCAACCAGCCCAAAGCCTGGGGCAGCCGTCGCCTGAGCGAAGGCCGGCAAACTCGGCATTCATTCACAGCAGTATTAACAAGGGGGCTTTTTCGCGCAGCAGAGGGCCGGGCGCTGACTCCTACACCGCCCTGATCGACCCGACTTCCAAGGTGCACTCGGGCGCGTCTGGTACCAGCCAACCGCCGGGGTTGCCTTGGAGGTTAGGTGATGTGGCTTACGCCAGTGGCGATTCGGCCTCAGCCGTTTCGCTAGGCTGGTAGTAGGGGTTGGTGCCGCTGGCGTGGTCAGTGGTGTCGACGATCTGTGTGATCTCGGGCACCTCTTCACGGATCATGCGATCCACGCCCTGCTTGAGCGTCACATTCGACATGCCGCAGCCGACACAGCCGCCGCCAAAGCTGATATATGCCACGCCGTCTTCCGCCTTGAGCAGCCGCACCTGGCCGCCGTGCATGCCGACGCCCGGGTTGATCTTCTGATCGAGGATCCGCTGGATCTTGAGCTCGAGCGGGTCGGTCCACACCGGGTTGGGGTTGTCGATCGAAAAGCCATGCTGTTGGGCGCTCTCGACGAAGTCGAGCGTGGCGCCCTTCAGTTTCTCGGCGCTGTCGCCGGCCAGCAGCAGCGGCAGGCGCCCGTTGCTCACCTCGACATCCCCCTCGTCGCGGGCGTCGGCCGGAATAACCTCCAACCGGTATTGGTAATCGTCGGCCGTCCAACCCACGATGCGGATGCGCAACGTGCGGTCGGCTTTGCCTTCGGCTTCCATGCGCGCCAGGATCTTCTCCTGGGCGGCCTCGGTAATCGTGAACATCGACTGCCTACCTTCCCCCTCCAGCTACCAGTAATTGTGGTTCATTCTACCAAGGACAGGACCGGGGTGGGTCTTTCGCCGGCCGGAGCCAGCGGGTAGGATGAGCGCCGACCGATGAAGAAGTCATGGACCGTGCTCGCCGTTGCCCTGGGCCTGCTGGCGGCCGCCTGCCAGCCGTCGGCCCAGCAGCCTTCTGCCACACCCACCGTGCGCCTGGCACGGCCGTCGGCAACCCGGCCGGCCCAACCGTCGCCGTCGGCCACTTTGAGCCCAACCCCGCCGCCTAGCGCCACGCCGCGGCCGGTCGGGCCGGCTTACTTTCCCGGCTACAACCCGCTGACCGGGCTCCCCATCGGCCCCAGGCTGCTCCGCCGGGCGCCGCTGCTGGTGTCGATCACCAACTTCCCGCCATCAGCCCGCCCGCAAGCCGGACTGTCGCAGGCCGACCACGTCTGGGAGACCTCGATCGGTCAGGGGTTGACCCGCTTCCTGGCGGTGTACTTCGGCGACTACCCGCAGCGGCTGTCCGAGCTGGCCCCCGGCGCCGACCTGCCTTACGACTTCGTCATCGGCCCGATCCGGTCGGGCCGGGTCGTTTTCGATGACATCCGCGCCTTCTACCCCGGCGGCCTGATCGTCACCCGGGCCGCTTCGGCCCAGGTGTTGCCCGAGTTGGGCAAGCAGTTGACAGTCAACGCCCTCAACCCGGACGACGTCAACAGCGCCGGGCTGCGGCTGGCCGATCTGCCCGGCCTGCCGCTCGACCCGGCCCAGCCGGCCAGCTACGCCGGTCTATCGTTCGACCATCGCATCCCTGCCGGTGGGTCGCCCGGGCTCGAACTGTCGTTGATTTACAACCTGTTTGCCCAGTTCCAATGGACCTACGACTCCGCCTCCGGCCGCTACCTGCGCTGGCAGGACATGGTCGACGGCAACGGCCAGCTTGGCCCGCAGATCGACCGGCTGACCGGCCAGCAGTTGGCTTTCGACAACCTGGTGGTGCTGTTCGCCGACCACAAACTGCAGAACCTGGAAGGCACGATTATCGAGATCGAGCTGCGCTTCGTGCCGGCGCGCTTTGGCCTGGTTTTCCGCGACGGCCGGCGCTATCCGATCACCTGGTCGTCGGAGCGCTCCGCACTGCGGTTGTTCGATGAGGACGGTCGGCCGTTGGCGCTCAGGCCCGGGCAGACCTTCTTCGAGGTGTTTGGCTTCGAGTCGACCTGGGATGGGGAATCGGTCGTGCGCTACCACAGCCCGCCGCTGCCTACCTTGACGATAACGCCGACCTTCACCGTTTCGCCGACGGTGACGGTCACCCCGACCGAGACGGGCACCGCCACGCCCGAACCCTAGACGGCGCGCATTCGGCGTGACCTTCTAGGTCCACACGGCGCTAGTCGAACTCTGGACCTCCTCGTGTGGACCTCGGAGGTCAAGCTTCGTACTTGACTCCCCGGGGTTGCGGAAAAGCCGTCATGCCGCCAGCAGCACCCCCGCCGCCAGCATTAGGTTGAGGCCGAGCAAGTACAGATCGGCGGCCGCCCCTACCAGCTCGGCGTTCCAGGTCGCGGGGGACTCGGTCTGACCTCGAAGGTCCACCTGGGCAGGCGCTCCGTCCGACCCTCCCCGGGTGGACTCCGGCGGTCGGACTGCGGCCGGACCACTGTGGACATCCAGCCCCACGGCCCACAGCGCGGTCAGGCCGGTGAACAACTGCAGACCTACGCCGGCCCACAACCGTCGGATTCCGGGTCCCGCCGCCAGCAGCCAGACGGCGATCCAACCCAGCAGGTAGGCCCAGGTCCCCAGCCACAGAACGCGGGGCCACAGACTGCGACCCGCACCGCCGGCCAACCGAGCCCACAGCCAGCCGGGCCAGCGACTCAGGCCCAATGCCAATCCGCCTGCCAGCAGCGCGCCGGCCAGGCCAAGCGTCGCCGGCATGTTTGGCGCTTCCGGTAGGCCCAGGGTGGCGGTGACCAGGCCCACCGCCAGCGCCAATCCGAGCAAGGCCCATACGGTCCAGCCTGCCCGCTGGTTGCGACCGAGCGACAGCAACAGAAACGCCAGGCACGCCAACAGCAGAGGCAGCGCCGGCGGCACGCCAGGCATCCGCGTGATTAGACGGGCACCCAGCCATGTGCCGGCTCCGGCCAACGCCGCCAATGGCAGAATGCCGGTGGCCAGACCCAGAACTTGCCTGGTAGACGCGGTCATCGCTGCGGAATTTGGGACCGGGCTTCGACTTGAAGCTGCACCCATTCGCGGTCGAGCAATCCGGCCAGCAGAATCACCATCTGGCGGGTGATCGTCACCGAGAAGGTCAGTCGCTCATCCTCGGGTTCGTAGTGCTGGGGGTAATCGAGATCCAACGCCTCGACCCCCGCCTCCCCCGGCACAATGCTGTTCAGGTTGGCGTAGTTGGCCGCAATCCCCTGGGCCGTCGCCTGAACCTCAGGGCCCGCCAGCGTCGCCCGGTCGTCGTCGGACAACCAATGCTGGATTGCCGCCGGTTCAGGCGTGGCCGTACAGACGCCGCCGTCTGCACCGAAGTCTCCGTCGGGGACGCATGGTGGCAAGCCTGCCGCTTCTGTTTGACGCGGAACAGCCAGCGTCACCATGGCGTCGGCGACATAACCGATACCGGCATCGGCCGCCGCTTGCGCTCCCCGCCGCAGTTCGGCTCGGGCCAAATAGAGCCGCCCGCCATCGACTCCCAGGGCCAGGAGCAGCAAGGCGACCATCAAGACAATCGCCACGACCACCACCACCTGGCCCCTGTTGTTCATGGATTCTGGTACTCGATGCGGCTGACGGCGCGGGCCTGCAGCTGCACCTGCAGCGTACCCGGCAGATACAGCGGATAGTCATAGGACAGCGTCACTCGGATCGGGTGGCCGCGCGGCTCGGGCCATGGTTCGGTGCGCGGCCATTCGTCCTGGTTGGGCTCGATCGACACCGCCAGCCTTGAGGGGTCGAGCAGGTAAAGGGAGCCGTCGATGGCACCGCGAATTTCGGCATCGCCGACGGCCGGGTTCAGAATTGTGGCGCCAGCCCGGGCACCTTCCCAGGCGGCTTGCGTTAGCTCGAGTTGCGCCGCCATCAGCAGGCCCAAATTGATCAGCCCGATTGTCACCAGCAGCAAGACCGGCAGGACGGCGGCGAACTCGACAAGCGCCTGTCCGCCGCACCGGTCACCGGCCGCCGGACTTCCCTGCTTCAAGCTAACGCCCCAAGAATAAGTGGAGCAATGGCGGCGCCAGATAAATGATGAGCATCGACGGCAGGAAGAACAGGACCAGCGGGAAGACGATCAGCACCGGCAGGCGCCGGCTGGCTTCCTGGGCCCGGCGCCGCCGTTCGGCCCGCAGCAACCGGGCTTGGACACGCAGGGTCTTGGCCAGCGAAGTTCCGAGACGTTCCGCCTGCTGGACAGAGGCGGCGAAACTGCGCAGATCGGTTGAGGGCAGCTCGAGCGTGAGACGTCCCATTACCTCTCCCTTGGTCAGACCGGCGTCCAGCCGGAACAGAGCACGGCGTAGTCCAACGCCGAGGGCCCGATCCAACGAAAAAGCGGCACGGCGAAAGGCAGTCTCAAATCCGAGACCCGCCTCCAGGGACAGGATCAGCCGGTCGAGCAAGGCAGGTAGGTCGGCTTCGACCTCCTGCCTTCGCCGGTCTTGGCGGGCCTGCAGCCAAAGTTGCGGCCCCCAGATTCCCAACACCAGCACGAGCAATCCCAAAAACCCGGCAATGACTCCGCGGCCAAGAAAGCGCCAGGACGCCAGAGCAACCAGCGACGCCACCAGCCAACCCAGCCAGCGCAGCCCGACAAACGCTTCCGCCGGCCAGGGCAGGCCAGCCCGACGCAGCCGCAGATCCATTTGGTCCCCAGACCATCTGCGGGCAGGAGCGCCGGGAACGGGCACCAGTCTCAGCCAACCGGCCGCGCTTGATCCCCAGTTGGCCTTCGGGAGTAGTGGCCGGCGAGCGCCAAGCCGGTGGATCAGGCTGTACACCAACAGACCGAAGGCGCAACCAACCAGGCCGCCAATGAGCAATGGGCCCATCTACACCGCCCTTCGAATGAGCATGGACATCACTGCCCACCCCGCAAGCAGCAATAGCAATGAAATGACCAAGAGCACTTGTCCGAGCAACGTCTCGAACAACACGTCGATGTAGCGCGGGTTGAACAAGAGCAGGATGCCCGCCGACACCGGAACCAGTCCAGCAATTACGCTGCCCGACAGTCGCCCTTGCGCACTTACGGCCCGCACTTCCTTGGCCAACTCGATCCGCTCACGAATCAAGCCGGCCATCTCCTTGAGCAACTCGATGAGGTTGCCACCAAGCCTGCGCTGCAATTGGATGGCTTCTACGATCAATGCCAACTGTTCGCCGGGTTGTTCTTCAAGCAACCGATCGAGGGCTTCATCGACGGGCATCCCCAGGGACAGACGTCGGGCAAGTTGAGCCAACCTGGCTGCCACTGGCTTCGGTAGTTCAGTGGCTGCATAGCCGACGGCTCCTTCAAATGCCAGCCCAGCAGCCAGGCCCGAGGCGATGGCATCCAGGGCCTCCGGCAACAGCTCGTCGAAGCGCCGCTCGGCTGCGATGGCCCGGCGCCTGACCCAACTGCCTGGTGCCAGCGGCAGAGTCAGGCCAAAGGCCAGTCCCAGTAGCGGACCAGCCAGCGCATACCCCACCAGGGCTCCAACGACCAACGCGCTCCCCAAGAGCAGCAAATAGCGAGAGGCTCGGTCGCCGAAACCGGCCGACTGCCATTCGGCGCTCCTCGTTCGTCCCCAAGCAGTGCGCAACAGCGGGCCAGTCAGGAACTCGAGGGGATCCCCAACTCGTCGGCGCCAGCGACGAACAGGGGAATCCATGGCCTGCTCGGCATAGCCGGCTCGCGCCACCAGTCTTGCTCGCCACGCCCGACCAATGATGGATCGCTCATAACCGAGCAATCCAAGTCCGGCGAGCAGCCACACGAAGGCGCCAATCACCAGGGCGACCATCAGATGCGGCTCGGCAGTGTGCCAGGCCACCAACTGATCCCGGTTCCAGTAGGCAATCGTCGTGACTGCTGCCATCAGCAGGAGCGATGCCAGGCTGGAGGTCCCCCACCCGCGTAATGCCGTACGCCTCATCCTCATCCAAGCCCACCCATCAAATCCTGGTGGACTCCTTGCTTGGGGTCAAATCTGAAGAGTGGAACCAATTCCAGGCTCTCGGGCGTGCGTTTGCGCAGCCTAGTGATCGAAGTCAACACGCGTCGGCCATCGGCCCGGCGGTCTTGTTGGACGATCAAATCCACAGCGCCGCCGATCATGCGGCGAATGGCGCTGACCGGGATTTCAAAGCCGGCCATCAAGACCATCGACTCGAGCCGGGTTAACGCATCCGACGGAGAATTGGCATGCAGGGTTGTCAGCGAACCGCGATGACCAGTATTCATTGCCTGCAGCATGTCAAATGCTTCTTCGCCCCGAACCTCTCCCACGATGATCCGGTCGGGGCGCATCCGCAGGGCGTTGCGCACCAGGCGCCGGATGCTGACTTCACCTTCTCCTTCAAGGTTTGGTGGACGGGATTCGAGCGAAATCCAATGGCTATGGCGCAGCTGCAATTCAGCCGAATCTTCGATGCTGATGAGCCGCTCCCCGGCCGGAATGCACAGACTGAGGGCGTTGAGCGTTGTGGTCTTGCCTGAGCCGGTCCCGCCTGAAATGATCACGCTCAACCGCTGCCGCACGCAGCGGTCCAGAAAGCGGGCCATCTGCTGGCTGACCGTCCCCAGGCTAACGAGCCGCTCCAGGGTAAACGGGTCGCCACCGAACTTGCGAATGGTGAGCGCCGGTCCCCCAACCGCCAACGGGGGGATGATGGCGTTGACGCGCGAGCCGTCGGGTAGGCGGGCATCGACCAACGGCGAGGCCTCGTCAATCCGCCGGCCGATGGGTCCGACAATGCGATCGATGATGTGCAACAGATGTTGGTCGTCGGCCAAGTGCACATCGGTGTGCACAAGAACCCCGTCACGTTCGATGAACACATGGTCGGGATCATTGACCATGATCTCGGTGATTGAAGGGTCGTCGAGCAATGGCTGCAATGGGCCAAGCCCGTCGATGCGATCGACCACCGTTCGGACCAGATCTTCAAGCTCGGATTCGGTCAACAGCAGATTGCGCCGAGCGAGAATTCGGTGGGCGTGTGCCGCCAATGCGGGTTTGTCGGGCACCGCTGCCAGATCGCCCGGCTCAAGGGCGCCTTCCAACTGGTCGATGATGGTCCGGTGAAGCCAGGCCTCGACCGCACCGGGCTGACGGTCGTCTTGAGAGGAATGCTCCCGACGATCCTTCATGCGTTGGCTGCCTCCGACGCCAGCGCACGAGCGGCTCGCGTGGCCAGAGCCTCGACAGCCGGCCCCCAGGTCCGCTGGCTTCCACTCACTTGGCCAAAGTGAATTTTGTTAAACGCCAGGTGCTCGGCAGCCGGAATAACGCCCGCCAGCGGCAACTGGCAACCGCCCGCCAACTGCTCTGGCGTAAGCGGGGTCCCTGCTGACCACTGGTTCACAACCAACCCGGCTCGCTGCCGAACCGCCGGCGGCCATTCGTCGGCCAACCGGCGGGCAGCGCGCAGCGCACCCGGGTCGGTCGTCGTAACCAGCAAAAGATGGTCGGCAAGCCCGGCCAGGGCTCCCTGGGGTCTGATGGCCGATCGCTCGGTGTCAACCAGCACGAACCCCCCCAGGCCGGCCAGAGAAGTGAGGAGTTCTCCCGTCATTGACGGACCACAGTCAGCCGGCGCCGCCAGCAGGCGCAGGTTGGGCCCGGCTTCAATGGCGACGGCCGCCAGGTGCCGGCCGGTTAGCTCCGGGGCCAGCCGCAGCAGATCGGACCAGTCGTGTGCGACCGGCACATCAAGGAGCAGGTCAGCGATGCCAGCAACCCGGACAGCATCAACCAACAGAACCGGCTGCCGGCGGGCAAGCGTTCGCGCCAGACCGGCGGCCAGCATCGACGTGCCGACACCGCCTTTGGCGCCAACAAGCAGGATGGTGGGCATCCCTCACCCGCCTCGTGGTCGCAGCAGAGGCAACAGCTGAAACCCATTCGCCCGGGCGTAGACAACGGCGATCGCCTCTTGCAGCGTCACGGCGAGCGTGACTTGATTGCCCCCGCCGCTGCTTGGCGCCACCAGAATCTCGACCGCTTCGACGACCACCCCGGCCGTCTCGGCGGGCTGGCTGACGGCGTAGGCCAAGAGATCCAAGCGGTCACCCCGATCCAGTTCCGGCAGGGGTGTTACGAGCCAACCTGCGGGCAGTACCATTGCCCAGCGCCCGTCCGGTAGGCGAGCCGAAAGACCCCCGCCACCGCTGCCTGCCAAGTCTCGCTCCAGGATGATCTCGCCGGGTGCGACCGGGTTAACCACAACCCGGCCGCTCACTTGCTCTGCTGTGACCAACGCACCTGTTGGCAGGATGCCAGGGGGCACGGCGCGCGCCTCGATTTGTTCCGCCTGGATCGCCGCTCCCGGCCGCAGCTCGACCAAGGCTACGATGGCCTCGGTGGTGGCTATGCTGCGCTGGCGGATGTCTTCCAGGTACAGGTAGGTGGCAATGCCAGCCAGCAAGGCTAGCAAAAACGCCAAAAGCAAATAAAGAGGAGCGCGCGAACGGACGGCGCTTGGCCAGGCTGGTGTCGTTTGGGGTGGATCGGGTGTCGTTTGCGCCATGTCCCCCTCACATGGGCCGAACGAGGTCTTCCTATATTAGATCAGACGATCTCAGATTTCAATCGCCGGACGAACCGGCCAGCAGCGGGCCGCCGGAACCGGCGTCCTGCGGCTGGGTTCGGTGGGCACTGTAGGGCCAGTAGAGCGCCACCCCCAGCAGGCTGGTGACGATGCCGATCACCAGGCCCAGCGTCTGCACCGGGCCAAAGTAGACAAACGGCATGCGGTGGGCGCCGATCGAGATGAAGTCGGCCAGCGAGGCCACCGCCGCCAGCACGTAGCCGGTGGCCACCAGGCGCAGGCCAATGTCGGCCCGCAGACTGTTGGGATGGCCGTTGCGGATGACGCGCACCGCCAGCGTGCCGCTCAACAGCAGCAGCCCCAGGCCCACTAGCCAGACGCCGATCTGGACGAAGCCCACCACCGGGCTGCGGTCCATGCCGATGAAATCCGGCTCGACGCCGACCAAAAACAGCAGCAGGCCGAGCAGGGCCAGCGTCATCCAATAGCGGGCCCAACGGGATTGGCGGGTAGTCAGCGGGCTAAGCGGCATCAATCCGACGGGGGTAGGGCTCGCTCCAGCAGGCGGATCCAGTTGTTTCCAAGGACCCCTAGCATATCACTTTCCTGGTAGCCACGGGCCAACAGGGCCTGGCCGATCTTGCCCAGGTCGGCAATGCTGTCCAGCCCCACGGGCACCTGATCCAGGCCAAAGCCGCCGTCGAAATCCGAGCCGAGGGCCACATGCCGGGCGTCGCCGGCCAGCTGGCAGATGGCGTCGATGTGGTCAACCACGTGCTCGATCGTCACCAGCTCACGCGGATCGCCGGGCTGCCAGCCGTCCTTGAGAAATTTGTTGGCCAGCACGACACCGATGACGGCATCGCGCTCGACCAGGCCGCCAATGACATCATCATGCAAATGGCGCTCGGGGTACCTGCTGTGGGGCACCAGCCGGCGGACGTTGGCGTGCGACGCCAGCAAGGAGCCCGGGTAGCGGTCGACCGCCTGGCGGGCGGCTTCGTCGGACAAGTGGCTGACATCGAGCAGCATGCCCAGTTGGGCCATCACCTCGAGCAAGGCAAAGCCCTCATGGGTGAAAGGGCCGGGGTCGTAGCACGAGCCGGCATAGCGGGTGCGGTCCCAAGCCGGCCCGACGATGCGCAGGCCGCGCCCGTACCATTCTTCCAGTTCCTGCGGCGCCCGCACGCCGTCGGCGCCCTCCATCAGCAGCAGCCAGCCCAACTTGCGTTGGTCCGCCTTCGCCTCCCAGGCGGCCAGGTGCGTCGCCAGGCCGGTCTGGCTGGTGATCAACTGGAACTTGTCGGGGTGGTCGTCGGCCAGCCGCTCATACAGATCGAGCTGGCCCCAGTAGCGCCAGTGGGCCTGGGCGCTGTCCTCGTAAATGACGTGATCCCACGCACCCATCTGCCAGCGTTTAGGGCTGGCGAACAGGACGGCAAAGGTCAGCCCAACCTGGCCCTCGATCCAATCGGGCCAACCGAGCAGCGCCTGCCCGTTGTGCTCGACGGTCGGGCCGCCGGCCTCCAGCGCCCTGGTGGCCTCGACCGAGCGTGTGTAATCGCGGCCAAAGGTCTCAATGTTCCAGGCCAGGTCTTCGTGCCCATCCACGATCATGATTGCCACCCTGCCAGCAGCCGGCGCCAATCCTCGTCACGCTCGCCGGCCCGGAACGGCCGGTAGATCGTCAACCGGTCGGCCAGGCCCTGATAGCGCCGGCGCAGGGCGGCGCCCAGTTCCTCGGCCGGCGCCACGACCGCCACCTGTTCCAGCATGTCGTCCGGCACCTCGGCGCCCATCGCCGCCCATTGGCCCCGACGGGCCAGCTGGCTCAAGCGTTCACCAACCGATTCCCAACCGTGAAGGGCCAACACACGCCGATAGGCCGGCGTCGAGGCATAGAAGGCGATTTGGCGCCGGACTTCG
The DNA here is from genome assembly GCA_036397095.1 of Anaerolineales bacterium. Lineage (GTDB taxonomy): Bacteria > Chloroflexota > Anaerolineae > Anaerolineales > E44-bin32 > DASWJQ01. Next base: position 70,313 of record DASWJQ010000195.1, read on the forward strand.
CCGGCTTCGTTTTCATCTTCAACAACGAATGCGGTCACCGACAGCGCCACCTGCGCCGGATCACGGCCGGCGGTCTCGGCGCCGGCGGCGATGGCCGGCCGCACCACCTGACGCAGGTAGTCGGCCGTGTGCAGCGGGTGGGCATGCAGCCCATCGGCCACCTCGCCGGCCAGCCGGGCCAACCCCGGGTTGACTGCCGCCAGGTAGACGGGAACGGCAGGCGAGTCAATTGGCGGCGGGCGAAAGAAGGGGGTCATCAGGGTCAGCTTGTAGTACTGGCCGCGGAAGTCGAGCGGATCGCCATCCGACCAGCTGCGCCAGATGGCGCGCAGGGCCTCGACGAACTCGCGCTGTTGGGCCGGCGGCGACTCGGGCCAGGGCATGCCAAAGCGGCGCCGGATGTGGGCCCGCACCTGCGTGCCCAGGCCCAGAATGAAGCGGCCGGCGGAAGCGCCCGCCAGGTCCCAGGCAGTGTAGGCCACCGTCATCGGGCTGCGCGCCAGCGAAATAGCGACGGCCGTGCCCAGCGTCAACCGCTGGCTGTGCTCGGCGGCTAGGACCAGCGGCAGGAACGGGTCATGCTGAGTCTCGCTGGTCCACACACCGTCGAAGCCAAAGGCTTCGGCCTGACGGGCCAGTTCTGGGACCTGGGACAGCCTGTCCGGCACCAGGCCGGCATCAAGCAGCATGAGATCTCGTCTCGGATGTCAGCGGACGATGAACAGTGGGCAGCTCAGCCGGTTAGCCAGCTCGAGCAGCGCCTCGGGCGCAACGCCGGTCAGCCTGACCGGCAGTACCAGCAGACAATCCCGGTCGGCCACCGCCCGCCGCAGTTGGCGCTGCCAACCTTCGGCCGGCAGCGTTTCGAATGTGGCGGCCAGTTGGCGGGCTTGCATGGCCGCCGCCAGCTCGGCCCGCAGTTCTTCGGCGCTGGCCGGATCGGGCGCAAGCACGAAGACATGCAGCCCGCGCTCGTGGCGCTGGGCCAGGTCGGCGGCGGCCTGCAGCGCCCGCTGGCCGAATTCCGATCCGTCGGTGACCACGCCAACCGAGCGGTTGAGACGGGCGTCAAACTGGAGCAGCATCGTCGGCCGCTGGCCCATGAGCAGCGCGGCTTGGGCCGTCGAACCCAACGCATGGCTGCCCGACCAGCCCGACCGCCCCAGGATCACCAGATCGGCCTCATCGGCTCGCCGCAGCAGTTCGCGGGCAATGTCGCCGCGTGCCACCTCGAAGCGCCAGCGCACGCCGCGCCGGCCGGCTTGCTCGGCGATGGCGCCGCGCGCCCGGTCGGCCTGGGCCCGCAACTGGCGCTCCAAGTCCTTCAAAGCAAAGGTGCGCACCTGGGCCGTAACGTGGACCACTTCCCGGGCGAAGGGCAGCTGGGCCAGCCGCACCAGGTTCAGGTCCTCGATATACAAGCCCTCCACCTGGGCGTTCTGCTCGACCGCCAGGTTGAGGGCCGTCTCCAGCGCCGCCAGGCTGCTGGGCGAGGCGTCGATCCCCACCAGAATACGGCGGACGGTCGGGCCGTCCTGACCTACCGGCGCTTGGCTCATGGTCAGGATGGCTCGCGCCCGTCCGGGTGCAGGAAGCCCTGGCGCCGTTCGGCCAGTTGGGTGATGGCTGCTTGCACCCGGCCGTTGACGCTGTCCGCTGGGTATTCGCCATCCGCCCCGCGCTTGCCGGCCGGCAGACCGGCTAAGAGCTCGATCCCCTGGTCCACCGTCTCGACGGGATAGACATGGAACTTGCCGGCCTTGACGGCGTCGATCACGTCCTGGCGCAGCATCAGGTGCTTGACGTTGGCCGTCGGGATGAGCACGCCCTGCTCGCCGGTCAGGCCGCGTTGCTGGCAGATATCAAAGAAGCCTTCGATCTTCTCGTTGGCGCCGCCGATCGCCTGCACCTCGCCGCGCTGGTTGACCGAGCCGGTGACGGCCAGCGACTGGCGCAGCGGCAGGTCACCAATGGCCGAGAGCAGTGCGTACAGTTCGGCCGAGGAGGCGCTGTCACCTTCGATGCCGCCGTAGGTTTGCTCGAAGACCAGACTGGCCGACAACGAGAGCGGCTGCTGTTCTGCATAGCGCTCACCCAGGAAACCGGCCAGGATCATCACGCCCTTGGCGTGCAGCGGGCCTCCCAGCTCGGCCTCGCGTTCAATGTCGACGACCTCACCCGATCCCATGCGCACCCGGGCGGTGATGCGGCTTGGCCGGCCAAAGGCGAAATCGCCCAGCATCATGACCGACAAGCCGTTCACCTGGCCGACCTTCTCGCCCTTGGTGTCGATCAGGATTGTCTGGCGCAGGATCGATTCCTGCGACTTTTCGCGCAGCCGGTCGGCCCGGTGGATCTTGGCATCCAGCGCCTTCTGCACGTCGGCCGCCGTCACCATGCCGTTGCCATTGTGGCCGGCCCAATAGTCGGCCTCGCGCAACAGGTCGGTGATCAGACGCATCTGGGTGGACAGCTTCTCCGAGTCGCCCACCATGCGGGCGCTGCGCTCGATCACGCGGCCGATGGCGTCCTTCTTGAAAGGCCGCAGCCCTTCCTTGCGAACGAGGCGCGCCAGCAGCCGGGCATAGCTGCGCTGGCTCGACCGGTCGCGGTCCATCGAGCCGTCGAAGTCGGCCATCACCTTGAACAGGGTGCCGAACTCGGGGTCGAGGGCGTCGAGCATGTAATACAGACTGCGGTCACCCACCAGCGCCAGCTTGACGTCGAGCGGGATCGGCTCGGGCTCGAGCGAAATGGTGGTGATCAGCCCGTAGGCCTGGCCCGGCGACTCGATGCGGATCTCTTGCGCATGCAAGGCACGTTTGAGGCCCTCCCAGGCATACGGCTGGAGCAGCACCTTGCGGGCGTCGAGCAGCAGGTACCCGCCGTTGGCCCGGTGCAGTGCACCGGCCTTGATCAGGTTGAAGTCGGTCAGCAGCGCACCCATTTGCGGTACGTGCTCGACACGCCCGATCAAATTGGCATATGTCGGGTTGTCCTCGGTGATCACCGGGCCGTGCTCCGACTGACTGTGGTCGATGATCAGGTTGACCTTGTAGCGGCGGCGGGCCAATTGGCCGCGGCTGACGCCGAAGGATGTCAACATTGCCTCGCCCGACGATTGCCCGTCGCTCTCGTCTTGGGGCAGGAAATCGCGCACGTTCTCGATGATGTCGTCTTCGACCGCTTCCAGATAACCGACGACGACGGGCAGGTCCTCGTACTTGCCCTTGCGCTCTTCGATCAAACCGCCGACGGCCAGGTGGGCGATTTCTTTGTTGAGTTGACGCAGGTTTTCCTGCGCTTCCCGCTGCAAGCGCGGCAGCTGGCGCATCAGGCGCTGCAGTTCCGACTGGAGCTTGGTGACCTTGCCTTCGATTGCCTGGCGTTCTTCTTCGGACAGATCGTTGTAGGCGTCCGGTTCGACGACCTCGCCGTCCTTCACCGGGGCAAACCCCAGCCCGGACGGCGTCCGCAGCAGGGTGAAGCCTTCGGCGTCGGCCCGCTCGCGCAGCTTGTCGAGCGCCTTCTCCTGCTCGGACTGAACCTTTTCCTGGATTTCGTGGCGTCGGTTTTGGTATTCCTCGCCCTCGAAGGCGGTCTCCAGCGCCGTCTGCACTTCTTCGACGAGGCTATCCATGTCCTTGACGAAGACCGCACCGCGCCCGGCCGGCAGCCGGATGGCATGCGGATTGTGCGGCTGCTCGAAGTTGTTGACATAGCACCAATCGTCGGGGATGGGCTTGGTTTGGGCCCGCCCAGCGAAAAAGGATTCGAGCAGTGAGTGTTTGCCGGTGCCGGGCGGACCAAGGGCGAACAGGTTGTAGCCCTCGGCATCAATCTCGACCCCAAACTCGACGGCCTCGACGGCCCGCGGTTGGCCAAGCACGCCCTTGAAGTCTTTCAGGTCTTCGGTTGATTCGAATTTCAGGCTGTCTAGATCGACCGCCTGGTAGAGCAACTCGGGTGCCAGTGGTTCACCCGCCTTGATCCTGGGCTTGCTCCGCCGGCTGGCCGTCTTCCTGCCGCCCTTGCGTTTGGCGCTCACGAGCCGTCCTCGCCCGCGGCGGTGGGCAGTCCATCAAACTCGGCCAACGTGCGGCGCCAGCGGTCGGGCATGGCGACCGAACGGTTGTTTTGGTAGTCGTAATGAACCATGGTTGTCACCCCCTCGGCGAAAAGTTCGCCGTCTTGTGCGGTCAAACGGTATTTGAGGTCAAAGCTCTTGGTTCCCAGCCGGCTGGCGGCCACACCCACCCGTATGGATTGGCCGTATCCAATCGGCCGGCGGAAATCGCAGGCGGCATGGGCCAATATCACACCCAGGCTCTGCATGTCCTGGCGGTCCCACAATTCCAGGGCGCCGAAGTAAGCGGCGCGGGCCGTTTCCATGTAGGTGAAATACATGGCGTTGTTGACGTGACCCAGTGAGTCGATGTCCGCAAAGCGCACCTCGACCTCATGCCAGAAACGGAAGTCGTCCATTGACTGGCTCAGAGCGACGGAAGCAAGGGTCTCCACCAGGGGATGGCCATCAGGATTAACAGGAAGCCGAGGGAGTAACCAATGGCTGCCCGCTTGTGGCGCTCCGCTGGGACCTCTGCCTTCTTGACCAGGCTGCTTGTGATATGGACGGCGGCCAGTGCGACGACCATCAGCGGAATATGCTCGACGGCGAAGTAGCGGATCGATTGGCTGGCGCTGATCGTCGCCGGATTCTGGAGCGCGGTTCGGATCATGGGGCTGACGGCGGCGGTGAACAACCCGACCAGGAACTGGATGTCAAAACTGATGGCAAACAGCCGGCCCGCCAGATCGTCCTGTGGCTGCCAACCGCCAGCGGCCAGCCAGCCGCGATACGCGCGCATCAGGGCAAAGGTGCCGGCCAGCAGGACCAGCCAGCGCATGATGTTGTGTGCCCCCAGGATCCAAGGCAGCATCGTTTCGCATCTCCTTAGGTGTGTGACCGATGGGCGGTGAGCCGGTTTTATTGTAACGCCTGGCCTGCACTCCACTCCACAAGCCTAACCACCATGGCGCAAAGAGGAGCCACTAGCGGCTAGCTACTGGCCTCTCACAAGGTGTGGGCTATCGTCCCCGAACTTCCGGCGTGCTCGGCAGCCCGGTCTCCTGCGCGATGCCTGTCTACTTAACTATCAGGTAGAGGAGGTTAGTTGCCAAATGCTAGTTGCTAGACTCCAGTCGCTTACCGCTCTGCTTGAGCCTTCGTGGTTCAGACCTGCTGGCCCGACGCCTCGTCGGCTAACACCAGCAAGTAAGCGTTGATGGCCTCGCGGCCCGCCGGGAGCAACTGCAGCGCCGACCAATCCGTGGTGAAAGCGCTGGCGGAGTGTCGGTCGAGCAGCTGCTGAAATGGGTCGGCCGTCAGTCGTTCCCCGCCGGCCAGCCGGCCGGGCCAATAACGCGCCAGCGCCGGCCGCCAGCGAGGATAGCCGCGCTGCAGCCGCCAGCGCAACCAGCGATAGCGCAAACGGTCCCCGGGGCCGGCTGCCCCTTGGCGGTAGAGGCGGATGATGAGCGCCTCGAATCGGTCCCACAGGCGGACCCATTCGATCAGCCTGGGATCGTTGATGTCCTGCTGTAGGTGCCGCGAGACGGGATTGGCCATGTGCTTGTGAGCGCCGGAATGACGAAACACGCTTGGGCTGGTGATGTTTGTACTCGGGCCGCCATTCAGCAAAAGTATAATGAAGCAGCGGCATCATTCGACCCCTTGTGGCAAGGAGACTGCAATCATGTCGGGACGAGCATTCTTTGGCATCCTGCTGTTGGCAATCGGAGGCGGCCTGTTGCTTGACCGGGCCGGCGTGATGGATTTCGGTCAGATCTTCGCCACCTGGTGGCCGATGATTCTTATCCTGATCGCCGCCATTCAACTGGTGACACGGTCGGCGCCGGTCATCGGCAGCCTGATCGTGCTAGGGGTCGGCCTCGTCTTCCAGGCGATCACCCTCGAATTCCTCCCCTCGAACACCTGGAGCTACATCTGGCCCCTGGCGCTGGTGGCGATCGGCCTGTACCTGCTGTTGGCCCGCGGTCGCGGCTTCCGCCAGACGGTCAGTGATGCGGACCATGTCAATGCCTTCGTCATGTTCGGCGGGGCCAATGCGCGCAACGAATCGACCAGCTTCCTCGGGGGCAGCGTCACGGCCATTTTCGGCGGCGCCGAGGTCGATTTGCGCGGCGCCCAGCTGGCGGCCGAGGGCGGCCAACTGGATGTGACGGCCGCGTTCGGCGGCGTCGAAATCACGGTGCCTTCCGGCTGGCCCGTTCACGTCACCGGCCTGCCGATTTTCGGCGGCTGGGAGAACAAGACCCAGTTGAGCGCAGAGACCTCAGCGGTAGGGCCTGGGTTGAAGGTCAACTGTTTCGCCGCTTTTGGCGGCATCGAAGTCCACAACTAGGTCCCACAGGAACCCCCCCAGGGCCCCGCAACCCGGGGCCCTTTTTTGTTGCTCATACCCTTGACAAGTCGCCCCATCCTGTCATAATTGTCATGTAATCTCTGTCGTAACCGGGGAGAAGGCATATGGGACGGAAACCTTGGACGTTTATCACCAATCACGGGGCTGTGCTGGGGATGATCGGACAAACGTCGCAAATCACGGCCCGACTGATCGCCAGTAAGTTGGATATCACCGAACGGACCGTGCTGCGCATCATCAAGGACCTGGAAGGCGCCGGTTACGTGAAGCGTGAGCGCTTCGGCCGCGAGAACCGTTACACGGTCAATGCCAGCCTGCCGCTGCGCCGCAGCGACCAGCACGCCGTGGAGATCGGCCAGATCCTGAAGGTGCTCAAGTTCAAGTAGGGCAACCACAAAGGCTCGAAGGGTACAAAGGGGGAAAGGAGGGGGCACGAAGGCTGGGATCGATGTAAGGGAAACCCCCTTTGGGATCCTTGATCTGGACTTGGTGTCCTTGGTGTCTTTGTGGTTAGCAACCGGAACATTTGGGATGAAAACAACGTCTACCCGTCGAGGCCGGGGAGGGTCCCCGGCCGCCATTCTTCAACCTGCTGAGTAGCAAGCCACCCCCCGGGTTTCACCCGGCTGGCGGCCAATCTACTCAGCTCGAGGGCCTATCGATGATCGTTCGCGAGTTGTACCCGGCGCGCGGCCAATTGCTGGCCGCGCTCGTCATCGCCGTTTCGCTGTTGCTTGGAAGCTGTGCGCCCGGCGGCCTGGCCCCAACGGCCACGCCCACCGACACGCCTCCACAGGGCATCATCGCCGGCCGCTTATGGTCCGACCGCTGTGACTCAGACGGCCGTGGATGCCAGTTGGTCGATGGGGAGCTGCTGCCGGATGGGGTCGAAGATCCGACCGAGCCCGGCTTGGAAGGCGTGATGGTGCAGATCGGCCAGGGGCAGTGCCCCAGCATCGGCTTCACCGAGGCCACCACCAGCGCCAATGGCACCTATCTGGTGCAGGGCCTGCAGGCTGGGACCTATTGCATCTCGGTCGACCCGGGGCTGACCGGCAACGGCGTTGTCTTGGGCGACGCGCCCTGGACCCACCCCTCTTTTGGCATGGGCATCAGCCGAATCACGGTCACCCTGCGCGAAAGCAATGAAACAAGGCTGGTTAACTTCGGGCGGGCTTCGGCCGCCATCGTGCCCACCGCCAGCCCGACATCGACCGAGCCCGCCCCGGCCCCGACCAGCGCCGGCCCCCAGGCCTGCCTCGACCGGGCGACCTTCGTCGCCGATGTCAGCGTGCCGGACTCAACGCATTTCGACGCCAACCGCAGCTTTGACAAGACCTGGCGTCTGCGCAACAACGGCAGTTGCACCTGGACGACTGGCTACAACCTGGTCTTTGTCAGCGGCAGCAGCCTGAGCGGAGCCGCTGCCAGGACGCTGCCGCGCAATGTGGCGCCCGGCGAGACCGTCGATCTGACCATCCGCCTCAAAGCCCCGGCCGACACCGGGCTGTACCGCGGTTACTGGATGCTGCGCAACAGCAGCGGTGTGCTGTTTGGGCTGGGCGACAACGCCAACGCACCCTTTTGGGTCCAGATCATCGTTGGCCCCCTGGGCACAACCACCACCGGCACCTGGCGCGGCGAGTACTTCGCCCGGCGCGATCTGAAGGGCACGGCCGGCTTCGTGCGCAATGACCCGGTCATCGCCTTCAACTGGGGCTCGCAATCGCCAGGCTCGCCGCTCGGCGCCGACGATTTCTCGGTGCGCTGGACGGGCAAGGGCCAGTTCGACCAGGGCAGCTACCGCTTCCGGGTTCAGGTGGATGACGGCGCCCGCCTGTGGGTCGACGATCAGTTGATCATCGACTCATGGCGCGACGGCAGCTACCGCGAGCTGACGGCCGATGTGCCGCTGGCGCGCGGCAATCACGACATCCGCCTCGAATTCTACGAGCGGGCCGGCGCCGCCCGCATCCAGCTGAGCTGGACCAAGGTCAGTTCGCCCTCCTTCTCCGACTGGAAGGGTGAATACTGGGCCAACCGCAAACTGAGCGGGGCGCCGGTGTTGATCCGCAACGATAACGCCGTCGACTTCAACTGGGGCCGCGGTGCACCGGCCGTCGGTGTGCCGCGCGACGAGTTCTCGGCGCGCTGGACACGCAAGGTCGAGTTCAGCCAGGGCACCTACCGCTTCACGGCCAGCAGTGACGATGGCTTGCGCGTCTATGTCAGCGACCAGCTGATCATCGACGAATGGCATGACGACAGCGCCAGCCAGACCTACACCGCCGAGGTCGTGCTAAGCGGCAGCCGAACCGTCAAGATCGAATACTACGAGCGGTCCGGCGGCGCACAGGTGCACGTCGCCTGGGCTAAGGTCGGCCAGACGGCCACGGCGACGGTCACACCGACCGATACGCCGACTATGACCGCCACCAGCGGACCGCCGCCGACCGAACCGGCCGAAACGGCCACGCCAACGGCAACCGCCACGGAGATTGTGCCGCCGACGGATACCCCGGTTCCGACAGAAACGCCGACGCCGACCGAGCCGCCGCCAGCGACCAACACGCCGCAGCCGCAGCCGCAGGTCGCCTACAGCTTCGGCCAGGAGGCCTGCCAGGCGGACTGGCGCAACGAGGCCGGCGCTCTGCCGTGCCCCGGAAACCCCGGCGACACCGACGGGGCCGTCTACACGCTGAACGCCCCTAACACCGAGGCCGGGGCGGCCGATGGCCAGCTCGGTCTGGTAACCGAACCCGAAGCTTCCGCCGTAGGCTACATCCAGGGGGCCTATCCGGCCTTCCAGCTAGCCGCTGGCGACCACTTCAGGGCGACGGTCGGCTGCCTGGCCGGCGCCGCCTCTTGTGACGTCGAGTTCCAACTGCACGTGCGGATCGATGGCAACACGACCAGCCTGGGCACCTGGCACCAGGTCCACGATGGCGACCTGCAAGCGATCGATCTCGACATGAGCGCCTACGCCGGTCAAAGCGTGGCCTTCGTCCTGTCGGTCCATGCCAACGGTTCCCCGGCGGGCAACGGGGCGGTCTGGCTCGCCCCGCGCATCCTGAGATAAGGCTCATAACACAAAGACTCAAAGTTCACGAAGGTTTGCCGAGCACATAAAGAGAGGGTCTCAAGTGAGACCCTCTTCATTTCCCTTAAACAGATGTCCTTTGTGAACCTTTGTCTTTGTGTCTTGGTGTCTTCGCGTTATCAATCTTATTGAATACGGGCGCCAAGTTCGACCTGGGCATCCGGTTGCAGCAACCGCATCGACCCGTCGGGGTTCACCGCCGCCAGCACCAACACCTCCGAACGATGGTTGGCAATCTGTTTGGGTGGAAAATTCGTAACGGCCACTACCAGCCGCTCGATCAGCTCATCGCGGGGGTACAGCGCGGCGATCGCCGCCGACGATTGGCGCACCCCGAGCCTGGGACCAAAGTCGATAGTCAGCAAGTACGACGGATTGTGGGCCTCGGGAAACTCGTCTACTGTCAGCACCCGCCCGACGTGCATCTCGACTTTGTCGAAGTCATCCCAATTGATCTTGTGTCCCAAGGTTGGACCTCCTAACCACGAAGGCTCAAAGTGCACGAAAGGGTAAGTGGATCCACAAAGATTGGTGCCGATGACGTGAAATCACCCTTTCTGATCCCTCCTGGTCACCTTAGTGCCCTTTGAGTCGTTGTGGTTCACCCCTTCAGACTGGCCACTACCTCGACCGGTTCCCACGCTACCGCCCCGTCGGCCTCGACCGTCAGTTCGATCCGCACGATCCGTTTCCAGGGACCGGCCTCGAAAGCCAGGAAAGACAGCGTCCCGCCGGCCTCGCCCAGAATGGCCAGCGGGTCGAACGCGACCGGACGCGCGACCCGCACCAGGTTCTTGGCTTCACGCCGCAGCACGGCGTCGAAGGCATGCCGCACGACCAAGGGCTCGATCGCCAGCCAGGCCGCTTCGCGTTCGGGCGCTTTGGTCGCCCACAGTTCGTTGAGGAAGAAGGCATATTCGGCCAGCCCCTCGGCGCTGTGCTCGTAGGCGAGATGGCGATAAAGCGTTTCGATCTCGATCATGTGCAAACTGCCGCCTCGCTTCTCGGCGGCTAGTCGGTCGGGCGGGATGGCGCGCAGGGCTGGTGGGGGCTCAGTTGGGCTGCCGGGTTGGCTCAAGCGGGCAAAGGGCCAAATCCAGCGCATGTCACCGCGGCGCATGGGCAAATAGTCAAGCTCATAACCACGCTGCAAACTGACTTTGCGGAATAGGCGGAGCAAGTGAGAAACGTCGTCGGGCCGATGATAGCGGTTCCAGCTCTGGCGGAAGCGGCCAACCGCCGTCAGAGTCTGATCGAGACGATACCCCGGAACCCGCTCTTCCTTGGCTGGCTGGACCATGCGTAGGCCCTACTCGGTGAAGCGCGCTAACCACGAAGTCTCAAAGGACACGAAGGTGAACCCTAGGGTCACAAAGGGACACTTCCCCTCAGCGAAACCAGTCTTTGTGAACCTTGCTAGCTCTTGGTGTCCTTCGTATCTTGGTGGTTGCCCCGCTGCGTGTGAGCCACCAAGACTCTAAGGGCACAAAGGGGTTGATATCCTATCGGTGGTGCACCCCAATTCTTGGACAGTTATTGTGGTGGACTTTGTGGTGCTACGGCCATGGCTGCAGCGTCGCGATATAGATTACCGGTGCTTTGTTCCCAATCGCTGAGTGTCTTCGTTCGTTGTTATGGTACGCCATCCTTTCCGCAACCACCGCCTGCAGCTCCGCCAGCGAACGGGCGTCTAGCAGCAGTGAGCGATTTTCGCTCTTGAACCGACTGTTGAAACCCTCCATCTCGGGATTGTCCCGCGCTCCGTGCAGCGCGTAGGAGATGCGGACCCGATCCTTCAGAAGGAGCTGTGAGGTCCAGCCATAACCTGTGAACACCGGATCCCGGTCATGATGGACAACGAGCCTTTCCGGCGACACACCATATGCCTGTAGTGTTTCCGTCGCCCGAGTCCAGGCTTGCAGCGCCAGTTCGGTCACCGCACGCTCCCCGACGGCCCAGCCCAAGACCAACTTTGTCGCATGATCGATGATGGGCATCAGTTGGGCCTTTCGCCGCCCGTTCGCATAGCGGAGCTCGGTGAAGTCCGTGTAGAGCACCTGAAGCGGTCCGATCTGACCCATGCCAGCTACCAGGTTCACCCGATCACCGGCAATGGCAATCACATGCCGGATCCCGCTCGGTTTCGGGGAACGGGTTCCCCGCATCAAGGGCAGGTCCCACGCTCGGTGCAGTCGCTGGACCACCTTGTGATTGACCGTTCGCTCGACGAGTTCCTGCAGTTCGTCTTTCGTGCGCCGGTAGCCGTATTCGGGATGCTTGCGGGCGATGCTCTCCAGCGGCTCCCGTAGATCGCGATGCTTGTCCGTGTAGCTGACCTTATCTTGCTGATGGTAGTACCAGGTCGAGCGGGGCAGCCCCAAGGCAGCCAGAACGGCCGGCAGGCCGAAGTCGCCCCTGGCTTGAGATGCCAGCTGCACCTTGACCTCCGTGGTCATCCGTCCTGGCTCAAGAAGTTTTTTAGCAGCGCGATCTCTACTTCCTTCTTTCCCAGCAAGCGTTCCAGGTCCGCGATGCGCCGTTCATACTCCCGGGCTGTGCTGTCCTGGCGGAAAATATCCTCGCCTCGCTCGATGAGCTGTCGCTTCCAGAGCAAAACAGAGTTGGGGTGGACCTGATAATGTTTGGCGATCTGCTCAATTGTCTTTTCGCCGGTCAAGGCATCAAGAACTGCCTTCAACTTGATGTCCGGCGGGTAGGGCTTTGTGCTCTTGGCCATGGCGTGTGCCTCCTTCGTGGCCCAGCCATGCCCGTAGCGTACAACATGTTCGGATTGACTAAGATCCACAAAGTGCCTGGGTCCAACTTTTGGGGGTCAGCACCATCAGCGAATTCATCCCTTTGTGAACCCAAATGCCCCTTGGTGACCTTGGTGCCTTGGTGGTTATCCCCCGTATAGCTCCTTATGCACCCGGCTCAACGCCCGGACTTGTTTCTCCGCATGGTACGACGAGCGGACCAGGGGCCCGCTTTCCACCCATCGGAAGCCGATTTGCAGGCCAAAGGTGCGCAACGCATCGAATTCTTCCGGCGTGTAGTAGCGCTCGATTGGCAGATGCTTCTTTGACGGCTGCAGATATTGACCGATCGTCAAGATGTCGACCCCCCACGAGCGCAGGTCGCGCATGGTTTCCTGAACCTCGTCGAAGGTCTCCCCCAGCCCAACCATGATGCCCGACTTGGTCAGGACGTCCGGATCCAGTTCCTTGGCATTGCGCAGCGTGGCTTCAGCCCATTGGTAGCGGTCTTGCGGCTGCACTTTGCGGAACAGCCGGCGCACCGTCTCAACATTGTGATTGAGGATTTCGGGACGGGCCTTCATCACAATGCGCAGTGCTTCGATCGACCCCTTGAAATCGGGGATGAGCACTTCAATCGAGCAGCCCGGCTGCAGCTGGCGTATGCGCCGTATTACCATGGCAAAGATCGGCGCGCCGCCGTCCGCCCGCTCGTCGCGGTTCACACTGGTAATGACAGCGTGACGCAGGTCCATCGCCTGGACCGAGCGGGCAACGCGCTCCGGTTCGAGCCAGTCGAGTGCACCGGGCCGGCCGGTCTTAATGTCGCAGAAACCGCACGACCGAGTGCAGGTGTCGCCCATCAGCAGGAAGGTGGCGGTGCCGGCGCCCCAGCACTCGCCGATGTTGGGGCAGCGGGCCTCCTCGCAAACGGTATGCAAGGCCTTGGACCGCATCATGTCGCGCAGCCATTCGTAGGTCTCGCCGGCCGGTGCCCGCACCTTTATCCACGCAGGCCGGCGCTGCGGTCGGTCGGGTGCGATCTGAATGTCGCTTTCCGAGATCAGGTTCGAAGCCACGCTACTCACCTTAGATCAATCAGCCACAATCAGCTTCATTCTATCAGCCAGCCTCGCCACGGTTTGAACCCCTAACCACGAAGTCTCTAAGGACACAAAGGGGTAAGGGGTACACAAAGATTGGTTTCTATCATGGAACTCCCCCTTTGTGACCCCGCTTTTTCTCACTTCGTGTCCTTCGCGTCTTGGTGGTTCACTCACGTAACAACTCGACGCGGCGGAAATCACCCATATCGCGGATAGTCACATCGAGCGATTCCCCCTCGCGCCAATAGCTGAGCACCACGGCCCCGCTGGACCGGTCTTCTTCGACCAACGTCTGCCAGCCCGCCTGCGGCAGTTGCTGGCGGAAGTGGGCGGAAAGCGCCTCCAGACTCATCCCAGATTCGAAGGCGACAACGCCGGGCAGGATCACCAGCCGCTGCCGGTCGGCGGGCAAGGGGAGATCGGGCTCGCAGCCCGTGATCGGCTCGATCGCTTGCGGGCCGAGCTCGATCACCTGATAGCTGCCCGTCAGCCTGCCGTAACCGGCTTCGAAGAAGGGATCCCAGCCCTCGGCTGCCAGGTCGTAGCGCAGCACGGCCTCGAAGTCCGGTTGGTGCCACAAGCTTACGGTTACGTCCTGCCAACCGTCCAATTCCGCCTGGATCATGACGAAGTGGATCGTGTTCCAGCCGGCAACCTGCTCCTGGCCGAGGCTGACCAGCGGCTCACGAAAATCGTCAACCGGCAGGACGTCATCCGGCGCCAGGAACTTGACGCTCACATCCAGGTCACTTGGATACTGCAGACAGCCCTCGTTGGTGCCCGGCCCGATCATTCGGCTGACCTGCCCATCACTGACCAGGCGCACGTCGCCCGGGTTGCGGGCGCCTTCGACGCCTTCGATGTGCAGGCTGCGCTCGAGCAGTTGGTCGGAGACACGGGTCGTCACACGATAGAACCAGCTTTGGTCTCCATCGAACTGCAGCCGGAACTCAGCCTGATGAGACCCCAGAATGCTGCTGTCCAACCCGCGGTATGCCAGCGGCGGCGCCAGCGTTGGTGTTCCGCCGCCAACTGCCGGCAGCGTGCAGGCCGCCAGCACCAGTGCAACCAGCAGGATCCAAAGGGCCCGCTTCACACAGCCTCTCCCGCACACATTGTTACCAACATACCCGCGTTTGGCGGCCCGGCATAGGGCGCTAGGACCAACCTCCCAGCCTCCGGACTGTAACAAACTCCCCCCAATTTCGAATATCTACCTGCCGGCTCACAGCAAAGAGCCGTAGGTTACTGATTGCTTCCGGGCGTGAAATCACGCTTGGTACAAACGGAGGGAAACGATGAAACTCAGGAAAACCGGACTGACTCTGCTCACCGTGGCCGTGTTCAGCCTGGCGGCCTTCTCCGGCGCTATTGCCCAAGAGGGCGAGCCGCCGGCGGCCTGCAGCGGCGACAATGTCGCCGGTACGGTAGTCGCAGTGGATGAGGCCAGCCAGACGATCACCGTCGAATTGTCGGACGGCACAATGTGCACCGTCCAATTGAGCGCTGGCTACGACCACCCGATCACTTCGCTGCTTGGCACCTACTTCAATGACATGAGTGCCGAATCACTGGCCGAGGCCCTGGCAGCGCTGCAAGTCAGCCTTGTCTGTCCTGAGGGCGAGGCTTGCAGCCTGGCCGAGGCTGGCGACGACACCGTCAGCGGCCGAGTGGTGGGCGTCACGGAGGTCGGTGAGGGTCAGTATGAAGTCGAGATTGTGTACAGCAACGCCGAGGGCACGGAAACCAGCGTGGTGATCCTGGTCGAGGACGCGGCGCAGGCTGCCGCCTGGATGGAGGCGCTGGCCGGGCTCAACGTCGAGTGGATGCTCCGGCTGGGTGATGACGCCGTGTTCGTGGTTGATGCCGGCGATCAAATCGCCGCGCTCCACGAGGACGGAATGGGGTTTGGCGTGATCGTCAAGCTGATGGCTATGGCCGACGCCGCCGCCGAGGCTTGCCTGGCAGGTGCTCCTGAAGGACTGGAAGAAGGAGCAGCCGACCCGTGTGCGGTTAGCTTGGAGAGCCTAGTGGCCGCCTTCCAAGGCGGGACGGGCCTGGGGCAGCTGTTCCAGGAGTTTGGCAAACCCGCTTTGCTCGGCGTGGGCCACATTCGCCAGTTGCTGAATGGCAAGGATCCCGGACCACCGCCCAACGCCTGCGGTTACTGGTCCAAGCATGGCGACCCCTACGGGACCTGCGGCGGCGCCGAGACCGGTGAGCCGGCCGGGCCGTCAAACAATGGCAACGGCCGCGGCAAGCCCCCGTGGGCCGGCCAGCCCGGCGGCCCGCAAGGCGACTAACATACAAGAAGACTAGCTTTCCCAAAGGCCGCCCTCCGGGGCGGCCTTTCTTTTGGCAAGTGGGCACTCCGCAGACACGAAACGAGCCTGCGGGACCCATTTCTTTCTGATACTTGGGACGGATGTCACCATGGGCACGGGATGCTTAGCGCTTGGTTCTGGCCCTTGATTCCGCCTATGCTGTGCTTCAATATATACATGCACAGATTTGCACGTTGCAGACCACTCCGGTTGCGCCGGGCGTTTGGGTCTGCTCGGCGGTCTCTGCAGCCAGGCCCCAGGAGCCTAGTATGAGCAGCCAAAGCCTGACCATGCCCGACACCCGCCAGGAGAGCCCCATGCCGAGCGACACACTCACGATCACCGACAACCGAACCGGGAAAACCTTCGAAGTGCCGATCGAGCACGACACCATACCGGCCATGAGTTTGCGTCAGATCAAGTTGAAGGACGAAGACTTTGGCATGATGTCATACGACCCGGCCTACAAGAACACGGCCTCGACTCGCAGCACGATCACGTTTATCGACGGAGATCTGGGCATTCTGCGCTATCGCGGCTACCCGATCCAGCAGTTGGCCGAGAACAGCTCCTTCCTTGAGGTTGCCTACCTGATCATGTGGGGCGAGCTGCCCAACCAGCAGCAGCTTGATGATTGGATTGATGAAATCACGCACCACACCTTCTTGCACGAAAACTTACGGGTGCTGATGGAGTCGTTCCGCTACGACGCCAATCCGATGGGCCAGTTCGTCAGCTCGGTGGCAGCCTTGTCGACTTTTTACGCCGAGGCGTATGACGTACTCGATCCAGAGGCCCGCCGGCGCCAGATTGTGCGCTTGATCGCCAAGGTGCCGACGATCGCCGCCTTTTCCTATCGCCACAGCCGGGGTCTGCCTTTCGTCTACCCCGACAACGACCTGAGCTACGCCGGCAACTTCCTGAGCATGATGTACAAGATGTCGGAGGCCAAGTACCAGCCCGATCCGGTAATCGAACGAGCGCTTGATCTGCTGTTCGTGCTGCACGCCGACCACGAGCAAAACTGCTCGACCAGCACCATGCGGGCCATCGGCTCCAGCCAGGCCGACCCCTACAGTTCGCTGGCCGGGGCCGCTGCCGCCTTAAGCGGACCCCTTCACGGTGGCGCCAACGCTGCCGTCCTGCGCATGCTCAATGAGATTGGCGACGCCAAGCGGGTCCCCGAGTATGTAGAGAAGGTCAAGAAAGGCGAGTTCCGCCTGATGGGCTTCGGCCATCGCGTCTACAAGAATTACGACCCGCGGGCCGCCATCATCAAACAGGCGGCCGACGAAGTCTTCGAGGTTACCGGCCGCAGCCCGCTGCTGGACATCGCCGTGGCGTTGGAAAAGACAGCCCTCGAAGACGACTACTTCGTCTCGCGCAAGCTGTATCCCAATGTCGACTTCTACTCGGGGATCATCTACCAGGCGCTGGGCATTCCCACAGAGATGTTCCCGGTGATGTTCGCCATTGGCCGGACCGCCGGCTGGTTGGCGCAGTGGCAGGAGATGCTGGAGGACCCGGAGCAAAAGATTGCCCGGCCGCGCCAGGTATACCTCGGCGCCGACGAGCGGGATTACACGCCGATCAAGAAGCGCTGACGGTTCAACTCCAGGGAAAAACGCAACCCGGCATCCGTGTGGATGCCGGGTTTGTGTTGCTGGGCGTTGTCGTTGCGGCTATTGCTCCAGGGTAATCTGGATGCCGATGCCGACCTCGCTGGCCAGGATGGTGACATAGCCGGACGAATCGGCGCTGCTGATATTGAGAGTCACCTGTTCCCCGACCGGAGTGGTCAGGTTGTCCTGGGAATCGATAGTCCAGCCACCGGCCGGCAGGCTTTCTTCGAAAGCAGCGACTGCCTCTTCCCAGGTTCCTTGGTATTCAAGGATGGCGTTGACTGTGTTATCCAGCTCGTAGTCCGAGCTGATGGTCATACTCTCTGGAAGGGGGAACTCGGCCGGAAAGGCGCCCGTTCCCAGGCCTTCATCGAGCCCTTCCAGGATCATTCCTTCCAGGTCGTCCAGTTCCAAGTCGCCTGAGTCCTCCGGCGTCGGCGTGGCAGCCGAAGAGCCGTCATCCCCGTCCGAGGCAGGCGCCTCTCCTTCCGAACCGCCGAACAGCGTGCTACAGGCCAGCGAGGCCAAGACCAACGCCGCCAACGTCAAAAATAGTGATCGTCTCACCTGAGGTCTCCTTCTCCGTCCCGGACTGAGAGCCGGGCACCGCCGCAACAATGATAGCCGTCATTCTAGGCCTCTCGCCGGGCGACGGCAAGGAGATCCACCAATGTATGGACCTCGGAGGTCTACCGATCAGCCGTCGGGGCGGCGGAGCCTCATATCGACCTCGGAGGTCAGCTGCACCTGTGTCATTGTGAGTCGTGGCCGAACACACATTCAACACGTAGGGGCGAAGCGCGATGCGCCCCTACCACGGACCGTCACTGACAAGGAGCCCCCGGATCCGACAGGCGATCACCACAAGACTCCGTAGATACTATGCAGGGCTGGGGCTGGAAAGGAGGGGCCGCTGCGTATAAGCTCCAGGAAACCCTTTTAGCAAAGGAGTGGAGCCATGCATACGGCAGCGACCCACGTACAGTCTACACCGGATCGGGCCCTTTTTTCTCGCCTTCGAATTGAGCGAAGCTCACTGGAAGCTCGTGTTCTCGACCGGGATCGGGCAATCGCCAAGACAGCGGGTCATCTCAGCCCGGGATTTGAGCGCTTTGGAGCGGGAGATCCGGCTGGCAAAGCAGCGGTTCAAGATTGCGGCAGAGGCGCCGGTTTTCAGCTGTTACGAAGCGGGACGCGATGGATTCTGGCTGCACCGCCATCTGGCCTCCAGGGGAATAGAGAACCTGGTGGTGGATTCCTCCAGCATCGAAGTGCCGCGGCGTCACCGGCGACGCAAAACCGATCAAATGGACCTGGCCAAACTGATGAAGCTGCTGCTGCGGCATCACGCAGGAGAACGAAAGGTATGGAGTGTGGTTCATGTCCCTGGGGAGGACGATGAAGACCGGCGCCAGCTGCACCGTGAGCTGGCCACCTTGCGAAAGGGGCGAACAGCACACATCAACCGGATCAAAGGCCTGCTGGCTGCACAGGGCGTGCGGCTTGCGGTCGGCAAGAACTTCCTCAAAGAAATGGGAGGGGCCCGTACCTGGCGAGGCGAGCCGCTGCCGCCATTTCTGCAGGCCAGGCTCAAGCGGGAGTACCAACGCAAGCTGTCCGTTGAAGGCCAGATCGAAGAGATTGAAGCCGAGCGCCTGGCTATCCTGCGCCAGTCAGAAGACCCTTGGGTCCAGATGGCGCGGGATCTGATGCGGCTGAAGTCGGTCGGCGTCAACAGCGGCTGGACGTTCGTGATGGAGTTCTTCAGCTGGCGCAAGTTCAACAACGCTCGCGAGGTCGGAGCCCTGGCTGGCGTCACCCCAACCCCCTACCAGAGGGGGGACATGGTCCACGAACTGGGGATGAGCAAGGCCGGCAACGTCTACGTGCGGGCGCTGCTGATCCAGATCGCCTGGGCCTGGCTGCGCTACCGGCCGGACAGTGAGCTGAGCCAGTGGTATGCGGAACGCTTTGGTCAGGGTGGCAGCCGGCTGCGCCGCGTGGCCATCGTGGCGCTGGCACGCAAGCTGTTGATCGCCTTCTGGCGCTACCTGGAGCACGGCGAGATTCCCGCCGGCGCCCAGCTCATGCCGCTATCCCTCTAGACCCCGACGACCAGACCATGGGTGAGCGGCCCGACGTGCCCCTGGGTCTTCTCGAAGACCGTTCCGTAGATGGAGGCCGCTCGCCCGCCATGACCGTTTGTGCGGCTTTGGCGAACGCAGAATTGGGTGTCTGGCGAAACCCGGCCAGCACGGCTGGAAGGTTGTCCGAGACGAACGAGCTTGGACGGTAGATCAGTCGCCTAAAGAGCCGAACACCGGGGCCCAACGAAGGAGAAAGAGAGCTGAGCTTCTTCACCAGTGGCCGCTTCCAGCAGGCCGCAGACCAGTCGCGCAACGTCCCCGTGCCCTTGACAAATTCGCCCTCATGGAAGGGGCACGATAGTTCGTGCCCCTACGGTGGATCGCGTTGCGTGAAGGTCTTGAGCTCGCTAAGATTGCCCCGATTGCGCCGCCAGCGCTCCCTGGTAGGCCTTCCATCCAGGACACCAGCCCGTGTGCCATTTCCACAGCCGGGCCAACAAACCGGTCGGGTTCTTCTCGGCCCTGGCTCGCAATGGACACGTAGCGCACGGGAAATCGGACGGCTTGACGGCTGTCATGCTCTTGCCCTCATTCCTGGGTTATCAGCCGGGCGACCAGCCTTCAGGAAGCCTCTGGCGCCTCGCTGCTTTCTTCGGTCTCTTCCTTCGGATCGTCCTGCAGGCCACGGCGGAAGGCACGGATCCCCTGCCCCATCTCGCCGGCGACTTTTCCAATGCGGCCAACGCCGAACAGCAGAACCAAGATCAACAGCAGAATAATCAGTTCTGGCGGTCCCAACCTAAGCATCACAACCTCCTGGACGGCACATCGCCGCCGCGCGAATGAGTCTCATTGATCGCTGGGTCCACCGGCATTCAGGCTGGATCCCAGTTGAAGCCACTTGATACATGCACCTGCTGGTCTTTGCCCACCATCAGGGCATCTACACCTGGCAGCGTGTCAACCAGCGCCAGTCCCTGGGCCGGACCCAAGACCAGGAGCGACGTGCTCAAGGCGTCGGCGTCCATCGCGGTCGGCGCCAGCACGGTGGCACTGGCCAGCTCGGCCGGTGAAACGCCCTGACGCGGATCGATGATATGGTGATTGGCATAGTCTTGGCTGAAGGTGTTCATGTAGTCGCCGGAAGTGGCCATCGCCTTCTGGGCCAAGCGAGCGACCCCGACCCAAGGATGGTCGGCGCCGGCACGGGGGTCCCGAATCCCGATTTGCCAGTCCCCGTCCACCCGCCGGCCGCTCATCAGGTCGCCACCGACTTCCACCAAAATCTGGTCGAATCCCCAGCTTCGCAGGCTGTCTGCTCCCTGGTCGATGACGTAGCCCTTGGCAATGCCGTCCAGGGTCAGGGCCATCCCTGGCTTGGTCAGGCGCAGCGCGGCCCCCTCCACCTGGAGGTTGTGGTAGTCGACCAGCGAGGTCAAGCTCGCTCGCTCGCCGGCGGTCAGCGACTTGCCTGCTTCGGCTGCTTGACGATAGGCAGCCAACACCGGCTCAACGCTGATGTCAAAAGCGCCACCCGTCAACTGGCTGTGCAGGACCGCCCGCTCAACAACCGCGACCAGCGCCGCGTCGGCCTGGGCCAGATAACCCGTCCGGTTGAGTTGGGACAACTGGCTGCTTGGCAGGTAGCGGCTCAGCACCGATTCGAGGCGCTGCATGGCGTCGAAGGTGGCGGCCAACGCCCGTTCACCCAGATCGCGATCCTTGGTAAGCAAGGTCAAATTGGCGACCGACCCCATCAGCAACCGCGTTTCTTCGACACGCGCCGGGGACGAACCGTCCAGCAGGGCGCGTGCCGCCCAGGCGGTCGCGCCGATCCCGGCTGCCGCCGCCGTGATCCGGATAAAACCGCGCCGGCTGATTCGTTTGTCTGTCACCGTCGTGCTTCCCACAGCTCTCTCCTTACCGTCCCGACCGTTGAGTCGGAGGATTGTTAGTTGTCCGACGTCGGCCCGCGATCCATCGCTTCCGTGGCAAAGGGGGTGACGGTAGATGTCGGCTCCTGATGGCCCTCATCATGCTGCGCCGGTGCAAAGGATGGGGTGAAATCCGGCGGCAATGTCGGCAGCGGGGCCGACTTGGTAGCGGTCGGCATCACGATGCTGACCTGGTAAGGCTGCTGCGTACCAAGGGCACCTCGCTGTGGTTCCGAGCTCTCGGCCAGCGCCGACTGGATCGTCCCGCCTATCAACACCAAACACACGGCAATGAAAACCAGCAGCAGTATCTCCTTTACCTTCATGAACGCACCTTCTTGATGGTGGTATCTACAATGCGCCGGCCCTCTCCGATGTAGTCAACAATGGGGTCGATTGGACACAGGTAGTTGCAGAATGGCCGAAGCACAACCAGCGACGTCAACATGATGATCGCCAACAAGATCCACTGGGCGGTCCCACCGGTGAAATCGAACAGGGTGCCAAATGGTTCGTAGCTGGCGGGTCCCGGCTGGCGCAGGGCCAGGCCAAGCAAGATGGCGCTCAAGGCCAGACCGCGCTGCAGCCACTGCAGCCGGCTGTGCCACTGGCGCGGCCGGAACAGTTTGGCCCCGCCGATTTTGCCCAACCCTTCTTGAACGGCGCCAAAGGGGCAGAACCAGGAGCAGTACGGATTCTTGCCCTGGGCCGTCGTCACGAACAGGAGACCGCCCAGCAGCAAGAACCAGTACAAATTGGAATGCCAGTCGGGCCAATAGCCCGACAGCAGGGAGATGAAGTGGGCGACAGTCAGCGGCTTGTTGTACAGAAAGCCAATGCCAATCACACCGCCAACCAGAGTCAACCGGCGGATCCACTTCTTGGCCTGCGGTTGGCGTGACCGGTGACCGAAGTAGGCGACGATGTATAGCGCCAGCAGCAACGCCTCGGGCGCACCAAACTGAATCGGCTCGACCGCGGCCGGGACTCGGGCCCCGATCGGCCCGGCGGCCAGGGCTCGCGCCTGTTCACGCACGGCGCGGGCGACAGCTTCTGAGCTGATGGTGGCGCCGGTTACCGCATCGATATCCTGACCGAGCCGCAGCTCATTCGTGTAGTCCATGCCCAGGAACTGGCGGAAGAAGTCGGCCTCGAGCAAGCGGCGGAAGAAGCCGGGTGTTTCGCGGTGCTCAATGATCTCAACCCCGATGATGGCGCCGTCGGCATTGACGCCGACCAGCACCTCGATGGGTCCGGCATAGCCGGTCGCCGTTCCGGTGCCGGCATAGCCGATCAGCTGACCGGAGGTAGGGTTGCCCTGCTCGGCATAGCCGAAAAAGACGTCCCCGCGCTGTTCGATATGCGTGGCACCGGGCAACACATTCGAAACGCTGGGGGCGATGTCGCTGCCGGCCTGCAGGTAGCCGAAGAGCCAGGCGGTCAGCAGGGCCACGCCTGCCACGATTGTCACGATCGTCTGGGTGCGTTTGTCTTTACGCCGGGCCCGGGGCCGCGCCGCCTGGCTCGCTGCCAGCATGTCTTTCGTTACCGTCACACCCCTACCTCGTTCAACCGCCTCTGCCACGTGAATTCCGGCCTCCCAATCCGATTCGATCAGCGCTTGACGCCGCAAGTAGCGCAGCCACCTGCTGCCGTCGGCACGCAAGTGCCGCAACCGCCGCCGGCCAACGCCCGGCCGCTGCCAAATGCAGTGAACGTCGACATGACACGCGAAGTCTGATGGCCGGTGCACTGCGGACACGTCGCCCGAGACTCACGGTCGGCCATCGAACGCTGCAGCTCAAAGGTCACCCTGCAGTCCGGGCAAAAGTACTCGTAAATCGGCATTGGCTACCTCGCTTGCCACCAAGGGTGCCTAGGGTCGGCCCGCTCGTGGGCTACCGGCTAGTACACGGCCGGGCGCCCAGCGTCATCAAGATAATCGTCCCGCCAACGTTCCATTAGTGCCGAAAATCACCATTCGGCTGGTCAGCTTGCCTCTCCAGACAGGTAAGCACCGCTACAGATCGGGCGCCAATTCGCCGATAAGTTGGCGCGCTCGCTCAGCCATGTCCTGCTGCCCAACCCGCTTGTAAAGCTCGGCTGCCATCCCGGCCGCCTGCCGCGCCAGCTCATCCTCGCCCAAATCCCGGTAGGTCAGCGCCAGCAGCACCTGCTGCTCAGCAACGATCTCGGGCTCATGCTCGGCTTCGAGTTTTTCGACGGCTAGCTCCCCGTAGCGGCGAGCCGCTTCCATTTGGCCTTGCTCGGCATACAGTGCACCCAGTCGGCCCAGCGCCACCGTCATGCTGCGCGGGTTGTTTTGTTCCCGCGCCTCTTCGAGGGCTTCTTGGTAGGCCGCCTCACACTCGTCGAAGCGGCCGAGGTCGAAGTACAGTCGTCCCAACTGCATCATCAGCACCAGCTTCTTCATCCGGGGCCCGCGGCGCCGGACGTAGTCGAGTGACTCATGGAGCAGGATGAGTGCTTCGTCATGGCGCCCCAGGTTGAGCAGCGCGGTAATCGCGTTCTCCCGCTGGATGGCGGCTTCGACGTGATCGCCGCGGCGCTCTGCCAGGCGCCGGGCCATTTGGCAGTGTTCGAGGTAATCCTCCAGCCGGCCGAGGCCGAGATCCACCTCGAGCAGTTCGCGCAGCACGTCCCACTGGCGCATTTCATCGCCGGCCGCCTGTGCCTGCGAGAACGCCGACTGCAGGTTGGCAGCCCCCGCTTCGTATTGACCCTGCCTCAACTGTGACTGAGCCAGACCCAACCGCAAGCGGACGATTTCCGCCGGTTCTGCCTCGGCGCCCCGTCCGTCAAGCGCCTGGACGAAGGCGGCCTGCGCCTTTTCATCCTGCCCGCCGGCCAGGAACAGCTCGCCCTTGTGCGCCAGCAGCCGGGCTTGGCCGGCACCGTCGGTCCGCTCGACCCCGGCCAGCAGTTCGTCGAGGGCAGTCTCGGCCTCGGGCAAGCGACCTAGCTCGCCGAGCGCCTTCGCCCGCACTAACTGAACGTCTTCCACCAATGCCGGCATGTTCTGCCTGGCGTTCTCAAGCGCCCGGTCGTAGCAAGTGAGGCCATCCTGGCGCCGTTCGATGCGCGTCAACAGAGTCCCTTTTTGCATCAAATGTTTGACCGCCGCAGCGTGGTCGCCGGCCTGCTCGGCCTCGGCTACGGACCGGTCCAGGGCAGCGATGGCGTTCTCCAGGCGGGCTTGCTCTTCTTCCAGCGCAGCTAGGTCGGCAAGGGCCGCCTGGCGCTCATACGGGTTGTTCTGGCGTTCGGCCGCCGCCAGCCGCTCGTGGGCGGCCTGTACGCGCATGCCTTGCTGCACCAGATCATTCAAAAGTTCAGCGTCCATCGACTCTCTCCCGATACTTCAACGCCCAACCGCCACCGGTCAGACCTCGATCTCCTCGTTACCCAACATGCCGGCCTTGTAAGCCAATTCAACCAACTCGGCCCGATGCTCCAGATCGAGTTTCTGCATCAGGCGCGAACGGTACGTGTCCACCGTCTTGCCGCTGATGGCCAGCATGTTGCCAATTTCACGGCTGCTGTAGCCGCGGGCGGTCCAGCGCATGACCTCGCGCTCGCGGTCCGATAGCGTGCTCAAGAGCACCTGCGCGTTGCCGGCCGTGCGGATCGACCGCACCAGGACCGTCGTCGCCGATGGGTGCAAGTAGGCTTTGCCGCTGTTGACGGTGCGAATTGCCCGCAGTAAATCGGTGTGCGCCGACGACTTGGGCACATAGCCATCGGCGCCGGACTCGAGCGCCTTGGTCACGATCTCGTTGCCCTTGTGCATCGACAGCACAATCACACCAATGTCAGGGTGGTCCTGCCGGATGCAGCGGATGGCATCGAATGCCGTCATACCAGGCATGCCCAAATCCATCACGACAATGTCGGGGGATGCCGCCGGCACGAGCTGCAGCGCTTCGTCGGCCGTCTCTGCCTGTCCCACAACCTGGATGTCGTCCTGCTCCTCAAGCAAGGCGCATAGGCCGGCGCGCAATACGGCATGGTCGTCGACCAGCAGCACTTTGATGGACGTCATGCCGTCACCTCCATGCGCGGGATGCGCACTGTCAAATGCGTCCCCTGGCCCGGCCCCGTCCGAACTACGAAGCTGCCGCCCAGCCGTTCGGCTCGCTCCTGGATGCTGGCCAGGCCGATGTGGGCGACGCCTTCCACAACCAGATGATCGGGGTCAAAGCCGGTCCCGTCATCTTCAATCTCCAGCAGCAGTTCGTCGTCCAGCAATTGGACCGACAGGCTGGTTTGTTGGGCGCACGCGTGGCGGGCGATATTGGTCAGGGCCTCTTGCGCAATGCGGTAGAGCGTGATTTCCAGGGTTGGATCGAGCCGCTCACCGTCCAGGTTTGAGTCAAATACGACCAGCATTCCATTCTGGCCGAGCATGTCGGTTAGCAAGTTGCGCAGAGTGGGTCCCAAACCCAACTGCTCCAGATCTGGAGGCCGGAGTAAGTGTGACAGGCTGCGGATGTGCTCGATGGCATCCGAAAGTTCGACACACAGATCCGAGATGCCGGCCTGAAGGACGCTGATGTCGTCCTTGGCCGAAAGCGACGTCAGGCGCAACAGCACACTGGTCAATTCCTGACCGGCGCCGTCGTGCAGCTCGCTTGAGATTACGGCGCGCTCATCCTCTTGGGCCGTGACCAGCGAGTGCAGCAAGGCCTCCATGCCGGCCTCCTTGTCGCGCAGGTCGGCATGCAGCCGGGCGTTGGCCACCGCCTCCGAGACCTGAACCCCCAGGGCGCCGATCAGTTCAATTTCCTCGTCGCGCGCCGGGGCCTCCTTGGACCACAACAGGTTGAGGACCCCAAGATCGCGGCCCCGGGCCCGCAGCGGGATAGACAGGTGTGGTGGATGATCGCCCCCTGGTTGAGCTGCGGCCAGTGCCAGCCGTTTGCATTCCCGCTGCACGGGCTCGTTCCATTCACCCTCTTCTAGCAGGGCACGCTGACAACCACAGAAAGCGTCCGGCGACGACCACGGTTCGGCCTCGACGACGCCCGGCGGCGCCACGGCACAGGCCAAGTAGAAGCGGCCGCTCTCGGGATCGGTCAGGTAGATCCAACCGCTCTCCAGGCCGGTGACATCCAGCGTGCTGTTGAGGGCGGCCTCCAGCACAATGGCCAGATCGAGCCCACGGCCAACTGAATCTGACACATGACAGACAGCGCCCAATCGCCGGTTGCTGCGTTCCAATTCACGCTGGCTGTTGACCAGTTCATCGACCATCCGGTTGAAAGCCTCGGCCACCTGCCCGATTTCATCGCCGGAATAGACCGGGGCGCGTTCATCCAGGTCCCCCCCCCGAACCAGGTCGGCCACCCGCTTGAGTTCGAGAATGGGGGTGGTCAACAAGAGCATCAACGCCGAGGTGAGAAAGAGCGAAAGGCCAGCCGCCAGGACCGTGACCACAAGCACCGATCGGCCACCGGCTTGCATGGCCATGGCAACGCGTTCCGAATCGAGCAACCACGAGAGCCAATCGCTGAGCGAACCGCGCACCCAGAAGTTGACGGCAATTCCGAAAATGAGCACGGGCAGCAGGACCATGCCGCCGATCTTGACCCTAACCGGCACGCCCAACGCCCATGACTGGATGCCCCGCGGCGCTCGGCGGATCCGAGCAATCCACCAGGCGCGTACATGCCGTT
Source organism: Anaerolineales bacterium (assembly GCA_036397095.1). Lineage (GTDB taxonomy): Bacteria > Chloroflexota > Anaerolineae > Anaerolineales > E44-bin32 > DASWJQ01. The sequence goes on from DASWJQ010000195.1 coordinate 97,384, forward strand.
GTGGAAGCAATCGCACGGATTTTCCTTTCGGGGAATTCCCTACAGACGGCATGCTTTCAGTATCTTTGGGCGCACCCGCGACGATTAGTGACATGCATCACTAAGTGGGCGGCGCTTCGGTACCTTTTGTCCGTACAGCGAGCGGCCCGGGGTTTCCCCCGGGCCGCGTTCGGTTCGTTTCGATCGCTGGCGCCGGTCAGGCGCTCAGGATTCGGCGGCGGACGAAGTAGACAATCGCACCGCCCAGCAGCAGGATGATCCCCACCACCCACAGGATGCTGGCGACGCGGGGCTCAAGTTCGGCACTGCTGGCCATGGCGTTTTGCAGGGTGAAGACCACCGCAAACGCCCAGGCGATCCAGGCCAGCCACTCGTACCACGGGCGGCGAGCGACTTCGAGTTTGTAGGTTTTGTCAGTCATTGTTAGGCCTCCGATACCGGCCGGGTGCTGTCGACGCCCAGCTCGGGCAGATCCAGGTACCACCACTCTTCGTTGTCCTTCTGGGCGCCGTAGCCGAAGGCGTCATCCATGCTGCGGAAGAAGCCGTCCATGGCGGGCACGGTGGCAATCCCAGCCTTGACCCAGCTGTGCACCCATGCCTGGTCCTTCTTGGCGAACGGGCACACGGCGAAGCAGATGCCGCAGTTGGTGGCGGCGCCTTCGCGCCAGTAGGTCATGCACTTGACGGCGTCGTCGAACCAGGCCTTATGGCCCGGATTGTTGAACCCACCGACGATGTCCCAGGTTGGTTCGGTCTCAAAGCTCAGGGCACCACTCGGGCAAGCTTCCGCGCACTTCTTGCAGTGCTTGCAGAACTCGAGGATGCCGGCGTTGATTGGCTTGTCGGTGGCGACCGGCAGGTCGGTCAGCATCTTGAAGACGCGCACCATCGGGCCAAACTCGGGCGAGATCAGCCGATTGAAGCGCGATAGTTCTCCCAGGCCCGCCATGATGCCGAGCGCCGGCGAGATCGCCAAGGCGTTGGTGCTTGACTCGCCGAGCGCCTGATAGCCCAGGCCCCGCAGGAACTCCTGCGTCGAGTTCTGGATCTGGCGGCCGCGCAAGTAGGTGAGGCCCGTCGTCTGTGAGGCCAGCATGGTCGGGGCACGCTTGAGCGTCTCCTCCGACATCTGGACCAGGTAGAGGATGACGTACTTGCACTTGTTGGGGATGTAGCGGGCCTCTTCGGTCTCGGAGGCGACTTGCTCATCGGTGAAGATGAGTTCCTTGCCATCCGGATCGTGCGAGTAGATCAGCTTCCGAGTGTTGTCGTCCAGCTCCAGGAAGGCAACCCGGGCGGCGCCGTAGTGGCGCATGGCGGCGCGGATGATGCGGGAAGCGTCCTCCGGCGAGCCGGTCCACTTGGGCACACCGCGATCTTCAGGCGTATCGGTCTCCTGCGGACCCATGAAACTCATACCCAGCCGCTGATCCTGGCCGGCGTCGAGCGCGTAATCCTTGAGTGTGTAGCCCGGCACGTTGTTTCTGATGCGCTCTGAGGTCAGTTCCCTTTGGACCAGACCCAGCGCTTCCGCTCGATCCTCGCCGACGTAGCTGGCGAAACCCGGGCCGCGCACGGTGCCGGTGCGTTCGTTGTAGCGCTCGACCTTGGACCAGTCGACCTCCGTGGTCGGCTCATCGACGGTCTTGACCCACCAGGCTCGCTGGGGCCGTCCGGCCGGATCGGTGAACTTCTTGGCACCGTAGGCCGTCTTCTTGCCCGTGCCGGCCAGCTTGGGAGCCGCCAGCCCGGCGCCAGCCCCGAGACCTGCCAAACGCAGGAAGTCTCGGCGACTGACACGTGTCTCTGTTTCACTCATGGAAATCCTCCTTGCCGCCGGCGGCCGGAGCCCTGCTCCCGCGCCGGTCGGTCAGATTTAGTTACATGCTAGAAGTTATGCGGATAGGCGACTATCAGGAAGAGTCCTCCAAGTTGTAGGGGGTTTCCCCACAGCTTGCCCAGCAACCGGCCAGCGTCTAGGCCGTAATCCTTGTGCTTGACCCCTCGCAGTGCCCCGGAGGGAGCGCTCGACGGTTCGTGACACGACTCCGCAGGTCGGCCCACCAACGAAGTTGGTCTGACGGGCAAATCAGGGCCGATCGCGCGCAAATCTATTGGGCGGCTCTTAGCGGCGCTTTTCCCCTACAAGTTGTCTAGATTCTCCCGACGAAGGTGAAAGGCTAGTTTGACTACACTGATGCCAGCCATTGTGAGAAATGGCGCAAGATGGGCTTGATTGACCCTTTTCAGTGAAGGAGGAGACGGCGTACAACGCAGCAGCCTGGGCCCTTCGCCAAGGGCCCCATCCAGATGGTTCCGCCGCCACATCAAGTCATCATGAGGAAAGGAAAGCAAACCGTGGCAGATTCAAAAGTCTCGAGACGAGACTTCATCAAAGGGCTGGGCGCCGCCGGCGCCGTGGCTTCGGTAGCCGCAGTTTTCACCGAAGCTTCGGCCGCCGCCAAGGCCCCCAGCGCCTACGCCGGCTGGGAGAACCGCCGGGGTACGGAATACTTTGATCGAAGTCGATTCGAAGTCGCCAAGCCCGAGAGCTACCAGGTTGTCGGTACCCTCAAGCGCCGTGACACACGCGTTTACGATTCGCGCGCCCGCCTCGGCGGGCACCAGCGCGGCGAGGACGCCGTCACCAAGTACGACGCCGGCGACCCGTTCTGGGCCGACTACTATGCCAAGAATCCGGCCGACGGCGATGGATTGCCGCAACCGGACACTGACCGCATGCTGCGTGATGAGTGGTACCCACCGCAGCAGGCCATCGTCGAAGCCGGCGCCGAGCGCCGGACCGAGTTCGCCACCACCGGCGAGGGCTTCCTGGCCGCCGCCTGGTCGATCGCCTACCAGGACTTCTCCTACCCGCGGCCGAGCTCCCCGCCTGAAGAGGCGGACTGGGAGGAAGTCAGCACAGTGCGCGGTGAGTTCAAATCGCCCGAGCTGGCCTCCAAGTTCATCAAGGGGATCGCAGCCAATTTCGGGGCGACTCTGTGCCGCATCACCGAAGCCCAACCGGCCTGGTTCTATGCCAATGGCCTGCGCGGCGTCGAAGAGGATGTGGCCATCGGGGACGAATTCGAAATCCGGCCGTGGTGGAAGTACGCCATCGTCGTCACCCGGCCGATGGAGTTCGACGCCCTGGGCGCCGATCCGAACTTCGGCAACTCGTACTCGGGCTACAACCCCAGCACCTATGTGGCGACCCACGTCGCCCGCAGCATCAAGGCGCTGGGCTATCCTTCTCGCGTCGAGGCCCCGATGGCCGGCTACGAAATGTTCGTCGTGCCGTTCGCCGTCGACGCCGGCTTTGGCGAGCTGGCCCGCACCTGTAACTGCGTGTCACCCGATATGGGCGGCAATTTCCGCCAGTCCGTCGTGCTGACCAACCTGCCGCTGGCCATGGACAAGCCGATCAACGCCGGCGTTGCCGACTTCTGCAAGAAGTGCAAGATCTGCTCGGAGTACTGCTGGACCGGCTCGATCTCGATGGACGACGAGCCCAACTGGGAAGAGGCCGGCGTGCTGCGCTGGGACGTCAACGGCTTCACCTGCAGCATGGGCTGGAACCAGGTCTCCGGCGGCGACAGTTATCCCGAGAACGCACCGGGTGGCGGCCTGCGCGGCTGCCGCGCCTGCATCTCGGTTTGCCCGTGGTACCGCCGCACCAATTGGCTGCACAACAGTGTGCGCTCGTTCGTGGCCAACGACCCGACCGGTCTGGCCGACGACTTCTCGCTTCAGTTTGAGCGGGCGGTCTACGAACGACGCGATCCGTCCCTGTGGCTGGCGCCGGAGATGAAGGGCGTGCACGACGAGCCGGATTGGCTCCGCACGGCCGACTTCATCAAGAGCTTCAGCGACACACCGCTAGGGGAGGCATAACATGACCGCAGGTTTGATCGCCGGCATCGGCCTGACCCTGGCCTTCGTCGGTTTCTACGCATGGGCCCAGGACAAGGGCTGGACCATCAAGTGGTGGCAGTGGACACTGCTCATCCTGGCGTCCGGCCTATTGTTGCTGGGCGTCGGCGCACTGGGCACCTCGCTAGCCGAGGGCACGGCCGCCGCCGGCTGGCTGCTGTTCGGCATGGCGGCCCTCGTGGCCGTGGTCATGGGCTTCGCCGCCCTGCGTCCAGTGCGAGCAAGCTAACCGACCAACCGCAAGACGACCCTCCATCTGGAACCAGAGACCCGGGCGCCTCACGCGCCCGGGTCTTGCTTTCGGCCCTGCCAGCGCGTGCCATTTGTCACTCGGAAGCGGAGGGCCCGTCAGCTAGACTGCCCACCAGAGGTATCAATCAATGGCCAAATGGATCCTGAACAGCAGCCGTGCCCAGAAGGCGCTTAGCCGGGGAACATCGATCCTGCGCAGCGCCGTTGCCCCGACCTTGGGGCCGATCGGCCGTACAGTCCTGATGGACCGCCGTTGGGCCGGCACCAGCGTGGTCAGCGATGGCTTCACGATCAACCGCGAGCTGGAGCTGTGGGATCCGTTCGCCGATATGGCCATCCGCTTCCTGGAAGACGCCTCCGAGAAAGTACGATCGGCCTGCGGCGATGGCACCACCACAACCGTCTTGCTGGCCGAGGCGCTTATTCGGGCCTGCCAGCCGCTGCTCGCCAGTGGCGCCGACCCGATGGCCCTGAGCCGTGCGCTGGCCCGCGGCGCTGCCTTGGCCGTTGACGAACTACGGGACATGTCTTGCCCTGTGGCGGACGCCGGCCAATTGGCGGCGGTGGCCAGCCTGGCGGCCAAGGATGCAGAGCTAGGAAGGGTTGTCGGAGAATTGGTGTGGGACCTCGGGGCCGATGGCGCATTTCTGGCGCTCGAATCCCAGGGGCGAACGGTCGAGCATGAAGTCATCGAAGGGTTCCGTTTTGACCGCGGCGCCATCAGTCCGGCCTTCCTCACCGATCCGGTCAAGGTCGAAGCCGTCTTGGAGAACCCTTACCTGCTGTTGACCGCTGAAAAGCTCGAGCGGGTTGACGATATCCTGCCGGCCTTGGAGCGCATTCTGCCCGAGGCCCATACGCTGGTGGTGGTCGCCCAAGATGTGACCGGCGAGGCATTGGCCGGCCTGGCGATGAACAAGGAGCGCGGCAACTTGGAGGTGCTGGCGGTCAAAGCGCCTGGGCTGGGTGGCCGCATGGAAGAGCAACTTGAGGAGTTGGCAGCGGCGACCGGCGCGACCGTGCTGCCGAATTATGAAACGGGTCGTACGTTGGCCGGCATCACGATCGAGGATTTGGGCCGCGCCGACCGGGTTGTTGCCAACCGACAAATGACGACGGTGTTTGGCGGGAGGGCCGACCCCAAGCGCGTCGCTGAGCGAATGGCCATTCTGCGAAATGGTGCCGCCGAGGCGCAGACCGACAAGTACCGGCGTGAATTAACCGAGCGCATTGGCGCCATCCTCGGCAAGACCGCCGTCCTTAAAGTAGGTGGTCTCAGCCAGTTGGAAGTCAAAGAGAAGGTGGTTCGCGTTCGCAACGCGGTGGCGGCGGCCCAAGCGGCTCTGCGGGGCGGACTGCTGCCCGGCGGCGGCGCCGCCCTTGCGCGGGTTGGGCTGGCCGTTGGCTCGGCCCCGGCCGCCGATGACCTGACCCGCATTGGCTTTCGGGCCGTCCAGCGGGCGCTCGAGGCGCCCCTGCTCAGCCTGGCGCGCAATGCAGGTGAGCACGGCCCGCTGGTGCTGGCGGCCGTGCGGCAGGCGCCGGCCGGCAGCACCTATGATGCGTTGACCGGCCAGGTTGGCCCTGCCTCAGAATCAGGGATCCTCGATCCAATGGAAATGGTGGTTGCTGCCCTGCAGCGGTCCGTGAGCGTGGCGGCAGCCCTGCTGACGGTGGACACGGTCATTGTCTCTCCACCGGAGCCTGGTGTGGCCGACGAACGACCGGACGTCAGCGCACGTTACGAGTAGGTGATCTGACCACAGACGGCAGACGGCGGACGGCAAGATCGGTAACACGAAGTCACAAAGAAACGGAAAGACAAAGACACGAAGGAGATCATAGGCAATTGAGTCTTCGTGTCTTTGTGTTATCTGCTCTTGCTGGAAGCTGAGGGCTGTACCTAGTCGCTCAAGACGGCCAGCAGCACCAGACCGCTCTCTGCTTCCATCGCTTTGAGCACTTGCAGGTCCTCATCGCTCAGTTCAGCGACCACTGCCACCGGTTCGTAGGCGACCACCGTGGCGCCCACCTGGGATTCGAGTTCTTGCAGCTTGCTTAGCTGATTGGGGTTCAACGAGGCGAACTTCATTGGGGATCTCCTTCTCCCGGAACCAATGACTTCATCCTACCATCCGCCAGAAGCGAACTTCCGGGAAGTCCGTAGTTCGGACTTCCCGGAAGTAGCTTCTTCTTCAGAACTCGGCAGGATCAGGCGTTCTTGATGTGGATGAAGTTGTCCTTCTTCCAGTATTCGCGCGAGTCCTCTTCGGTCGCATACTGACTGGCATCATCCAGCGCCAAGATGGCTTGATCCGCTGCGCCGCTGCGCATGCCAATAAGTGATCGAGTGGCGTCGTGCAGCCAACCTTCAGGCTTATTGAAAGGGCAAACTCGAATGCAGTTGTGGCAGCTCATGCCGCTGGTAGACCAGACCATGTGGCAGGCCACGACGTCTACCGGCCACTTGTACACGCCCGGGTTGTTGGAGATATTGCGGGCATCATAGGTTCGCTGATTTTGACCTTTGATGATCCCACCCGCCGGGCAGGTATCGGCGCATTTGCCGCAAATCTCGCAGAACTCTGTGGCGCCGAACGAGATCGGGCTGTCCGGCGTCAAGGGCATATCCGTAATGACCTTGCCCAATCGGACGCGAGGGCCGTACTTAGGCGTGATCAACATGCCGTTGCGGCCAAGTTCACCCAACCCCGCATCCACGGCAATCGGAATGCTCAATCCAGTACAGTTGCCGCTTGGGATGGCATGATAGCCCATGCCTCGGATGAATTCCGCCAGGCTGGCAGCAGTGAAGGCCGTCTTGGAGTAGCCATTGCCCGTGGCCGCGTTGGCTGGACCACCGATCGGATACTGGTATCCGTCGTAGTCCATCTCAAACGCCATCGAGATGACGTACTTCATCGAGCGCGGGATGACCAGGGTCTTGTCCGCACGCTCCTCAGGGACATCGACATCCTCGAACAGGATCGGGGCCACGATATTCGGCGGATCACTGTAGCCCTTTGTATCGCGATGGGAGTAAATCCACCGTTCATCAAGTTCGGCAATGCCGGCCATCGAGGCGCCATAGAACAGCGCCGCCTTCTTGACGATATCGGTCACTTCGCGCGGTGTGTAGCCGGCCATATCCCACGGGCCCATTTCGGTCAAGCGGGCACGCGACAGAAAAGACCCGGGCAAAGGCTGCCAGGAGTACAGACCACCATTGGATCCGCCGACCGCACCTGCACCGTTTCCTTGAACAGTAGCCACCGTCCAGGAAGCTGTGTAGAAGGCGTAATCCATCCGATTGAAGCCGGGATCATTGGCCATGATGTGATCGAGGGGGACCTTGGCATAGGGTGCCTCGGCATCGACGATCTCTTTATCCCATACGGCCCGGCTGAATACCTCGTTGTGTTGGTTAAACCTCCGGTAGATCGAATCGTCGACTTGGTAGGGCGGATCGGCTGCAGCGTGACGCCTGATCAGGAAACCACCGAAGGCCTCCGACGTCACTAGCTCATCGGACCCGATCCGACCGATCACTGTAACAGCCGGCAGTGTCATGCCAGCCAAACCGAGCGATTTGACGAAATCGCGGCGAGTTAGATCCTTCGTGGTAGACATTTAATACCTCCCTACGCCGCAGCCGTGACTGGCTTGGCGAAAACATAGCGGCCGAGCAGCACGCCCCAGATGACGGCGATCAGGCCGAGCAGGATGCCCGACACGAGCGCCGCCTGGGGCGCACCTTCGGCCAGCAGGGTTGCGACGACTTCGATCACGAACACGCCGAACAGCAGGCCGAGCACAGTCAGGACCCAGGCCCAGACCGGGACGACCAGCCGGCGGCGCCGCGCCAGGTCGAACAGCCCGAGCAGGGCTGCCGTCGCCAGCGCTCCGATGAGCAAATGCACGAGTAACACGGTGGCCTCCTTCGAAAGCCGATAGCTTGCATCCGGTATTAGTTCCGGATTTCACAAGTGCCCCTATTGTCCCATGTTCTGGCCGAAATTCTTGTCCGCAACTGGCGTACAAAAACCATGACATTCATCACCAACCGAGAATCAAGCCGGGCGGCAGTATGGCCGCCCAGTTTGTGCTGGAGTATTCAACCGGTCGTCTTCTGGGGTGCAATTGCCTGACAGCCTGCGTGGAGGATCGTGCATGCGCAGACAAACCGGCCTTCCCGGAAGTCCAGCTTCGGGACTTCCGGGAAGTCCGATCTTCGGTGTCGGTAGCCTGGGATCTAGCTCGGCGATGGGCTAGGCAGACCGCTCGCCCTTCAACCACATGGGCAAGCCAGCCACCAGCAGCACCACTTCGTCGGCGGCCGCCGCCAGCCGCTGGTTTGCCCGACCCAGGGCGTCGCGGTAGGCCCGGCCCAGGGGATAGGCCGGCACCAAACCCTGGCCGACTTCGTTTGACACGACCAGCCAATCGGCGTCCGACTCGCCGGCCAACGCCACCAGGTCCGCGATTTCTTGCAGCAATTCGGATTCAGCCCGCTGGTGCGCGGCCGGATCATCGACGTCGCCGGCGGCAAACAGGTTGTTGGCTAGCAACGTCAGACAGTCGAGTAACAGGGTGTCGTAGACGCCATCGGCGGCGGCGATCGCCGCTGCCAGCGCGGTCGGCGCCTCCAGGGTCCGCCAGGCCGCCGGCCGCTTGGCTTGGTGGGCGGCAATGCGAGCCGCCATCTCGTCGTCAAGCGCCTGGGCGGTGGCCACGTACAGCACGCTGGCTGCGCCGGCGGCACGCGCCTCGGCGTAACTGCTCTTGCCGCTGCGGGCCCCTCCCAGGATCAGCGTCAGCCGGCCGGCCATGGCACCCCCGCCGCCTGCAGCGCCCCGACCGAGCTCTCAAAGTCGGCCTGGCCAAAAACCTCCAGCGTGAGAACACCTTGGTAGTCATGATCCAGCAGCGGCCGCAGCACCCGGGCAAGCTCCTTCGAATCGGCGTGGCTCAGCGATTGGTGGTCGCGGCTGCCCAGCCCGTGCAAGTGGATAACCCGCGCCCGCGCCAGGTGGCGCTCGAGGAATGGAACCGGGTCGTGCCCATCGACCCACAGATGGCCAATGTCCAGGCAGCGGCTAACCGGCACCCGTTCAAGCACCGGGTCAATGAAATCCAGCGGGTATCCTTCCAGATTCTCGACGGCCAGCAATTCGGGGGCCCCCGCCCAGGCGGCGGTCAGCTCCAGCGAGCAGGCGGCCTGGTCGATCCAAGCTTCGTAATCCGTCATGTGCTTGCCTTCAAGATGCAGCACATAAGCCCATGGTGCCAGCGCTTTGGTGCGCTCGATCACCCGTTGGGCCTTCTCCAACGAGGCGTGACCGGTCGAGCCATCGTCCCCCATGCGCAGGTCGAGCGGCAAGTGAACCGTGTAGCTTAGGTCGTGCTCTGACGCCAACGCCGCCAGTTCGCCAACCACGGCTGTCGACGGCAGGTTGTTCTGACCGTCGTCAACTTCGAACAGGACCAACTCAACGTCGTCGACACGCGGCGCCAGGTACTGCACGTTGGGCAGGATGTCGGCCGGCAAGATGTAGGATGTGGTTCCCAGGCGCACCGGGGTCAGCCTCCCCAGCGCAGGGAAAAGCCCACCAGCACAGCAACCTCCACCAGCTCGATCGAGGCGCCCAACACATCCCCCGTTTGACCCCCGAGCCGGGCCATCGCCAGCCGGCCAAGGAGCCAAGTGGTCGACAGCCCCAGCACGAGCGCGACCACTCCCTGCCACCCCAGCCAGGCACAGGCAGCCAGCAACGGCAGCCCCCACAGCAGGCTAGGCCAGCCGAGTTCGGCGTGCAGCCGACCACCAAGACCCCCGTCCCTGGCTGGTTTGGCCCGGGCCAACAGCAGCACGGTCCAGCGGGCAATCGTCGGCGCCAGCAGCAGCCCGGTGCTGGCCGCCAAGGAGCCGATCGCCAGGGTTTTGACCAGCAGGACCAGGATCAAACTGGCGACACCAAAAGCGCCAACATGCACATCCGACAGGATTTCAAGCCGGCGGGCGGGCGTGGCCGAGGCCAACAGCCCATCCCCGCAATCGGCCACCCCGTCCAGGTGCAAGCCGCCGGTCAGCCCGACCCACAGCGCAAGGGTCAGCCCCGCCGTCAGCGCGGCCGGCACAACTATTCCCAACAGCCCGTGCGCCGCCCATAGACACAGGCCGAGGGCCAGCCCGACCGCCGGATACCAGATCGCCGCCCGGCCCAGTTGGCCCGGCTCGAGTTCGCCCTTGGGCCGGACCGGCAGGATCGTCAGGAAGCCAAGCGCCCAGCGCAGCCCGGTCACGCCTTGTCGCTCACCCCGGCCGATTCGAAGGTGGCCATCTCGCGCAGCACGCGGGCGGCCGCTTCGATGGTGTGCATTGCCAGCGCAGCGCCGGTCCCCTCGCCCAGACGCAGATCGAGCTTGAACAACGGCACCAGACCCAGGTTCTCAAGGATGACTCGATGGCCGATTTCAACCGACTGATGCGAAGCGATCATGTAATCGACCGCGGCCGGCGCCAGTCGGGCCGCCACCAAGGCGGCGGCACCGGTGATAAAACCATCGATCACAACCGGAACACGCGCTTGGGCCGCTCCCAAGATCAAGCCGGCCAGACCGGCGATTTCGAAACCGCCGACCTTGGCCAGGGCCGCCAGCGGCTCGTCGGCCGCCGGCCGGTTCACCTGCAGCGCCCGCTCGACAATCTCGACCTTGCGCGCCAGCCCGTCATCATCCACGCCGGTGCCGCGGCCGACGACATCGGCCACCGGGGCGCCGGTCAGCACCGCCGTCAGCGCCGACGACGGCGTCGTGTTGCCAATGCCCATTTCGCCGGTGCCGAGCAACTGCACACCCTCCGCCGCCAATTGGGCGGCGAGGTCCCTGCCGACAGCCAAGGCCATTTCGGCTTGCTCGATCGTCATGGCCGGACCCTGGGCCATATTGGCCGTGCCCAGCGCCACCTTGCGGTCGAGCAAGTCATCGTGCGGGTCGAGCGGTGCGGCCACACCCATATCGACAATCACGACCCTGGCGCCAACCTGGCGCGCCAGCACGTTGATGGCGGCGCCGCCGTGCAGGAAGTTCAGCACCATCTGCGGTGTGACCTCAGCCGGATACGCACTGACGCCCTCGGCCGTCACGCCATGGTCGCCGGCCATCACCACGATTGCCTTGCTATCGACCCGCGGTTGGGCCTGGCCGGTAATGCCCGCCAACTGGATTGACAGCGCCTCCAGCCGGCCCAGACTGCCGGGCGGTTTGGTCAGCTGCAGCTGCCGCTGCCGGGCGGACTCCATTGCCTGTTGATCCAGGGCCTGGATCTCGATGGCGATCTCTTCAACAGTATCCATTCGGGGGTCTCCTCGGGCGGCCAAACAATTGCCGCCGGTCTAGTTGCGCAACGAAAGTCCAACGACCGACTCAAGCAGCGGCCGGTCGACATTGTCCAGCAGCCAGTCTGCCAGCTGATCGAAATCCTTGGGCCGGGTGTCATACGCGTGCGGGGGCAGCGGTCCCAGGTCTTTGTGCTGCCGCAGTGCATTCAGGTAGGCGCGGCGGAACCCACCGTGGTCGAACAAGCCGTGCAGATAGGTGCCAAAACAGGCAACCCCCTGGGCGGCACCATCGGCCAGGTCAATCGGCTCGTCGAACTGACGCGTCAGATGAAAGGCAGCCGGCAAATCGCCGGATTCGGTCCGGCCCTGATGTATCTCATAGCCGCGCACCGGCGCCTCGACCCCCGGCAAGCGGCTGATCGCTTCGACCCGCACCAGCCGCTTGCGGGCCTTGAAGGTGGTTACGACCGGCAGCAATCCCAAGCCCGGCACTGCCTTCCGGCCCGACTCAACGCCTTCCGGATCAAGAATCCGCTCGCCCAGCATCTGGTAGCCGCCACAAATGCCAATTGTCCAGCCGCCACGCTGCCGATGGGCTTCGACCAGACGGGCCAGCCCCTGGCGCTGCATCCACTCGAAGTCGGCCACCGTGCTCTTGGTCCCGGGCAGGATCACGACATCCGGCCGGCCAAAGGACTCGGCCGACTCGATGTAGCGAATGGTGACGTCGACCTCGGTCGCCAGTGGTTGGAAATCGGTCGCATTCGAAATGTGCGGCAGATGGATCACGCCTATGTCGAGCACGCCGGTGCCGACCCGACCGCCAGCCGCTTGCAGGACGACGGCGTCTTCCTCATCGACCGGCAGGCCGAAGACGTAGGGCAACGTCCCCAGCACAGGGATGCTGGTTCTTTCCGCCAGATTCTCATAGCCGGAATCCAGCAGGCTGGCATCGCCGCGGAACTTGTTAATAAGGAAGGCCTTGACCATTCGGCGCTCGTCCGGATCAAGCAGCTCGACCGTGCCATACAGCGAGGCAAACACTCCGCCGCGCTCGATGTCGCCAATCAGGATGACCGGTGAGCGTGCATATTGAGCCATCTTCATATTGACAATGTCGCGGTCGCGCAGGTTGATTTCGGCCGGGCTGCCGGCGCCCTCCAGCACGATCAAGTCATACTCGCGGGACAGTTGGTCGTAAGCCCCGGTCACTGCCGGCCAGGCCAGCGCCTGGTAGTCGTGATATTCACGCACCTGCATGGCGCTGACCGGTTGGCCCAGGCGGACCACCTGGGCCCGGGTGTCGGCATCCGGCTTGAGCAAGATCGGGTTCATGTTGACCACCGGCTCGACACCGGCCGCCTGGGCCTGAAACACCTGGGCCCGGCCCATTTCGCCGCCGTCGGCCGTGACAAACGAGTTGTTGGACATGTTCTGCGCCTTGAACGGCGCCACCCGGTAGCCGTCGCGCGCATACAGCCGGCACAGCGCGGCCACCACCACGCTCTTGCCGACGTGCGAACCGGTCCCCTGACACATCACGGCCTTAGCGCTCATCGTTTCACCCAATTCATCCAGCCAGAACAAGCGGCGTGCCGTGCACGGGGTGGTCCATCACATGGATCTCCAGACCATAGGCCTCGGCCAGAACTTCGGGGGTCAGCACTTGCCGAGCATCGCCCAGCTTCTTGACGCCGCCGTTGGACAAGAGGGCTACTCGGTCGCAGAAACGCGCTACCAGGTTGAGATCATGCAATGCGATCAGCACAGCCAGCCCATGTTCGGTGGCCAGACTCCGTACCAGCTTCAGCGTCTCGTCCTGGTGACGCAGGTCGAGGTGGGCCGTTGGCTCATCGAGCAGCAACACCCTGGCCGATTGCGCCAGGGCACGGGCGACCAACACCCGCTGCTGCTCCCCACCGGACAGTTCACCCATCGGCCGCTCGGCCAGTTCAGTGATGCGGGTGCGGGCCATCGCCTCGGCGGCCGCCGCCCGGTCGCTGGGTCCCTCGCGGTCGAGCCAGCCCAGGTAGGGAGTTCGCCCCATCAGCACAACTTGCTCGGCGGTGAAGGCCGGCGGCACACGCGTCGCCTGCGGCACGACCGCCAGGTGACGGGCCCGCTCGGCCGGCTCCAGATCGGCCACGTCGAAACCATTGATCATGACCCGACCGTGGTCGGGCCGCAGGGCGCCGCTGGCGACCTTGATCATGGTCGACTTGCCGACGCCATTGGGGCCGACGATGGCCGTCATCTGGCCAGATTCGAGCGCCATCGACAGCCCTTCGAGCACTGGCCGGCCCGGATAGCCGACGGCGACCTGGTCAAACGTCAACAGGGCGCTCACCAGAACACCTCGTTCTTGGCCCGGCGCAGCAGCCACAGGAAGAATGGCGCACCGACCACCGAGGTGATGACACCGACCGGCAGGTCACGCGGCGCCAGCAGGGTCCGGGCCAGGATGTCGGCCACCAGCAGCACGCTGGCACCACCAAGCGCCGCCAGCGGGATCAGCCGCCGATAGTCGTGGCCCCACAGGATGCGCACCAGGTGTGGCACGATCAGGCCGACAAAGGCGATGATGCCAGTGAAGGCAACCGCCGTCGCCGCCACCAGCGAGGCCGCCACCACGATCACCAGCTTGAAGCGCTCGACATTGAGCCCCAGCTGGAGCGCCTCTTCGTCGCCAAACTGGAGCACATTGAGCGGCCGGCCCAGCGCCACCAGCGCACCGACGCCGACCAACAGGTAGGGGATCGAGGCCAGCACCGGCTCCCAACCGCCGAGCGAGAAGCCGCCCAGCAGCCATGAAATCGCCCGGCGCAGTTCCGAGGTCGACAACAGCATGATCAGGCTGGTGATGGCCGAGGCGAAGGTGCCGACGGCTACACCGGCCAGCAGCAGCGTGGTCACCGGGGTGGCGCGGCCTACGCGGGCGACGGCATATACCAGACTGACCGTGCCAATCGCCCCCACAAAGGCGGCCAGCGGGATGGTCGCCATGCCCAAGACGGTCGTCGGCCAGTGGACGGTCATCGCCAGAATGGCCCCCAATCCTGCTCCAGAAGCCACGCCCAGGATGTAAGGATCGGCCAGCGGATTGCGAAACAAGCCCTGATAGGCGGCGCCGCTGGCACCCAGCGCCAACCCGGCCAAGGCCATCAGCGCGGCATGGGGCAGCCGGATTTCGAACAGGATAGTGCGGAAGGTCTCGGGTGCTTCAATGGCTTCGGCCAGCAGGTCAAAGCGCTCCAACAGCAGCCCGACCACGGTGCCGGGCGGGATGGTGACCGGCCCGACGGCACCGCTCATGACGATTGCCAGCAGCAGCGAGCCGCTGGTCCAGAGCCACGGTGCCAGCCGCCGAACGCGATCGGCGGCTGGCGCTGGCAGGCTGTCTACGCTCACTCGGCGAAGGCCTCCGGGTGAAGGACCATGGCCAGTTGCAGCAAGCCCTCAACCAGACGTGGGCCAGGCAGGTCGAGCAGATCGGTGTCGATGGCATACACACGGTCTTCGGTCACGGCCCCTATGCCGCCCCAGCCGGCCCGCTCCTTGAGCGATTCGACCGTAGTCGGGACGAACGGGCCGGCGCCGAAGATAATGACCTGCGGATCGCGCACCACGATCTGCTCCAGGTTCATCTGGCCCCAGCCGTCGATGTCGGCCGCCACGTTTTCGGCGCCGACGATGTCAAACATCATCTGCTGGAAGGTGCCGGACCCAGTCGTCCACGGCGCCGACGGATCGCTGCCGTCGACCTCATAGAAGACCGAAACGGGCTCCAGGCCCTGCGTGGCTGCAACTACCGTTTCATACTGCCCTTGCATATCGGCAACCAACGCCTCGGCCTCCGCCTGCCGGCCGGTCAAGCGGCCCGCCAGCACGATATTGGCGAACAGATCTTCAAAGCTCGCCGGGTTGCCCATGACAAACACGGTCAGGCCGACGGCTTCGAGCGCGTCGATGTGCTCGGACGGCGTGATGCTGGCAGCCAGCACCAGGTCTGGTTCGAGCCCGACGATCGTCTCGGTATTCAAGTCCCCATAAGTGCTGCCGATGCTGGCGACGGCTTCGGCCTCGGGCGGGTAATCGGAGAAGTCATCGCGCCCGACGACCTCGTCCCCGGCACCGAGAGCGAACAGAATTTCGGTGTTGGACGGCGCCATCGAAACGATGCGCTGGGCCGGCCTGGCCAATGTCACCTCTCGCCCCAAGCCGTCGGTTTCGACGATCGGCTCTTCGGTTGGTGGCGGCGCTTCGGTTGGCTCGGCGGTTGGTTCCGCCGGCGGGTCGGTGGCCAGCAAGGGTGTGGCCGCCGGGGCCGGCGAGCCGCAAGCTGCCAGGATGAGCGCAAGGACAATCAAGAGCACAAGCTTCTTCATGGTGTCCTCCCACGGACATCGATCTTGTGTGCCGGTAACAAAAACCCCTGCCTTGTCGGGCAGGGGTTGGGTCCAAAGATCAGCGTTCGTCACCCCTTCCTCGAGAGTGGCTAAAACACAGACCGGGCGGGCGTCCTGGCTCGCCGCCGAAGCGGCTCACAGTTGCGGGTCAGCGCCGGCCTGGATCCGATTGGATCGTCACCGGCTTCGCCATTGTGCCCTCCCATCCGGGGGAGCGGGCACCCAGCCTGTACGCTTATTCAGTTGTACGGTCAATGATATAGGCGACCGCTGGTCTCCTCAAGTGACAATTGTCGCTGAGGGGCATTGCGATTGTCCTGCGAGGTTCGCCCCCCGGGTTGCTGCAGAGGGACTACCCGAAAGTCTGACGTCCGGCAACTGCACCGGGGGCCAAGAGCCACCCGGCGCGGCGTAGTTGAAATGGCTCATGAGAGGACTTTCGGGAAGTCTAGGTCGGGCTACTCGTTAGGCGCGCCGGCGGCGATCCAGGCCCGCAGCGCCTCCAACTCCGCGTCCGTCAGCTGCTCGTAATGCCCTCCGCGCATCTGCTTGCGGATCAGCTCACTTGCATCGGGATTGCCCGGCACCACCCCGGGGCCCGAGTTGCCGCCGGTCAGGACGGTGTCATAGCTGGTGATGTCGAGAAATCCCTTGGCCGTCATGCCATTGTGGCAGCGGCC